>NZ_JALNUG010000040.1:0-6553 GCF_026540675.1 Bacillus sp. GC_Bacil_1
TTAAGACTGTTTTTATGAGCATTTCGTATAAGTATGATGTAACTGATTAAAGCTATTTTCAAAGACGACATATCGGCGATAATTTATGTCTATTCTGCATAAGTGTTAGCAAGTTCGTTTGCAAACTTGTTAGCACTTTTTTAAAACATAAACCAGAGGAGATTCATACTATTTAGTAACAATGTAAAATTGAATTTATCAAGGATAAACCATTTAACAATTAGTTTGCAGCACTGAATGATTTACAAAAGAATACCCATCGATGCACTACGAATAAAAATAATCAGCTAATCGAGGGAATATAATTATTTTTATTTAATTCGCACTTGTACCTCTTGTTCTTGTATTACTTGAATGATTAACTCCAATACAATATTTTGTATTAACTGATGCTCATTATCATGAAGTGTACTTTGTTCTGATATGTATTGAATACATTGATATATATACCCTTCTACCAATAAGCTCCCTTTTTCAACTGTAAGTGTATTTTGCCCATTCTTTTTTACCTTTGGTATTAAAAATTCGGTTTTTGTCAAAATAATCTCCTGTTCAACCTCTTTTATTCCTATGACTTTTTCTTTAAATACAACCTTTTCTCGTAAACTAATTTCACCTTTATATCTTCCTATTTCTATTGGTAGTTTCGCTGTAATAAAATTATTTACGTCTTCCCCATTTTCACTCTCTAATATTATACTGTGAATAGGAATCCATGAAGATGCCTCTACCTTATTCTCTTCTTTATTCCCTTTATTTTTTTTGTTATATAATTCAAAATAAACTCTCTTCTCATGAAGATTTAAAGAAACTAATTTACAATAACTATCCGAATGATATTGTTGCACTGTATTTAATAACTTACAATCTAATTCACGCCCTTCTACACCTTTTTCATTCCTAAATACAAATGCTTCTTGATTTTTTACATTTATTTTTGGAAATATTTTAAAACTATTTACTTCTGAAAAAATAGAAAATGGAGTTTTGACCACCAGTGAGCGTATTAAAGGCCCTATTTGTGATCCAGACGCTTGACCTTCTTCCTTTAATTCAAGTGGTACTTCTTCTTTTTTACCTCTTTTTTCGTGTGAATTATCTTGTATATTCAGGTTTTTATACTTGTAAATTTCATCCCATATTCCCTTACCAATCCATGGATTTTTCATCACCATCCCCCCGTCTGATGAAATTCAAAAAATTTGTTTTTTGTATGTGACCATTTCATCATTATATATGTTGTATAAAAATAAAAAGAAATTGTCTTTGTTAAAAAGACAATTTCTTTTTATTTTTATAGTGCTACTTGTACTTGTTGTACTTGTAAAACTTTTAAAGTAAGATCTAGTACAATTTTTTCACGAAGCGTATCAAATGGTTCGTTTAGCTCTGTAGAACAAGGTGAAAAGTCTAATTCAAAAAATTGAGCGCTTACTAATTCACAATATGGTTGTTCGTTATAAAAAACTGCATTTTCAAAGAAATATTTGTCTAGACGTGGTAAATCACCGTTTTTAGGATTTATAAAATGAGAAGTAGTGTCCGAAGAAGAAGCTACTAAAGCTAATGATAGAAAATCACCTTCTGTCAAATCTGCAAAACCAGAAAATGGAACATTTGCAATACGATCATATAGAACTCCATTACACTCGTTATTTGCATATTCAATATTTTTACGAATATAGCCTTGTACAAATAATTTTGCTCTTGTAACTCGTCGGTAAGGTGTACCTGGTACTGGTACAAATGCTACAGGCACTAACTTACATTGTGTTAAAAATACGTTTTTTAATATGCGTTTAATTTCAACTGCTGGAGGCTCTAATGAAATATCGGACTCTACAACAATTTGAAGCGTTCTTTCAGCTAATACAACTGGAATCTTTACAATGGGTGCTCCTGGAGTAACAATTGGTGTTGCAGTCTCATCACTTAATGGTGTTTGGGTTTGCCCTGCTACCTGACATGGTACATTAATTGGACATTGTTCGCTCATGTTTTATGCTCCTCTTTTTATAAGATTTTAGAGTTTATAAAATTTTCAAACTCATAATACCTGTATATGTCTTTCTTCTATTAATGTTTGGGTTCTATAGTAGTCTCTTTAATCATTATCATTAAGTTGGTATAATCTAATCATTTTTATTGAAAATTCAGAAAATTAATATTTTTAGATAGATACTAGATTATAGTAATTAAAAAGCTGACTAATTATTTTCAGCTTTTTAATTACTTTACATACACATAGGCTTCATTTGCTGTTACATAGTATGTTTTACTTTTCAAACTTCACATATTCACCAGAAATCCATTGATCGCCGCCAACATTATACCAACCGTCACTATATCCCCACGCTTGATATTTCTCACCTTGGTACACATTTTTCACGACGCCATAGTTAGTTCCTGGACCAGTACGAACGCGTAACACATCAGCAGTAATAGTTACTACACCAATGCCATCATTTGATGGTTTAGAAGTTGCTGGTGCATTTTCTCCTGTATAACGAATGTATGATGAATCATTATATACCCACTGATCGCCACCTACGTTTAGCCACCCATTTGACTCACCCCATACTTGGTAGCATTCTCCTTTACCTAACTTACGAATAACTGCATATCCAGTTCCAGGTCCTTTTCGTAAATTCACGTTATCTCCGTTAATATAAGCCACTTTTGCACCATCGTTTGAGGGTGGAATAGGAGTTGGCATTACTGGATTATTATTTCCGTTATATGCATTTAGGACTCTTTCAATAAAGCAATTCCAACGTCCTTCTGCTAACATACGATGAGGACAATACTTTCCACTCCATGATTGATGTGTACGAACTTTACTAATTGGAATATTGTACTGTTTCATTAATTGAGCTACAACGATAGCTGCATTATCTTCAGCTTTATAATATCTATCTCCACCACTTAAAGAATAACAAATTTCAACTCCAATAGATTTACGATTTCCGTTACCACCACCATCACCGCAATGCCAAGCGTTACGCTCTAAAGGAATACCTTGTACAGCTTCTTTATCATCTACCGCAATATGAAACGATACTTGGTTGCCGTTACGAATCATATAAGCCACTTCGTTATTTGCTGTAGCATCGTTATAAGTATTGTGGACAGTAATGAATTCTGGATTCATTGTATAAGGACACTTAGTACCATATTTGCTTGCATCAACTAAATTTTTTCTGATTTCCATTATTGAACATCTCCCTTTTTCTCTTCTTGTTTTTGTTTACCACCTAAAATTTCAACTGCATTTGTTAAAGCTTGTGGCAACGGAATACCCATTCGACCAGCATTTTCTAAAAGTGAAAGTAATTCATTACCCATGAAGAAGAAAATTGTTGCTTCACGAATAGCACTATTACTTCCTAACGCTGCATCTAATTGAGCTGCCACTCCAACCAAAAGAAAAAGCACCACCTTTTTGGCGATGCCTTTGAAACCAACTTTACTTTTTAATTCTCCGTTATAACCTGCTGCAATCATGCCAGTTAAATAATCAATAACTGCCATCGTTACTAAGATTTTCAATGTTGCATCCCATCCTCCCAAAAAATACCCACAGAAGCCACCGAATGTAGCTATAAATGCTTTCATTAATATGTCAATACGATCCATCTTTACATCTCCTTATTTATAATAAAAAAGAGAGACGCTTGTCCCTCTCTCAGTAAGTACTTTTATTTTACGATATTAAATCATCCCTTTTAATATTAAACCCAAGACTGACATAGTAATTGCACTAATAATAATTCTTAAAATCCAAGTTGTATTCATGCTAATCTTTTCTAATTGCTTATTAATTGTAGCAATGTCTTTCTCATTAATTGTTGTGCGAGTTTCTAAATTACGAATATCTCGCATAATTTCTTTTTGTTCTGCTTTTAAACTGTCGATTTTTACATATACATCTTCCACTGTATTCACATCCTTTTAAAATCTTAATAAAGCAATCTCTACATGATATGAGACAACCTTATTTATGGTGAATGCATCGCAGAAATTTCAAAACAAAAGCCGTATTTTATGCAAATTAAAAAACAGCCTATAGCTGCTCTGGTTTCTTATCAATTAAATTTTGAAGTAACAGTTGTTCTAAAACTTCAATTCTACTGTTCATTTGTTTATTCTCTTCTTTTAACTCTTGAATTTCAGCATCTTTAGCTTGTTTTTCTTCTTGAAACGCCTTTATTTGAATTGCTAATGAAGAATATAGTTCAGCTGCATTTCTTGTTTTTGTAACAAAACACTCAGGAGTATTTTCATCATCTGCAATCCACCCATAGTGAGTTTCTATATCGTTTGTTGTAAGAATTGGGTCCCCTTCAACACGATTCATTCGCTTCTCATACAAGTCTTCTATATCTGTTTTCAAGTTGTATTGTTGGATTTGAAGTGCCATAATTTTTTCTATTGCGCTAAACTGCACGTCACGAATATTTGTTTTGTATTCACGTTTCGATGCCGTTTGAAAAGCTGATGCTGTAACTGCGTTATATGCACTTCCTGACCCATTTTTAACCTGAAGTGTTGTATATCCCTCAACGTTACCATTTCGTAGCATTACTGTTTGGAATCGAAGGTCTGTTTCAGCGTTGGGCGTTGCAACTATATCAAGCATATTTTTTCCTTTTAAGTTGAATACAATGGAAGACTGACTGTCCATCCATACGGATTTAGATCCACCTTTTAACGTTATTCCACCAGCAGAGTCTACCCAAAATGCGTTCGATGGATTAGATACTGTGAAGGTAGCACCGTTGGCTACTTCAACCCAATATGATCCATTTTTTGCATACTGACTTATACCTTTTCCAGAAGTGATAATTGTATGCCCACCAGAATTGACCTCTGTATTCTGATTACTTTTCATAAACAAAGCCCCACCAGTAAGAATATCTACATGGCTTACAGAATCTAAACGAATTGTATTAGTATAAGCGCTAAATTGTTTATCAGACCTTAGGGTAACTCCGTTATTACCAGTAATATAAATATAGTTATCTCCATTAAGAGATACATCCCCTTTTGTATCCACATTTAATTTAGCGCAATAATGTGGAGTTTGATCCGCATCATAACCTTTAACAATACCAAAGGTACCGGTATAGTAATTTTCTCCTTTCACTGGGAATTGAGATATTGTTAAAGTACCATCGCGGAAACGTGATGTATCCACATCATCATGCATAAGTATTGTTGGTTGTATTTGGCTATCAACAGCTCTTTTGTAATAACCAATAAACATTCGATTTAAATTCGACTCCATCAAACGTATGAATTGCTTTTGAATGTGAACATAATTAGAACCATTGTCTGTACGTATGGTTGTACCTTTAAGTTCCTGCGCTTCTAAATACTTTGCTATTGTTGTTCCATCTAATTGTATTTTACCTGCACTAATTTTAACTTCCTCTGCTGTTTGATTGATAGACGAGATAATATCATTTTTTTTGACCGTGGAATTAATTTCATTACTCATTACAGATAACTGAGAAGTATGCGAATCTACAATAGCCTTACTTCCAAATTGACCGTTAGCTTCTATTTTCGTATAAACCTCTTTAGCTTCTGCTTTTAAGTCAATACGATTAGATTGCTGATTGATCGTTGTTTCCATTTTAGAAACTTTACTATCAAAATCAGAAGTAGCCACTTTCTTTGCAATTTCGCCTACAAGTTGGTCATAGTTGGCATAGTCTTTCGGATTCTCCATGAAACTAGAAGGTGTAATACCTTGTTGTAATTGTGGTTGCGATACCCAAAGTCTACCGTTTTTTCTAATAACCACTACGAAACGTATCGTAGTAACACCAGATGCAGGAGATGGCATAGTTACACTAACAAATTTCCATGATCCATTAGTCAGTAATGGTACAAGTTGTACGACTTTATTCGTAACCCAAGTAGAACCATTGTAAAATTCAATCATTACAAATGCTGTATTATCTATGGTAGCAACTGCATCTGTGTAAAACCATGCAGATAACACATAATCACCGGAGTTAGGAGATACAGGTAATGATTGATAGAACGCTGCATTTCTGTCTACTGTCTGCCCGGACGATTCTAATTTAACGGAATTCATACCGTCATGGTTTCTCGCTGTTTCTGGTACAGCTGTAAAGTTACTGCCGTTTGGACCGACACTCCATTTAGAAATACTCGGTTTTCTACTCGTTACAGCTCCTGTAGTAGCGTTTATTACTCGATCTTCAAATGCAGTATTAAATAGTAAGTTCGTACTTCCTAATCCACCTACATATTCTTGCATTTGAGTATCTGTTACTTTGGATTTGATTTGATTATTCAACTGTGTGATATCACTCGTGTTTTGTTGAATAACCTCCCCTTGTTTGCCTTGTGTTTGAGATAGAGTTGTAATGGTTTGTGAATTAGAATCCGTTGTTTGTTTAACTTGATTTAAGGTAGTTTGCATTGTACCTTGGTCTTTTTGAACAGTTGATACAGTGGTTTTTACACCGTCCACACTTTTTTCAATTTCGGTTGTTTTCTTGGTGAATTCATCGGTTGC
>NZ_JALNUG010000041.1:0-6003 GCF_026540675.1 Bacillus sp. GC_Bacil_1
CATTTATATCGGCGATTTCCCAAATATATCGACATCAGTAACACCATAAGCATAAGAAAGAAGCTGCCCCAAAATATCTTTTGGAACAGCTTCTTCGTCCTACTTATATAAATCCTAATCCCCATACAAGAACGTATCCAAGAACCGATAAGCAAACCGAGCCAATCAGCCCTGCCACGAATGCTTTACTTCCTAATTTACGAAAAGTTTTAAACTCTACATTTAAACCGAGCCCTGCCATCGCCATTGCGATTAGCATATAAGCAATGACAACAATGTATCCCGCAACAACTTCTGGAATAATCCCAAGCGAATGCACTGCACTCATTGCTAAAAACCCGAAGATGAACCACGGAATTGGAAGGTCGCGCCATGATCTTTTTTCCTCGCTACCTTCACTCTTACCAAACCATAATCCGATTAAAATCGCTACTGGTACAAGCATTGCAACGCGCGTTAGTTTCACGATAACTGCGATATCTACAGCCGTGCTTCCTCCTGGCGCCGCAGCCGCAATTACGTGAGCAATTTCATGCAGTGTCGCCCCTGAGAACACTCCATATCCGTATGGAGATAGGCCAAGCACTGGATATAATAACGTATAAATAAGCGTAAATATTGTACCTAAAATTGCAATGATCGCCGCTCCAACTGCTGTTTCGTCATCTTTTGCTTTCACTTGCGGTGCAATTGCCACGACCGCGGCCGCGCCGCAAATTGCCGTACCGCATGCTGTTAAAATCCCAAGTTTCTTTTCTACTTTAAATACTTTCGTTAGTCCGTATACAACAAAAATAGTAAATGTAATAACAACCGCCGCGATGACCAATACTTTCGGCCCCGCCTTCGCAATATCAACAAGATTTAATCGCATTCCAAGTAAGATGATCCCAAAGCGCAGTAACTTCTTACTCGCAAAGTTCGTTCCTGCAATCGCATCATGAGGAACTCCAATTGCAGCGCGCCAAACCATCCCAATTAGAATAGCAATTACTAATTGTCCCATAATATTTAAAAATGGAAGCTCTGCTAAATATTTCGCGGCAATTGCGATTAATAATGTAATCCCAATTCCTTGCGAAAATCCAAAGCCCTTCTTCTTTTGTATAACAAGTGTTTGTTCCACCTTGTACCACCCCAACAATCGTATTGGAACATGCATGTTCTTTCTACTTACATTATAAGAGAGTTTCTATAATAAGTTTAATACCAATACCGAATCTCTATCATCAGAAATACTTATGATAAGATGATAGAAAAGAAAGGAGCCCATTATATGAACGTAGACATTTTAAAAATTTTTGTTACTGTCGTTGAACAGAAACACTTCTCTCGTGCAGCGGAATTATTAAATCTTTCACAGCCTGGCGTAAGTATGCATATACGCAACTTAGAAAACGAATTTGGAACTACACTCATTCAGCGATCTCCGAAACATGTCCAAGTCACGGAAGCTGGAAATATATTATATATACATGCAAAGCAAATGCTCTCTCTTTACGAAGATGCTAAGCAAGAAATTAATGAACTACATAACGTTGTAACAGGAACACTTCGCATCGGTGCTAGTTTTACAATTGGCGAATACTTACTTCCAAAAATACTCGCTAACTATGCGAATGAAAATCCACGCGTCGAAGTGCATACCTTTATCTCAAATACAGAAGAAGTTTTGCAAAGTCTTCGCTCTAATCAAATTGATATCGGCTTAGTGGAAGGGCAAGTCGTATACGCTGATGTTAACGTTGAAACATTTATGCAAGATGAAATGAAGCTCGTCGTTCCGCCAAATCATCCATTGCTCCGCACAAAGGAAATAAATGAAAGCACACTCCAAGACCAAGTATGGGTATTAAGAGAAAGTGGTTCTGGTACACGTGCTTATAGCGATCGATTTATTCATCAACACCATTTAAAAATGAAGCGATTCTTTACATTTAGCAGTATTCAAAGTGTGAAGGAAGCCGTCGCCGCCGGTCTTGGCATCGCTATACTTTCTGATTGGACTGTACGGAAAGAGCTACTAGCAAGAGAACTATTCCACATCGAGGTTCCAAATGAACAACTAATCCGTCCGTTCTCCATCGTGCGCGGCAAATATTTCATTCCCTCTAAAGCCATTCAAGTGTTCTTAAATCATGTAAATTCTTTTGCGAAAAAACAGCATTGACCTTCACATTAGTGTGAAGGTTTACAATACATGTAAAAGGAGTGAAACACATTGCGAATTGGAGAATTATCAAAAGAAACTGGCGTTAGTGAAAGATCACTAAGACATTACGAAGAAAAGGGATTACTCCCTTCTAAGCGCCTCGCAAATGGCTACCGTGATTTTGATGAAAGTGCCATCGGAAAAGTGGAGCTTATTCAAATGTACTTACAAATTGGCTTAAATTTAGAAGAGACGGCAAGGATGCTGCGCTGCCTTGAAATTGAACCGCACCTGTACGACAATCCGTGCAGCAGTATCCTTACGCTTTACGAAGATAAACTCAATGAAGTAACAAAGCAAATCACATTACTTTCCAACATCCAAACGAATTTGCAAAAACACGTTTCACTCCTAAAACAAGCAAAAAAAAAGGGATGATTACATGTTTGTTATACATGGCAGTTCAAGACAAAACGGAAATACGGAAGCTTTAACACATATGATGATTGATGGAATTGAAACAGAACAAATTTATTTACGTGATCACACAGTCTATCCTATTACAGATAAGCGTCATGATACAGAAGGATTCCAACCTGTAAATGATGACTACGAGCAGTTAACGAAACGCATGTTAGAGCACGACACGATTATCTTTGCTACACCATTATATTGGTACGGAATGAGTGGACATATGAAAAACTTTGTTGATCGCTGGTCACAAAGCTTGCGCGATACATCTCTTCATTTCAAAGAGAAAATGAAAGATAAAAAGATGTATGTTGTCATCGTTGGCGGAGACAATCCAAAACTGAAGGCATTGCCGCTTATTGCTCAGTTTCAATACATCTTCGATTTTGTTGGTTCATCATTTGAAGGATATATCATTGGAGATGCGAATGGATTAGATGAAATCAAAAACGATGCTGAGGCGCTGGCAAAAGTACAATTGTATAATAATAAATTCAAAAATAGCGAACAGAAATAAGTTTGACAAACTATTTAGACTTAGCAACGCAAGAAGAATTAGAAACCATGTTACAAGAATATCCTGGCACAATACTTTTCATTAGCCATGACCGTGCCTTTATTCGCTCTGTTGCAGACCATATTCTACAAGTAGATGAGAGTGAACCAAGAGTATTCCACGGTAATTACGAGCAATACACAAAAAGAACAACCGGGAATTCTGTAAACGTTACTGAACAAGAATTATTAAGGTTACAAACAAAATTAACTGAAGTCATCAGCCGGATTTCTATACCCAATCATCACGATGACATCACATCTCTCAACCAAGAATACGAAACATTATTAGTTCAAATACGGAAATGTAAAGAAGCGCTCTAATGTCTTCCCTATATATCGACGGGACCTTCCGCATTTCCCAAGAAATATTGAAACTTCGACATATAAAGTAAAAAGCCATGCATCAGCACGGCTTTTACTTTATCCCGCATTAACGGGCAGTAAGACTCCCACCTCAAAATTCGGTTAAGGCAAAGAAGGTAGATGGGAGACCAACTGCCCGTAAATGCCCGATTGGTTCAACTAATAATCAGTGGGGAACAAACACCCCCACTGATTAAAGTTTCACTTTATATACGAACAGCAGTCCCGCTCACTGCAACCATTAGCATCCCTTCGCGAACTACTTCGTAGTCCACGTCAATACCAACAATGGCATTCGCATTTTTTTGTCTTGCGAAAGTTTTCATCTCTTCCATTGCAATGTCGCGCGCTTCTTTTAATTTACTTTCATAAGCACCCGCACGACCGCCGACAACGTCACGGACAGAAGCGAAGAGGTCACGAACGATATTCGCGCCCATAATTGCTTCTCCATTGACGATATCGATATACTCAATAATTTCTTTTCCTTGAATTGTAGACGTTGTTGTTACAATCATACTTTATAGCCTCCCATATGAGATTTTTACCTACTTATGGTGCACTAATTCAGTACAAATTATATTTACGAACTAAACTGAGCTTCGTATAACCTACTGTATCCTCCGCCTTGCTCAATTAATTCATCATGTGAACCTTGTTCTGCAATACCGTCTTTATTTACAACGACGATTCGATCTGCATTTTTAATCGTTGCAAGTCTGTGAGCGATAACTAACGTTGTACGACCAGCTGCTAATTCAGCAAGTGATTTTTGAATTGCAAGTTCCGTCTCAGTATCTAGTGCGGAAGTAGCTTCATCTAGTATTAAAATTGGCGGGTTTTTCAAGAACATACGAGCAATTGCTAGACGCTGCTTCTGTCCACCAGAAAGTTTTACACCACGCTCACCGATAACAGTATCTAAACCGTCTGGTTGTGAGTAAATTAAGTCTTCTAACTGCGCACGTTTTACTGCCTGCCAAATTTCAGCTTCTGACGCCTTTAAGTTCCCGTAAGCAATATTTTCACGAATTGTTCCTGAGAATAAGAACACATCTTGCTGCACAATTCCAATTTGCTTACGAAGTGAAGATAATGTCATATCTTTCGTATCAATACCATCAATTTGAATTGATCCAGATGATTGCTCATAAAAACGTGGTAATAGGCTACATAACGTCGTTTTCCCTGCTCCTGATGGTCCAACGAACGCAACCGTTTCACCTGCATGTATATTCAAACTAATATCTTTTAAAATCGGTTCTTTATTTTCATATCCGAACGTAATGTTGTTATATTGAATATCACCATGTACCTGTTTAACTTCCATTGCATCTTTAGAGTCTACAATGTCAGGCTCTGTTTCAAGAAGCTCTACATACCTTTTAAAACCAGCGATTCCTTTCGGATAGCTTTCGATTACCGCGTTAATTTTTTCAATTGGACGGAAGAAAATATTCGTTAATAGAACGAATCCGATAAATCCACCGTACGTTAATTCTCCTTGCAGAACAAACCATGTACCGCATATTAATACGAAGAGCGTTACGAGACGCATGAGCATATAACTAATCGATGAATTTAAAGCCATAATTTTATACGCCATTAATTTCGTTGTACGGAAACGAGCGTTGTTCACAGCGAATTGCTCTTTCTCAAACTTTTCATTTCCGAATGCTTGTACAACGCGAATACCACCAACGTTGTTCTCAATACATGCATTGAAATCAGCAACATCTGAGAATAAACGTCTAAACGTACCTGTCATTTTTTTATTGAAGTAAAGTGCTAACCATAATAGGAATGGAATGACGAAGAACGTTAATAACGCTAACTTCCAGTTGATCATCATCATAAATGAGAATGCCCCAACTAAAGTCATTACGGCGATAAATAAATCTTCTGGTCCATGGTGAGCAATTTCCCCAATTTCCATTAAATCGTTTGTAAGGCGCGAAATTAAATGACCTGTTTTATTATTATCAAAAAATCTGAATGATAGCTTTTGAATATGATCAAATAATTTCTGCCTCATATCTGTTTCAATGTTAACACCAAGCATATGTCCCCAATATGTAACGACATATTGTAAGCCTGCATTTAACATATAAACTGTGAGTAAACCGAAACAAGCCCATAAAATAAGCGTCCAGTTTTGCCCTGGCAATAACTTATCAATAAATTGATTTACGATAAGCGGGAAGCCAAGTTCCAGTAATCCTGCGATAACTGCACAAGAAAAGTCGAGTATAAATAAACCTTTATACGGTCTATAGTAAGAAAAAAATTTACGTAGCATATCTTACCTCCATTTTCCAAAATTAAAAAGACTCCCTAAATGATAACCATTATCAAATGATTATTCAAGTTATCCGTCTATGAAACTGAAAATAAGCTTTACGATAGTTGTCGTTTTTTGCCGGAAAGTCGATATATTCGAATAATCGCCGATATATTTC
>NZ_JALNUG010000042.1:0-5500 GCF_026540675.1 Bacillus sp. GC_Bacil_1
GTTTTATAAAAATAAGAATGGCTGGTAAATTTCACTTTATTGTTCACATCAACAAGTTCAAAACGCTCACAGACGAGTAACATATCTTCAGAGAAATTAAGGCCAAGCTCATTTAGTTCCTTTGTAAAAAAAGAACATGGGTGTCTCTCCAGTAATTATAAGTACGATCTCCTTCGCCTTCAGCGATAGCGAATTCTTCGCTTACTTCATTCATTGGTGTTACAGTTACTTCTATTGTCTTAATAATAGCTACAGGTTCATCATTACTATTGAGTATAATACTATAATCATTAGCAGTCGGTAGCGGTTCATTTTCTAATTCATAAAAAATGTGACCGGAGCATGTAGCGGTTTTAATACCGTCAATTACTAGCTGTGCAAGATAATTAGGGGAATCCCCAAATTGCCAAGCTGTAACAGATTCTGTTTTTTTGTTATTTCCCCAATAAGTATCCCAATATGTCTGTGCTAATTGATTCATTTTTATCGTCACCTCACTCTAATTAATATGTAGTCTCTTTATAATTCCTAGGAAATTTACTTATTTGTTATGCCTTTGTACTCATTTTTAATTTGTATTAGTATGTTGCAAATTAAAAAGATACTATGTGGAGTGAATATGGTTCGTAAATATGTTCTGTACATATATGGGATCTTTAATTTTCCAATTGTATTTTATGATAAAGGATATAGTTACTTAAAGAACGTTCAGATTATGAATGGTAGTTTATTATCACTATGCCATATTGAAGTGAGTAATACTAGAGTTGAAATAGATAAAAAAACCGATATTCTAAATTGAATATCAGTTTAATAATATGTGACTTATATGAATCTATAGCAATACGAAAAGCGTAAATAAGATAGCCAACAAAATACGATAGTATGCAAAAGGTTTTAAACCTATTTTCTCTAAAAGCTTTAGAAAAGTTACTACCGCTAGCATCGCTACTATAAAAGAGGTAATGAATCCTACCGCAAACATAGGGATGTCATCGACACTTAAATACTTCCAGCTTTTTAGTAAGTCTAAGCCTGTAGCCCCAATCATTACAGGAAGAGCTATTAGAAAAGAGAATTCAGATGCAGTCTTATAATTTACTTTTGCTAATAGACCTCCAGAGATAGTAGAGCCAGCTCTAGAGAAGCCAGGGTATACTGCTAAGCATTGAAATAATCCGATTGTTAAAGCTTGGCTGTATGTTAAATCGTCCAGTGAATAGGCTACTGCCTCTTTCTTTTTTTCTTCTGCAAAGATCATAAGAATTGCCCCTGCTACAAGTCCAATTACAACAGTGTATGGCTGGAATAAGTATGTTTTAATAATATCATGTAGTAGCAAACCAGCAACCACTGCTGGAAATACGCCAAGAAATACATGGAATGCGTTGAATTTTTTTTCTTTCTGTAGAAGAGGCTTAATATTACATAAAGAAACGAGACGTTTATGATATAAAATTGCAATAGCTAAAATTGCGCCTAGCTGAATAACAATTTCAAACGTTTTTGCTCTTTCTCCTTCAAAGCCTAATAAATGCCCGACTAATATAAGATGGCCAGTAGAGGATATAGGTAAAAATTCAGCTAATCCTTCTACAATACCGAGTATGAAGGCAATAATGATATCGCTCATAGTTTCACTCCTATAAATTAATGAATGTCTACTTTTTTAAAATAGAATAGTGTTGCAATAAACCCGGAAATTGTCGTTACTGCGATGATGATATAAGAATACTCTGGTGGATATGTCGGTTGTAATTCGTTATTTGCGATATCTAGAGTAGCGGTCCACGGAAATAAATCTTTATGCTTGGAGTTTACGAGCATAAGATTAGTCATTGTAATAATGACTGTTAATATAATGGGCGGTACATAGCTCTTCATTACAAGAGTTAGTAGCACAATAGGTGAAGACAATAGAAAGAGAAGTCCACCACATATTAAAAATTCTAGGAAAGAACCTAAAAGTAAAGCAATGTTAAAACCAGGGAAGTTCCCCAATAGCCCTAATATTAAAGTAAGTGCCCAAGCGACTAAAGTTAGCATCATAATCCAAAGAAAGAGAATGATGAATTTACTTATAATAAAGCTAATGCGCGACACGGGGATAGTTAGTAAATTTTTCAGTGTATCTTCTGCATATTCGCGGGTAAGCAAATAAGCAACCACTACTCCATATAAGGGGAATCCTATAACTAAAGTAGTATATAAGTTAACGTCAGTGAATAATTGATGGAACCAAATAGTTGGAGTTGGCTGTTTTGTTTTTATATGTATATAAGAGGCTACTACAACTAAGAAAGGTGCGACACCAGCACCAATAATGCTAATTAAAAACATATTAGAGCGTTTTAGTTTTAAGAGTTCTGTATAGAGTAGATTAACCAATTGTTCCACCTCCAACTAGTTTGGTGAAATAATCTTCTAGTCTATCTTCGCTTATCATCATTTTTAATACTTCAATATCATTGAGAACGAATGTTCTGTTTATGTATCCTTGTTGTCCAAAATGAGAGTAAATACGAATATTTCTTTCATCATGTACCTCATAATCAAAAATTTGAAGATGATTTTCTAATAACATCACAGCTTTATCGTCATTATTCACTTGAAACTCTATGTACTTACGGTTTGCTTTGCGCAGCGTATCAAGAGAAACTTCTTCTAGTAACTTTCCTTCATGAATAATTCCGATACGATCGACTAACTGTTCTACCTCGGCTAATATGTGACTAGAAATGAGTATTGTTATATTTCTTTCTTGAGCTAAGGAATGAATAAGTTTTCGCATTTCTTTAATACCAATAGGGTCTAGTCCGTTAGTTGGTTCATCTAATATGAGTAGCTCAGGATAATGGAGAAGAGCGCGTGCAATTCCTAAGCGTTGCTTCATTCCTAAAGAATACTTTCCCACTAACTTTTTTGTCTCATGCTGCAAGCCTACTATTTCTAATGCTTCTTCAATAGCATTCTTTTTGTGAACCCCAATTATCTTTGCATTAATTAATAGGTTTTCTTTTGCAGTTAAGTTTTCATAAAATCCTGGAACTTCAACTATAGAACCAATTCTGCTTAAAATATCTTTTTGATTTTGGAATAAGTTCTCTCCGAATATTTCAATTGTTCCACTTGTAGGTTTTATAAGACTAAGCAGCATACGAATGGTTGTTGTTTTACCAGCACCGTTCCGGCCTATGAAGCCATAAATCTCCCCTTTTTGAACATTAATATTTAAATTATTTACTGATTTTTGATTGCCATATACTTTAGTAAGGTTAGTCGTTTTTATAATTGTATTCATAGGAGACACCTGCTTTCTATAAGTTCGTACTTACATCATAAAAAGGAAGGCTTAACTGCATATTAATCATTTCTTAACTATTTCTTAAAAGTATTGTGTTTTGGAATAGAAAAGCTAAAATTAGTTCGTTTCCATGGAGTACTTTCAACCCATATATGCCCACCATTTTTTTCAACGAGTGCTTTAGAAATAGAAAGTCCGAGACCGCTACCACCAAATGAAGAGTTTCTTGATTGTTCGCTTCGGTACATTCGCTCAAATATGTTTTGTAAATCATGTTTTGGAATACCAGGGCCTTGATCCCAAATATGAAGTTCGTATTCTGCATCAGCTTCTAGCAGTTCGACCCCTATTGTTTTCCCATCCTTTCCGTAATAAATTGCATTTTTCATTAAATTACCGATAATCCGCATAATGCTTAGATGATCTGCGATGATAGGACAAGTAGACTCTGGTATAAGAATTTGCAGTTCGATGTTATGTTTTGAGAGCTCAGGTAAAAATTCAATCAAAACTTCTCTAGTAACTTCAGAAAAGTCGAGTTCTTCTTCTTTTAGTGGAAATTCATTAGCGTCTAGCTTCGCCATATTGAATATTTCATCAACTAGGTGCTTTAAGTTATTTGATTTCATATAGAGTATTTTAAGATATTCTTGTTTTTCTATTTCAGAAGCAGCAACTCCGTCTTTCAAAGCATCTATATATCCGATAATGGAGGTGAGTGGTGTTCGTATATCGTGGGAGATACTAGACAAAAGTTGTTTTCTGGATTCCTCGGATCTTTTGGCTTCAATCTGAACTTGCTCTAATTTAGCTATTAGCTCGTTTATTGAAAAAACGATATTATGTAATGAATGGTCATTGCTTGTGAATAATCTCGCTTGTAAGTTTCCTTTTAGTACACGACTTAATTTAGTTTCCATTGCTTTGCGATGTTGAATGAATTGTATTCTTGAAAAGAAGAGATAAATTGTAATTAAGATAAGGATAATAAATAAAGACATTTTTACTCTTGGGTTCATTTGTATGTTTAAAATCCCACAAATGATAAGTTGTAATGAAATAAGGAAGAGGGTTTTATCAGTCTTCAAGCTTTTCACCTACAAACTTATAACCAATTCCCCATATAGTCTGAATGAATTTTGGATTGGAAGGGTCAATTTCTATTTTCTTTCTAAGTTTTCGAATATGTACCATAACGGTATTGTCATCTTCAATATAATTATCGTCCCACACATTTCGGAAGAGCTGTGTTTTTGTAAATACTTGCCCTGGGTTTGAAGTAAAGAATTTTAATAGTTCCAGTTCTTTTCCGGTTAAGCTAATTTCTTCTTTGTTTGTATGAACTGTGTATGTATTTAAATTGATAGTTAGTCCTTTAAAAGATAAAGTCGTTTTTTCTTGAGTAGTATTGTTACTTCCGAGAACTAAAAAACGACGCATAAGAGCTTTTACTCGTGCAATTACTTCGTGAATGCTGAAAGGTTTCGTAATATAATCATCAGCACCAATGCTTAAACCTAAAATTTTATCAACTTCATGATCTTTAGCGGTGAGCATTAATATAGGTACGTTAGTTTTATCTCTAAGTTTTTTACATACCTCGATTCCATCTATTTTGGGCATCATAAGATCTAATATAACGAGGTTATAGTTATTTTGATTAAATAAATGCAAGGCTTCTTCGCCGTTGATTGCAGTGTCTACCATGTATAATTCTCGTTCTAAATATATTTTTAATAAATTTCGGATTTCTTTATCGTCGTCTGCTATAAGGATACGTATATCTTTCAAATCTTCACCTGCTTCTAATAGAGTTTTATTGATAGTACAACAACTCTCTAATTATATACTAGTATTTGTTAAAATAAGGTTGCTAGTTTTGTTGGAGAAAAACGTCTACACAAGTTAAGTCTAGAGTTCAAATTAACCCGAATATATTTTGGAAAATAAATTAAAGAGAAGCAGAAGGTGTTCTCCGATAATGAAATTCTATAGAGACGTATCTAGCTAAAAAAGCATAAAAATATTAAATTGAATTTCTTTATAAAAAGGTGTTGACGATTATACTTTAGAGGTGTAATATAGAACAAGTCGCCGATGACATTAACGTCGCAAGCGACAAACGAAATGAAAAACTTAGTTGACATTACAAAATAGAAATGTTAACATAAGGAAGTCGCGAATGAGCGACCGAGT
>NZ_JALNUG010000043.1:0-4708 GCF_026540675.1 Bacillus sp. GC_Bacil_1
CCCCCTACAGGGGGAGCTAAAACATACATCCCTTGGATGCTTTTTTAAAATCAAGGAACGGGTAGTATTTTTTGAGAAACCCTCTCAAAAAATCTCCACCCTTGCTCTTTTCAATCGCATCCTTGATTTAAAAAATTCGGCACACTTCTTGGTACTCACCAAGCTGAAGACCAAAAAGTGAAAAACTTTCCTCATCAGCTTGTTGTACCATTTTAGTGTGCCGAAACGCATAGTTCTAACGATCAAAATTAGATTTTTTATCATTTTTTTACACGCTAAGTTCGTGCGGTTTCGCCCGCACACTACGAACCAGCCTCTACCAAAAAGCGAAAAAACCATTAAAACACAAGTGCTTTTTATTTTGGACCATACTTCTTTCTTAATTCAACCAATTCTTTTTCTAATTGTTCTACATCAGATTTCCAAAACAAACTCATGTTTTTTGTTTGTTTCAATGGGACAATCCGTCCCTTTTTATTAACTAATTCGTTTAATCTAGGACGCGATATATTGAGTATCTCTAGTACCTCTGAAGTTGTTAAAATATACTCGTTTACAAATTTCTCTACATCTTCTTTATTTTTTAATTCGTACATGCTTCATCACCTATCTTTATAATCGTTTTTTTATAAATGCTAAGATTAATCGTATTACTAGAAGTAGTACGTAAATAGTAGTTGTTGTGATTACTACATAATCTAATATTCCTAAATCACTCCAGTTAACAAAAAATGTTAAAACTATTGCTAACATGAGAAGAATTACAAGCCTGCTGTTTAAAAATTCTAGTATTTTTTTCATGTATTATATGGATTGGACTTTGTGATATAATTTGGGTAAGGGAGTGTTAATACTCTGGTATTCCCAGAGTATTAACCTTACTTGTTCTTACGTCCTGTAGTTCGTCTCGACTTTGGTAGGTTACGGCGAATGACAGGGCGTTTATTTTGTTGTGTTATTTCTCCTTGTTTCATCCTCTTTCTTTTTTCACTTATGTCTAACCAATCCTTGTATACTCCTAATATTTCTTTTACTATAGGCAAGGCTGTTTTGATTACTGCTCCGATAATTACTAATACTGCTGTTATATTCATTTTTTACCTCCAAAATATGTAATATTGTCCAATCCATTTTCTTACCTCCCTTACATAAATAATTATACCATGGTACTTAACTATAGTAAAGTGTTTTTTGCTATAAAATTACTAATTTGGGATGTTTTTCTTATATTTTTTTTTAGGGAAACATAGGGAATCTTGACCCATTTTAAGGATTCTCTAACTCTCTTTATCATCATTTCACAGCAAAGCTCTACAAGATTCCTGATATTTTTGCTTTTGGTTAGGGAAACTTGACGAAGACAATAGGATTTGTAGCCCTCAGAAGGCTCTATAAGCGTTTTAAATTTATCCCAAATAGAAAACACCCAAGACCTCTTATAAGCTTTCAAAACGTCTTATAAGAGGTCTTGGGTGTAAATGGTTTGATTTCCCTTCCCTTGTTTTTGGGTTGGTGGTTGGCTGGGGTGAAGCGTAGCGAGGGGCTAGCCCCTCTTAGTGTCACTAAAACATAGAATGAGGATTTTTTGGAACAGTAGAACTGGCGGTTCGGCTGGTATAATTGCTAGTCCAAGTCGAGCAACTTAACCTCGTTTTTGGTCTGTTCGGCTTGGCGAAAGCTAAGAATCAGCCGAATTTCTTTATGCAATGGAGGAAAGGTGGAGATTTTTTGAGTGGGTTTCTCAAAAAATACTACCTGACCATTGCATAAAGAAAAGCCCTTTTGAGAGTGTCTGTTTATAAAAACCTCCATATCGATCTCGATATGGAGGTTTCGCAGTTACCAAAATTGGTAACTGCGAAAATAATCAATCCCCCAAAAAAGGGGGATTGATTATAGAAGAGAGTAAATTAGATAAAAAAGTGGCTTGAACCCTTGGTATTACTGGTTTTTTGCATTTTTTTTTGATATACTTTAGGATATCATTTGATATCCTAAAGTATACTGTATGATATATTTTAATTACATCATTTGATATCTTATGAGTATATATTTAACACTTATACCCTTTAGTGTTTGATATCTTTGTATTACATCATTCGATATCTTTGTATTGCATAATATAGACTTACACCCTATACTGTTTGATATAATGAAAAGATATCAAATGTAGTCATATCTGACTACAAAAGGAGAATTTTTTTTATGACAAATAATAAAACAAAATTAGAATATTATGCAGAAACTCAAACATTAATTGGACAAAAGAAAAGAGAATTAATTGATAGTGAAACAGGCGAAGTTATTCATGTAGACCAAATTACTAAAAGAGTATATGGAACTAAAAACTTTTGGAAAATGTATTTAATGGATTTTTTAACTGTTTTAGGAATTATAGATAACAAACAACTCGATGTTTTTATTTACATAGCAGAAAATACAAATCCATCAAATAATATCTTTATTGGTACATATAGAAGTATTTCAGAAGATGTTGGAGTTTCTTATAAAACCGTCGCAACAATCATGAAAAAACTTCAAGCTAATAATTTTATTAAGAAAAAACAAAATGGTGCTTACATTGTAAATCCTAACATCATGATGAAAGGTAATGATACAAAACGCCAAATCTTATTAAGTTATTACGAGGAAGATGAACCTTTAAATTCAATTGAGGTTTTAAGAGGAAAACAAAAAGCATTACCAGAGGAAAAACATTCTACAACATCTCAATTACTCGAAATAAAAGAACAGGAGTAAAAAACAATGAATAAATACGTAGCTGAATTAAACTTTGAATATGAAGATAGTGATTTTCAAATCCCTTTAACTGATATTCAATTACAAGCCATTTTTAAAATTTTAGGGATGAAAATTGACACTGAAGAACAATCTGTATCAGCCTATGGTGAAAAAATGTTAGTCAGATTTATGAGTAAGGAATATCAAAACAATCCATTTCATTACAAAATTTCTAACAAACCCGAAATCGTTGATGAACGAGGAAAATAAAAAGAGATGCTATTTTGATAGCATCTCTTTTTCTAGTAAAGAATATCTTGGCTCTGGAATTTGCTCCCACTCTATTTCTTCGTAAAACTCTCTTATCCCGATCATGACCGCTTTATGTGGTTTTCCATATTTCATCACAATTTTATCTGTATCTGAAATCATTGGAAGTGCTTCTTTTTCAAACTCAACGCTCTCTTTCTTCGAAATATCGTTTCCGTTTCTCTCTAATTTTTCTACCCGTTGCAAGACTGATTCCATCCAAATTTGTTGGTTTTTCATCAAGTCCATGACTTGACTTACCAGTTCGACCACTATTGTATTTTGCTCCGTCGATTTTCTTTCGAGTTCGCTCAACTTTGTTAGTAAATCTTGTTTCAGCATCTCTATTTGACGTATCTCTTTCTTGTTCTGTATTTCGTCTTTCAAACTCACCCTCTATACCTTCTTTCGTATACAACTCTCCTAATTTCTTCCCGCGTACTTTTTTATTTTCATTCATGTGCATGTATGTAATGGTCTTTCCACGAACAGTAACACTAACCCCATTCTCTTCTAAGTACTCAGAAAAACCTTTAAAATCACTTGTTTCCTGCTTCGCCATATCAATAGTTTCTCTTACTTCATCTTTCCAACTTCGCTTGTTCTTCTCTAATAGTGACCGCTCTGCTAACGTATATCTTATTTCAGCTTTTTGGCTAGCAACTGATAATCCATTTTCTTCGCAAATTCTATCATTTTCGGATTTAACTAATTTAATTTGGCTAGCATTACTCTGATATTTTTTACCTGTTTCCATATCTACAGAATTGATAACAATATGATTATGAATGTGTTCTGTATCATTGTGCGTGTAAATAGCAACCTGATGTCCTTCAGCAATTGATTCTGCTAATTGGCGTCCTAAATCATTAGCTTGTTCAGCTGTCACTTCTCCAGGCTTAAATGATTGAATTATTGTATGTGCTTGAACGCCTGTATCTTTTCCGTGTGCCATTCTAACTGCTTTCATTTGTGCCTTTGCATACTCAGGCATACAATTAACACCACTTTTAACAACAGCACGTTTCTCAGCATAATTAATAACTTTAGAACAACTCTTTGAATTCCCTAATTTAGTTGTTGCCATAAGGCTTCCAACTCTCTTTGAACTTCCTTCAAGTTCTTTTCAATCATACCCTCTAAAGTCGCTCCACTAAGTCGACTAGATTGTCTCATATTGCAATATCTTGCGATTTGGTTCACGTTGTTCCCAATCGCATTCAGTTCTTTAATAATTTTTAGACTGCTTTCTTTATCAAATTTCGGTTTCAAAATGCGTGCATTTTGTACCTTCATTTTTGCGAAAGCCGTCACACTCATACTCAAATTGTCAGCTGACTCTTTCAATTTTTCGTAATCGTGTTCATTCACTCGAAAGCTAATTTGTATGCTATCTCTTCTCCTTGGTGTTTTCTTTTCCACCGGAGAATTGCTATTTACTTCATCACGCTTCTCGTTCATTTTAAAACCCTCCAACCCCGTATTTGAGGATTAATATTTTGCCTTTGGCTCTATATTAATCGCTATACTTAGATATATTGATATCTCTAGCATAGCGTAACCTCAAACACTTGGCAAGCGACGTATTTGCTAGCCACTCACTTCGTTTCGTGTCTGCAAATACCGCTTTAATCATGCTTAGCATGATTCCCCCCAA
>NZ_JALNUG010000044.1:0-2986 GCF_026540675.1 Bacillus sp. GC_Bacil_1
GTATGTTCTTTGAAAACTAGATAACAGTGTAGCTCATATTTTTTAATTTTTAGTTTGGTTAAGTTAGAAAGGGCGCACGGTGGATGCCTTGACACTAGGAGTCGATGAAGGACGGGACTAACGCCGATATGCTTCGGGGAGCTGTAAGTAAGCTTTGATCCGAAGATTTCCGAATGGGGAAACCCACTATACGTAATGGTATGGTATCCTTACCTGAATACATAGGGTATGGAAGACAGACCCAGGGAACTGAAACATCTAAGTACCTGGAGGAAGAGAAAGCAAATGCGATTTCCTGAGTAGCGGCGAGCGAAACGGAACATAGCCCAAACCAAGAGGCTTGCCTCTTGGGGTTGTAGGACATTCTATACGGAGTTACAAAGGAACGAGGTAGACGAAGCGACCTGGAAAGGTCCGTCGTAGAGGGTAACAACCCCGTAGTCGAAACTTCGTTCTCTCTTGAATGTATCCTGAGTACGGCGGAACACGTGAAATTCCGTCGGAATCTGGGAGGACCATCTCCCAAGGCTAAATACTCCCTAGTGATCGATAGTGAACCAGTACCGTGAGGGAAAGGTGAAAAGCACCCCGGAAGGGGAGTGAAAGAGATCCTGAAACCGTGTGCCTACAAATAGTCAGAGCCCGTTAATGGGTGATGGCGTGCCTTTTGTAGAATGAACCGGCGAGTTACGATCCCGTGCAAGGTTAAGCTGAAGAGGCGGAGCCGCAGCGAAAGCGAGTCTGAATAGGGCGTTTAGTACGTGGTCGTAGACCCGAAACCAGGTGATCTACCCATGTCCAGGGTGAAGTTCAGGTAACACTGAATGGAGGCCCGAACCCACGCACGTTGAAAAGTGCGGGGATGAGGTGTGGGTAGCGGAGAAATTCCAATCGAACCTGGAGATAGCTGGTTCTCCCCGAAATAGCTTTAGGGCTAGCCTTAAGTGTAAGAGTCTTGGAGGTAGAGCACTGATTGAACTAGGGGTCCTCATCGGATTACCGAATTCAGTCAAACTCCGAATGCCAATGACTTATCCTTAGGAGTCAGACTGCGAGTGATAAGATCCGTAGTCAAGAGGGAAACAGCCCAGATCGCCAGCTAAGGTCCCAAAGTGTGTATTAAGTGGAAAAGGATGTGGAGTTGCTTAGACAACTAGGATGTTGGCTTAGAAGCAGCCACCATTTAAAGAGTGCGTAATAGCTCACTAGTCGAGTGACTCTGCGCCGAAAATGTACCGGGGCTAAATACACCACCGAAGCTGCGAATTGATACCAATGGTATCAGTGGTAGGGGAGCGTTCTAAGTGCAGTGAAGTCAGACCGGAAGGACTGGTGGAGCGCTTAGAAGTGAGAATGCCGGTATGAGTAGCGAAAGACGGGTGAGAATCCCGTCCACCGAATGCCTAAGGTTTCCTGAGGAAGGCTCGTCCGCTCAGGGTTAGTCAGGACCTAAGCCGAGGCCGACAGGCGTAGGCGATGGACAACAGGTTGATATTCCTGTACCACCTCTTTATCGTTTGAGCAATGGAGGGACGCAGAAGGATAGAAGAAGCGTGCGATTGGTTGTGCACGTCCAAGCAGTTAGGCTGATAAGTAGGCAAATCCGCTTATCGTGAAGGCTGAGCTGTGATGGGGAAGCTCCTTATGGAGCGAAGTCTTTGATTCCCCGCTGCCAAGAAAAGCTTCTAGCGAGATAAAAGGTGCCTGTACCGCAAACCGACACAGGTAGGCGAGGAGAGAATCCTAAGGTGTGCGAGAGAACTCTGGTTAAGGAACTCGGCAAAATGACCCCGTAACTTCGGGAGAAGGGGTGCTTTCTTAACGGAAAGCCGCAGTGAATAGGCCCAAGCGACTGTTTAGCAAAAACACAGCTCTCTGCGAAGCCGTAAGGCGAAGTATAGGGGGTGACACCTGCCCGGTGCTGGAAGGTTAAGGAGAGGGGTTAGCGTAAGCGAAGCTCTGAACTGAAGCCCCAGTAAACGGCGGCCGTAACTATAACGGTCCTAAGGTAGCGAAATTCCTTGTCGGGTAAGTTCCGACCCGCACGAAAGGTGTAACGATTTGGGCACTGTCTCAACCAGAGACTCGGTGAAATTATAGTACCTGTGAAGATGCAGGTTACCCGCGACAGGACGGAAAGACCCCGTGGAGCTTTACTGTAGCCTGATATTGAATTTTGGTACAGTTTGTACAGGATAGGCGGGAGCCATTGAAACCGGAGCGCTAGCTTCGGTGGAGGCGCTGGTGGGATACCGCCCTGACTGTATTGAAATTCTAACCTACGGGTCTTATCGACCCGGGAGACAGTGTCAGGTGGGCAGTTTGACTGGGGCGGTCGCCTCCTAAAGTGTAACGGAGGCGCCCAAAGGTTCCCTCAGAATGGTTGGAAATCATTCGTAGAGTGCAAAGGCATAAGGGAGCTTGACTGCGAGACCTACAAGTCGAGCAGGGACGAAAGTCGGGCTTAGTGATCCGGTGGTTCCGCATGGAAGGGCCATCGCTCAACGGATAAAAGCTACCCCGGGGATAACAGGCTTATCTCCCCCAAGAGTCCACATCGACGGGGAGGTTTGGCACCTCGATGTCGGCTCATCGCATCCTGGGGCTGTAGTCGGTCCCAAGGGTTGGGCTGTTCGCCCATTAAAGCGGTACGCGAGCTGGGTTCAGAACGTCGTGAGACAGTTCGGTCCCTATCCGTCGTGGGCGTAGGAAATTTGAGAGGAGCTGTCCTTAGTACGAGAGGACCGGGATGGACGCACCGCTGGTGTACCAGTTGTTCTGCCAAGGGCATAGCTGGGTAGCTATGTGCGGAAGGGATAAGTGCTGAAAGCATCTAAGCATGAAGCCCCCCTCAAGATGAGATTTCCCATAGCGTAAGCTAGTAAGATCCCTGAAAGATGATCAGGTTGATAGGTTCGAGGTGGAAGCATGGTGACATGTGGAGCTGACGAATACTAATAGATCGAGGACTTAACCATATAATATG
>NZ_JALNUG010000045.1:0-2442 GCF_026540675.1 Bacillus sp. GC_Bacil_1
AATGTTATCTAGTTTTGAAGGAATATGCCTTCATAGTTTGGTGATAATGGCAGAGAGGTCACACCCGTTCCCATACCGAACACGGAAGTTAAGCTCTCTAGCGCCGATGGTAGTTGGGACCTTGTCCCTGTGAGAGTAGGACGTCGCCAAGCAATTTTAAGACGAGTCAGAATGACTCGTCTTTTTTGTGTTTTGTAACTTTTTTCAAGGCTAATTACATATCTATATAAATTTTATTCAATTTCTTTCATGATTTTTGATATGTAATTTAAGATTTTCTATTTTATTTCTTAAAGATAGGATCTATCCATGTGTTAAAATAGTACAGTTGTTTTTTGATGTACTTTAATATAAGAAGATTTAAGTTAGAAAAGGAGATAATATGAAAAAGATAGGTGTAATTACTATAGTAGTCTTAGTCCTTCTAGCAATCGTGTATATGTTAGTTGGGAATTATTTTTATAACTACGCGTTGAATGCGAAACAAGAAAAAGAATTTTTGCAAGATAATCCTCATTTAGTAGAAACGGTAAATGCATCGGGAGATGTATTGGCTACAAATGAAGAAAAGAATGCGAACTTCGTATCGAAGTATAAACCTAACACATTAACTATACGTTCTTTCGATAAATTGAATTTAAAAGGCTATGAATATATGAATGAATCATCTAGTCATAAATGGGCAATTGTGGTTCATGGATACAATGGTAGAGCATCAGAAATGACGAAATATATTCGTAACTTTTATGAACAAGGCTATAATGTCATAGCACCAGACCTTCGTGGGCACGGAAATAGTGAAGGGGATTATGTTGGTATGGGCTGGCATGATCGTAAAGATGTTTTGATTTGGATTCAACAAATCTTAAAGAAAGATCCTAATGCTGAAATAGCTCTATTTGGTGTTTCAATGGGCGGGGCAACTGTAATGATGACTTCAGGAGAAGATTTACCTTCTAATGTTAAAGTTATTATTGAAGATTGTGGATACTCAACCGTTATTGATGAATTTACTTATCAGCTAAAAGATTTATTCCACTTGCCGAAGTTTCCTGTTATGAATGCGGCAAATACAGTTACAAAATTAAGAGCTGGATATGATTTAGAAGAAGCTTCAGCTGTAAAACAAGTGGCGAAAAGTAAAACACCTATGCTATTCATTCATGGGGATGCTGATACATTCGTTCCTTTTGAAATGTTAGATGAAGTATATAATGCTGCAAAAGTAGAAAAAGAGAAATTAATTGTTCCAGGTGCTGGGCATGGAGAAGCGGAGAAAGTAGATTCGAATAAATATTGGAATACCGTATGGAAGTTCGTAGGGAAGTATATTCCGGCATAATTAAAGTTGTTGCATTTATATAGACGATAATCGGAGGGACAATAGTTAATCCTTTTGATTATCGTTTTTTTGTTAATTAGGTAGTCTGCTATAAGTGTATTTTTGTATGTACTATATGAAGGAGATAGAGCAAAAACTTTTGAATTCCTTAATCTCAGTGCTACAATGATTGAAAACTAAATGTTAATGAGGTGTTTATATGAAAATTGAGGTTTGGTCGGATTTTGTATGCCCATTTTGCTATATTGGGAAACGTAGATTAGAGATGGCTTTAGAGCAATTTCCACATAAGAAGGATGTTGAAGTTGAGTTTAAAAGTTTTGAGTTGGATCCGAATACTCCCGTTTACTCTGGAACAAGTATTAATGAAGTGCTTGCATCAAAGTATGGGATTAGTATTGAAGAAGCTAAGCGTAATAACGTACAGCTAGGAAATCATGCAGCTAGTATGGGTTTAAGTTTTAATTTTGATGAGATGAAGCCGACGAATACGTTTGATGCGCATCGTCTTGCGAAGTTTGCAAAGAATCATGGAAAAGAAAAGGAGATTACGGAGAATCTACTTTTTGCATATTTCACTGAATCGAAAAATTTAAGTGATGTGGATACACTTGCTATTATCGCTGAAGCCTCAGGTTTAGATAAGCAAGAAGCTTTAAATGTTATTAATGATAAAAATGCGTACGCAAATGATGTTAGAATTGATGAAGCGATTGCTCAGCAATATCAAATTTCGGGAGTGCCTTATTTTATTATTAATCAAAAGTATGCTATTTCAGGTGCACAACCACTTGAAACTTTTGTTGGTGCACTTCAGCAAGTGTGGGAAGAAGAGAATCCTGCACCGAAGTTACAGGAACTTTCAGCAGATGGTGGAAGCGATCTTTCTTGTACTGATGGAAGTTGTTCGGTGCCGTCGAAAGAACAATAGTTTTTATGGTAGAAGAGCACCCCATAGATTGTTCTGTAGGGTGCTTGTATATAACTATAGAAGAAATACGTAAATGAAATCTATAAAATATAAAGTTTTTTTAAAAACGTATTGACGATTATACTTTAGAGGTGTAATATAGAACAAGTCGCCGATGACATTAACGTCA
>NZ_JALNUG010000046.1:0-2192 GCF_026540675.1 Bacillus sp. GC_Bacil_1
CGACTTAGGTTTTTTTGTGTTTATTTTTATTACTTAAAATATAAAGGTAAGAATTACCTTTTATAAGGGTATAGTCGAGATATAAAAGAATGTTTGTGATCTTATATAAAAAGGTTATGCAAAAAGTAGCAATCTAGCTCTTTTTGCATAACCTTTTGTGTTTTTAAAGGATTTTACATAAGAAAAAATCTATAATTAAGGTAGTTAACATATATTTTTGATGGGTGTGGGGGATTATGAAAGAAATATGCATGTTATTAGTGGCTGTTATATTATGGGGGACAGCTATTGCGCCAACAAAATGGGCGTTAGAATCTATTCAGCCGTTTACTTTGTTGTTTATTCGTCTTTTCTTTGCAGGTGGAATTTGTATGCTATTTTCATTTAAGCAACTACAAAAATCAGTTGTACATAAAAAAGTTCCATGGAAAAGAATGAGTTTGTTAGCTTTTACCGGTGTAGCTGGGTATTTTATGTTCACATCGTACGGTATTTCTTTAACAAGTGGATTACATGTTAGTATCATAGATGCTGCATTACCATTAGTTACAATTCTTTTTTCAGCAATCTTCTTGAAAGAGAAAATTCGATTGAATTATTGGATAGGAATTATATTGGGTGCTATAGGAGTACTCTTTATTACGATTCCATCTAAAAGTGCTGATCAAGAAGTGTCTTTAATAGGAGATATACTGATATTATTAAGTACTTTTCTATTTGCTTTCTACACGGTTTTGCTAAAACGACCAAAACAAGAACAGTATTTATCAAACGAGGTTTTTACAACATTAACTTTAATTATTGGAGCTGTTATTCTATTACCATTTGCACTGGTAGAAATTCTTTATTACGGTTTACCAAAGATTGAAACTTGGAAAACGGGACTTAGTGTAATATACCTTGTTATTGGAGCAACAATTTTAGCGTATTGGTTTTGGAATAAAGCGCTAGAGAGAGTTTCAGCATCAGTAAGCGGATTATACTTAAATGCATTACCATTAATAAGTATTGTTACTTCAATTATTCTATTAAATGAATCTCTGACATGGAGAGTAATAATGGGAGCAAGTTTAGTTTTAATCGGAGTAGGATGGGCGGATAAGCAAAAGTTATGTAATCTATTAAAAGGTAATAAGGTGAAGAATAGAGACTGTTAAACAGTATGATTTATATAATTGACATGTAAAAAAGATACCTTATATATGAGGTATCTTTTTTATTTAGCAAAGATAATAAACTAAAATTAGTATGGATATTCTTTGCTGTATTTATATGTGTCGAAATCATTTTGAAATATTGTTTGAACAAGTTGTATACATTCAGTATCATAAAAGCTTTCAAAAGTTGGATGACGGGGAAATAAAGGATCAGTAATATCGCCTTCGCTAAAATTCCCTTTATAAATCATGGCGGGAGTTTGATGATGCCATGATGTTGAGAACTCATTTATTGGTGCGTTTTTTAATTCGAAACGCTTTTCTAATTCTTTCATTTCCTGATCAAAGTTTTCTAAGTATATATAATTGGTGACATATTCTTCTTCACCAGCTATATATTGTTGTGTGAAATGTGGGTTAATATCACTTGCGTGAGCCCCTTTCATAAATAGATAGTATAGAAATTGTTTAAATGAGATCCCTTTGGGGGAATTTTCATCTTGATATAAAAACTTTCGGATGGGTTTCCATTCGGGATTTTCCATATAAGGAGGTCCAATTAAGGATACGAAAGAACTGACTGCTCTCCTATAAGGGTTACGAACAAGTTTAAACGTTTCTTTTTGTTTTTCTCGCAACGCTACTCCTAGTCGTACACTATAAGCAGGTGTACTTTTGTATATATCATATTCATAATTATGAATGAAAGGACTATAACTTAGAGCTGTTTGCAATAAATCAATCTGGTAAAAGAACCAATTGGCAAGAGAAGTGCAACCGCTTTTTTGACTCCAAAATAGAATGATGGGAAACTTCCTATGATAGTGTGGGCTTCTTGAATGGGCGCTTATGGTGTTTAATAAAGAAGGATCGAACAAGTTCTACACTCCTTTCAGTTATTTTACTGATATGTATGAGGAATAAAGAGGGGGTATGAGAGTCTTTTTCATCTTTTTTTAAAAAATGAAAGATTAATATTGACTATTATTATATAGAGGTGTAATATAGGACAAGTCGCCGATGACATTAATGTCG
>NZ_JALNUG010000047.1:0-1884 GCF_026540675.1 Bacillus sp. GC_Bacil_1
GTTCAGAATGGGAGGGGGATGGAGCTTCTGACGTAGAGGTGCTTTTTACCTCGTAGGAAGACGCGAAGCCACCTACCATTCTAGCCGCTGGAGCTGGATATTAACTTAAAAGTGGCGGGGGCTCGCTCAGCTCTGACCAGCTAAGGTTCTCCCACTTATTTCTCTCTTTAATATCACCTAAAAGGCATAAAAAACTCGCTTACTATAAAATAAGCGAGTCCCAATCTTTTCCCTTTACTTAGTTGTTACATATCTTTTCGAGTCTGCAACAATGTTTTGTAAAAATTCTTCGTTTGTCTTCGTTTGACGAAGCTTACGTAAGAAACTTTCAACAAAGTCTGGTGTATCACGCATTGTTTTACGAATACCCCATAACTTGTCTAAATGCTCTTTTGGAATTAATAGATCTTCTTTACGTGTACCAGAACGACGAATATCAATCGCTGGGAAGATACGACGTTCAGCTAACGAACGATCTAAGTGAAGTTCCATATTTCCAGTTCCTTTAAATTCCTCGTAAATAACATCGTCCATACGAGATCCTGTATCAACAAGGGCTGTTGCTAAAATCGTTAAGCTACCGCCTTCTTCAATATTACGTGCCGCTCCAAAGAAACGCTTCGGTCTATGGAAAGCCGCTGGGTCGATACCACCCGATAATGTTCTACCACTTGGCGGAATAACGAGGTTGTAAGCTCGCGCTAAACGGGTAATACTATCCATTAAAATGATAACATCTTTTTTGTGCTCTACAAGACGCATTGCACGTTCTAACACAAGTTCAGCTACTTTAATATGATTTTCTGGTACTTCATCAAAAGTAGAACTTACAACGTCGCCCTTAACAGAACGTTCAATGTCTGTTACTTCCTCTGGACGCTCATCAATTAAAAGCACAATTAATTCTGCTTCTGGATGATTTGTTGTAACACTGTGTGCAATTTCTTTTAATAGACTTGTTTTACCAGCCTTTGGAGGCGCAACAATTAAACCACGTTGTCCAAATCCAACTGGTGCGATTAAATCCATGATACGTGTCGGTAACTTTTTCGGTTCCGTTTCCAATTTCATTTGGCGATCTGGGTATAATGGTGTTAATGCAGGGAAATGCACACGCTCTTTTGCTGAATCTGGATCATCTCCGTTTACAGCTTCAACTTGTAATAACCCAAAATAGCGTTCATTTTCTTTCGGAGGTCGTACTTTACCAGAAACTTTGTCTCCATTACGTAAATCGAAACGACGAATTTGCGAAGCTGAGATATAAATATCTTCTGAGCTTGGAGAATAGTTGATAGGACGTAGGAATCCAAATCCTTCTGATTGAATAATTTCTAATACGCCTTCCATGAAAAAGAAACCTTCTTTTTCTGCTCGAGCTTTCAAAATAGAAAAGATTAACTCTTTTTTCGTTAACTTGCTATAATACGAAATCTTAAATTCTTTCGCAAGCTCGTATAACTCTTTTAATTTCATGTTTTCTAATGCTGCAATTGACAAATTCATTCAGACACCACACTTTAACGTTATTCTCTTTTTTCATGGGTAAAGGGAAAAAATACGGAAGGCAAATAATTAATAATGAAAGGCAATAAGTTCAAGTAGGGTAATATTCACTATTGTAACCCTTTTATCTAGTTTTAATCAATACGTTGGAACACAAATACAAGAAGCGAAGACAAGAAAATTTGTCTTCGCTTCTTATTTAATTTAGTTCCGGCTCCGATAGTTAAAAAGATCGACCATTTTAACCTTTCTGAACGAGCCGCTTACGCTTTTTACTTAATCCAGCTTCAGCAGCTAGAATGGTCGGTGGCTTCACTTCTTTCTGCGAGGCAAAAAGCGCCTCTACGTCAGAAGCTCCATCCCCCTCCCATTCTGAAC
>NZ_JALNUG010000048.1:0-1439 GCF_026540675.1 Bacillus sp. GC_Bacil_1
CTCCACCAGACCTTTTTTGGTCAGATGGAGGGCTATTTTTTTCATGTTTTGACAAGCTGCGGTGAGATAAGCCTGTATTTGGACAGACTTCAGCCCTCGAAATCGAGCATATCGATAGCCATGTAGTTCTTTGGCGTCTGCAAAGCTTCGCTCTATAGTTGAACAGCGTACTTTGTACAACTTTTTCCCTGTAACTGTTAGTTTGTTTTTTCTAGCGATATCCTTATATTTCTCCCATATATGATGAGTGATAACTTTTTGTTTTTGTTTCTTTGAAAAACATACCTCACGTAGCGGACAAACAGCGCAGTCTTCTGGCTTCGATTTATATTGACGATATCCTTCACGATCCGTTGTCGCATACTCTAAAATACACCCCATCGGACAAGCGAATGCATTCATTTCTTCTACATATTTAAATTGGCTTTTTGGTACTTCTTTATTTCTTTTTCCAAATCGGCGATACCCCATCACCATAAATATATTTCTCTCCGATAATTTCTTACAGATATAGCTCGTAAAATAGCCTGCATCAAGAGCTACAGCTTCTACTTTGAACCCGAATTTATCAATTTGAGCTTGGAGGCGTGCTAAATATGGCTCGGAATCTGCCATATTTCCAGCCGTTACATAGGTATCTGTAATAATATTGTACTTCGCATCAGTCGTACGATGGTCTAAGAAATGAAAACCGTTCGGTTTTCCATCTCTCATTAAAAATCCACTATCTGGATCCGTTGTACTTATACGAGTTTTTTTGGTAGGGGTATCACTTTCCTCTCTAGGTTTTAATTCTTTTTTCCATGTACCTTACGATCTTCGATTACCGCAGCTTCTAGCTCATCTATATAAAACTTTGCTTTTTCTTTTTTATATTTATGTACAAATTTATTTTTATTGGCATTGGCCTTAATGTGCGTAGAATCTGTCATTAGCGCACGTCCTCCCACCATCTGGTGCTCTGTCGCTTGCCTCACGATCTCATCAAAAATTTCTTCGAAAATATTTGTATGAATAAAGCGGGTACGGCGATTCCAACTGATTGTAGAATGATCTGGAATAGTATCTGATAGAGAAAATCCTAAAAACCAACGGTAGGCGATATTCGTTTTAATCTCTTTTTCCAATTGACGCTCCGAACGAATACCGTAAAAATATCCAATAAACATCATTTTAAATAAAACGATAGGATGGATTGACGGACGTCCATTGTTTTCACAGTAATAAGGGCGTAATTTCTCTTCAATAAAATCAAAACTAATTGTCGCTTCAATCGCACGAAGGAAATGATCTTGTGGAACCAACTCTTCTACAGAAACAGATACACGTTCATCACGATGATTTTTTAAAGCACCCATCATAAAAACTCTCTCCTTTTCCTCTTTTTTATCAGTGTTGACACATAAAAAGAGGTTCAGACACAAAAACAGGCTGTGGAG
>NZ_JALNUG010000005.1:0-348319 GCF_026540675.1 Bacillus sp. GC_Bacil_1
AGTACTGGGCCTACCGGAAGTACTGGACCTACCGGGAGTACTGGACCTACCGGGAGTACTGGTTCAATCGTTACAACAAACTCTATGTTCGCTAATAATACATCAGGTGGTTCTGTTTCAGTCGTATTAGGAGGAACAAACATTCCACTTGCAAATAACCAAAGTCTTGGTAATTTTACAGTTAACGCTTCAAATGACGTATTTACAATTCCTGTAACTGGAAGATATCATTTAACCTATCAAGTTAATACGACAACCGCTCTACTTGCTGGAACTAGACTACTATTAAACGCTTCTACGCCAATTCCTGGCTCTATTTTTTCTCCCACTTTATCCACTTCAAATTATAGTAATAACTTAATTACTAATTTAAATGCTGGTAATACAATCTCACTACAATTATTTGGTATATTATCCGTCGTGAATTTAGTTGGAGGCGGATCAACAGGTGCCTCTCTTACAATTATACGAATTGATTAAAAAAATGATTCATTCTTTTTATAATAAACAATCTAAATACTCAATTGATAAATATTACGATAGTGATTAAGTAATAAAAATAAATTTTACTATATCCATAGTAGAAAACATCTATACTAAATTTTCCGTATATATATTATCAATTTACACTTCACCCATGTCGATGTTACATTAAAGATGAAGATTGTTTCTTCTTTACAGACCATCTCAATATGTATTTGAGGAACATCTCCAATCCTATACGCGAGAGCAATACTATATTGACACTCAATTGAGTGTCTTTTTTTATATTCAAAAAATAAAACCATCTCTTATAGATGGTTTTAACAATACATATTTACTTTTACTCTTTATATTATTGCCAGCTTATAAAGCTGGATAATAAATAGTCATACTTAACCGAGTTAATGTTCTTCCTGAATTAGTATAAGTATGCGGTCTATCCGCCTTAAAGCGAATTGAGTCTCCATTATTTAACGTATATTGACAATCATTTATGTCAATTGTCAATTTCCCTTCAAATACCGTTATAAACTCTTCTGTTCCTTCTTTATGCGCTTCTGAACTTAATTTCCCTTCTGTATCAATTTCAACCATATAGATTTCAAAATTCCTATCATCTTGGAAAGGAAATGAGGGATACACCTTATATCTCCCATTGTCTTCAGACAATACTTGAACATCATTTCGTAAAACTACTTTCGTATCAGGCTGTGGATTATTAATTAAAGAGGTAAATGATACTTTCAAACCATTAGCAATTTTCCATATTGTTGTTAGTGTCGGGCTTGAATCTCCTCTTTCTATCTGTCCAATCATTGTTTTACTTACACCTGTTAATTGAGAGACCTTTTCTAAACTTAATTTTTCTTTTTCACGTATTGATTTTAAATTTTTTGCCAGAATAAGTTGAATTTCTTCCATAAAAAACACTCCTACACTGTATACAATATAACGACCGTTATGTATAATAAAAAGCACACGTTATATTGTTCTTTTTGGTCATTATAACACACAAAAAATAGGGGGTTTTGAAATGCCTATATTTTCTTTTTTGTTATTTGTATTTATAAGTAGCTTCACACCTGGTCCCAACAATTTCTTAGCTATGACATACGCAAATCAACATGGATTAAAGAGAAGCATAAACTTTTGCTTCGGAGTAGCTTTTGGTTTTTTCATCCTCACTTCTTTATGTAGTTTTTTTAATATTGTATTAATTAATATTATCCCTTTAATTGAATTTCCTTTAAAAATTTTAGGTGTCGCGTATATGCTATATTTAGCCTTTAAAATAATTACTAGTAAAGGCGGTGCAGATCACAATGAAAAAAATAATAAAAACTTATTTACAGTGGGTATTTTCATTCAATTTGTTAATCCAAAAGGAATATTATTCGGACTCACAGTAGTCTCTACTTTTATACTCCCCTACTACAATTCATATTCAAGTTTTCTGCTTTTCTCATTATTTCTAGGTATAGTCGGTTTACTGAGTACATTTAGTTGGAGTTTATTTGGTTCAATATTCCAAAAATTATTAGTAAAACATAACCAATTATTCAACATGATTATGGCTGTTTTATTAGTTTTCAGTGCCGTTTCAATCGTTATACACTAATTCGATGCTCATTTTAGATTTTGTACTTTTTAATACCACTCTTTATCAATCAGACTACTTTATATACTAATCCATCCACATACCCTATGTGGTTTAAAACTTTTAAGAGGAAACCTTCTAACAATAGGTTTCCTTCCATATCATATTAAATAAGAAGCAGGTTAAATACGGAGGTGATTTTGATTAAGACTACTTTAATTTCTCATTTTTACAATGAAGAATATTTACTTCCATGGTGGTTAATGCACCATACAAAGCTATTTGATCATGGCATTCTTATTAATCGTGGATCCACTGATCGTTCAGTTGAAATCTGTAAAACATTCGCTCCTAATTGGGAAATACGAAACTCAAAATCACTCGAATTTGATGCTTATTTAGTTGATCAAGAAGTTATGGAAATTGAAAGAGAAATTCCAGGATGGAAAATGGTATTGAATACGACAGAATTCCTGTGCTGTTATAATAAAGAACAATTTTTTAAATCACTTAGCACTATGGGCGGCAATATGTTTTCAATAAGAATGATTATGATGATTGATGAACCGACTTATGGCTACACTAATCCAAGATATAGTTCTCCGCTTGTTAAACAACGTTATCACGGCATAATAATTCAACCTAATCCAAATCAACTATATCTTAACGGTAGATTAATTCACAATAATTCGCACGGGAACTATAGAGTCGGGAGACATGGTTCGCATTATCCTTATAGCATTTACATGGAACCTGCTTTTATTTTTAAATTTTTTTACAGTCCATGGAACGATTCAATGAAAAAACGAAAATTACAAATTGGGCCGACTCTTTCTCAACATAGTGTACGACGTGGATTAGGTTCTCATCACTTAACAACAATTGAAAAATTAGAAAAAAAATACAAATACTATGCAACCTTAACTACGGATCTCCGGTTATTCCCAGAATACCAAATTATATTTCCTGATCTTTGTCCTTAATGTCATGAATATTTAGTTTCGACATCTATCCGTTTTTTATTAACATACCAACTCCAACTAAATACTTTTCTCTAGTAGAAATCTGAGCTAGAACTCTTGCAGCACGCAAATTCCTCTTATTTAATCTCGTATCACTAGCCTATAATCTTTCATACCATTTCATTAAGCACTTGATGTTGGATCAGAAATAAAAAATGGTAATTCATTTGGAAAATTTTCAAATTCAGATTATATACCTTCTAAAACAAAGAATTCAAACAATAGAACCTAAACTAATGTTTTAAGTTATGGCTTTATTTTTTTATTATTCACTTTAAAATCTTTTTATAATAATATTGAAAAATACGGTATAATATAAATTACTGTGCTTTAGGAGGATTACAATGGCTGATAAGTATAAATTTTTCATTCTCATTGTTACCGCATTTTTTTCATTCTTTTCTTTAATAAAAGATTTTCGCAACACTTCAAAAAGTTTCTTTTGGGGTAGTTTTATCATTCTTACAAGCTTCATGATACTATTAATACATGCTCTAGATTTAACTCAAATACTTTTTTATCCAAAGCAAATTGCGCTTGAATTTATTACAATACCACGGAAATTATTTTTACCATCTGTCACTGAGGCCGCCAGTCTCCCTCCAACACTAAGATAATAATTTGATTAAGAGCTCTTTCTAAAAGCGCTCTCTTTTTTTTACATAAACATACCATATACAAAATCCAACCTTAACCACTTAATTACTTATAAGAACCTAACTTATAAAACGCATAATAATTATACTTATTTACTAGTATACAAGCCGTATCTCTTAGTAGAAGCACAGCATATTATACGATACAGGACAAAACTTTCAAAACACTTGTCCGAGTTAATTTTCAAAAAGGGGTGAACATAAATGCCTATCGTTAAACCTTTTATAGCTGGAAGACGATTTGTAAGTACAGCCGCAACAGGAACTGCTGCTGGTGCAGATTTAACTTTTGCTAACACAGACTTCACTGATGACACTGGTGCTGTAACAACATTCCCTGCTTCTTATGCCTTTTTAACACTTTATATTAATGGTGTTATTCAAACAGGTGATACTATTACTGGTGTAACTACTACAGCTGCTACTATTGTAGGAGGAGCAGTCCTAGATGGAGGCACTCCTATCGCAATTGAATTTACTATAACGTAAATTTAGTTTTCTTTTTAGAGGTTTCATTGAAAGAAACCTCTAATTTTAAAAATTCACATCAATTTTAGTAGCAACTACATAATACAGTGCACATACTAGATAGAATGATAGAATTTTATACTCACTCTCAAAAAGAGCACTTATCTATAGCGATCTTTTATATAGCGCAATAATTTTTCGCCTATTTGCTCTTGGAGAACCGACTAAGCAGTTAGTTAAATTAGCTAACTGCTTTTTCCATATAGTATTTATTATTATTCATAGCTTTATCCGTAATAGTAATGCTTGTGCACTATCTACTATAAATTTTCATATATTGTATTATGCTTGTCCAAAATGTGAAGTTAATACTCACGAAATCTAAATACAAGAAAGGAGTGAAAATATGCGCTCATCCATTTGTAAATTCGCTAATTTTAATTGTGAAGCACAAGCACCTAGTTCACTACCTGCCCTAGGTTTTGCCTTCAATGCTACTTCACCTCAATTTGCAACATTATTTACACCACTACTATTACCTAGTACAGGCCCAAATCCTAACATTACTGTCCCTGTAATTAATGATACAATTAGTACTGGAACTGGTATTAAAATTCAGGTAGCTGGTATTTATCAAATTAGCTATACATTAACGATTAGCCTTGATAACGTTCCATTAGCCCCGGAAGCAGCTCGCTTTTTCTTGACATTAAATTCATCGACTAATATTATTGCAGGATCCGGATCCGCAGTCCGTTCTAATATTATTGGAACTGGTGAAGTCGATGTATCAAGTGGGGTCATTCTAATTAACTTAAACCCTGGTGATTTAATTCAAATTGTCCCCGTTGAAGTAATAGGTACAGTAGATATTCGTTCTGCAGCGTTAACAGTTGTGCAAATTCGTTCATAAAGTGAAACTTTAATCAGCCCTCACCTAACTTCTTTGCTTCCGCTGAATTTTAAGGTGGGGGTCTTACTGTCCGGCAAATAGCAGGATAAAAACAAAAGACTTAGCTAATTAACATTTATTGTTCCTTATACACAATATCTTTTTATAGATTTGACACACATTTATATTAAACAAGCATATTTTATTGTATGACTATATAGTCATACAAATCTAAAGCGTTCATAAAAGCACACTTATATGTGTGCTTTATTTTTAATTAAAACCTACAACATTCTCACACAATATCCATATATTATCTTGATTCCTCTCTAAATGTATGGTTTGTCTCAGAGCGCTTTTAACAGCGCTCTTTTTATTTAAACTCCGATTTTTAAAGTTCGATTTTATGATTTACGTTATTATACACATGCCACGCTACTTTTGAAACAAGGTATACATCCAAAGACTGTAAGTGAACACTTCAGTTATAAAGATATGTTCATAACATTAAATCGCTATTCACATGTTTTGCCTGGAATGCAGGTGGATGCTGTTAAAATATGTAGTGAAAGACCATTTGGATAGTAATATTTGTAAATATAAAAAATGCGGTTTCTCCTCTCAAGAGAAACCGCAACATATCAATGCTTTTACTATATTTTAAACTGACTCGTATACAAATCAAAATAAAACCCTCTATCTTCCATGAGAGATTCATGATTCCCTCTTTCTAAAATATTTCCATCTTTTATAACAAGAATTTGATCTGCTTTTTCAATTGTTTTAAGTCGATGAGCGATCACAAAACTTGTGCGACCTCTCATTAAATTATTTAGTCCTGCTTGTATTTGTAATTCTGTTCTTGTATCAATATTTGATGTCGCTTCATCGAGAATTAATATATCTGCATCTGCTAAAATTGCTCGTGCAATCGCTAGAAGTTGTTTTTGCCCTTGACTTAAATTCGATCCTTCTGAAGCAATTTCTGTTTCATATTGATTTGGCAAATGCTTAATAAAAGAATGTGCAGATGCTGCCTTAGCTGCAGTGATAACTTCTTCATCAGTAGCATCTAAGCGTCCATAACGGATATTATCCATAATCGAACCAGCAAATAAATACGTATCCTGTAAAACTACTCCTATTTTACTTCGTAAAGAATTAATATCATAATCTTTTATATCTTTTCCATCAATATGAATTTGTCCTTGCTGTATATCGTAAAAGCGAGTTAACAAATTAATGATTGTTGTTTTCCCTGATCCAGTCGGACCAACTAAAGCAATTGTCTCTCCTGGCTGCGCTTTAAGACTCACTTCTTTTAAAATCGTTTTATTTTCTGCGTAGCCAAATGAAACATTCTCAAGTGCAACATGCCCTTGTAAATTTTGTACAACGAATGCGTCTTTTTTATTTTGAATTTCTGGTACCTCATCCATAATTTCAAAAACACGTTCTCCACCAGCAACTGCCGCTTGAATTGTATTCATTAAAGTCGCAAATTGACTTAGCGGTCTTGAGAATTGACGAGAATAATTAATAAAAGCCGCAATAACTCCTACTGTTGTCATTCCGTTTAAGACCATAACTGATCCAGTCCCAATGACAAGGCCCATACCTAAATTATTAATAAAGTTCATACTTGGAAAAATAAAAGCTGAAAATGTATCAGCCTTCGTAGCTGAAACTCTTAGCTGTTCATTAATTTTATTGAAATTTTGTACAGTTTCTTTTTCTTTTCCGTACAACGTTGTAACATCCGCACCTGTAATTGCTTCCTCAATAAATCCATTTAATTCACCTAAATCTTTTTGACGCTTCGCAAAGTTTTTACCACTATATGCAACTAGTTTTTTTGTAACGTAAAACATAATAGGTACTGTAATTAAAGTTACAATTGCTAAAATCCAATTTAAGGCGAACATTGCAATCGTTACACCTATAAAAGTTAATGCTGATGAAATAATTTGTACAACGCTTTGTGTCAAAGCTTGATTCAAATTATCTATATCATTTGTCACACGGCTCATTAAATCACCTTGAGAACGCACATCAAAGAACCGTAAAGAAAGCGTTTGGATTTTCTCAAAAATATCTTGTCGTATTTTTTGAATTGTTTTTAATGCAACGTTAATCATGACAAACGTTTGTAACCATGTTAAAAGTACAGTTACACCATAAATCGCGATAAGTAACATACACATTCTTGCTGTACCACTTAAATCTTTCGGTACAATATATTGATCTATAATGACTCCCATAAAATAGGGACCTAATAATCCAAGTAATGTAGTAACAACGACTAGAAATATAACAAACATAAGAGCAGCTTTTTGATAGCCCATATAGTTCCATACCCGCATTACAGTTCCTTGAGCATTTTTAGCTTTTCCCATCTTTGGGGTGTTTCGTCCACCTTTATTAGCAAATTGTCCTTGAAAATTACGCATGTTCTTCCCCACCTTCTTTATCTAAATTACCACCTTGGGAAAGATAAATTTCCTGATAAACCTCACTTTGTTCTAACAATTGTTCATGTGTACCATTGCCAACTAATTCACCATTATCTAATACAAGTATTTTATCCGCATCCATTATGGAAGAAATTTTAGACGCAATTAATAAAGTTGTTGTGCCTGTATATTTTGTTTTTAAAGCTATTTGAATAGTAGCCTCTGATTTTGCATCAACTGCTGATGTAGAATCATCTAATATGAGAATCGGTGGCTTTCTCACAAGTGCCCTTGCAATTGATACACGTTGTTTTTGTCCACCTGATAGATTTGTCGCGCCTTGTGTTAAATTATATTGATAAGATTCTTCCAGCTTATTGATAAACTCAGTCGCACAAGCTGATGCAGCTGCTACTTCCAGCTCGTCATGTGTTGCATCTTCTTTACCATAACGTAAATTTTCTTCTATACTGCCTGAGAACAACAACGCCTTCTGAGGTACAAACCCTATTGAAGCACGGAGTTTTTGCAAATCATATTTTTTAACATCTATTCCATCTATACATATTTCACCATGATCCACATCATATAGACGTGGTAACAGTTTCGCTAAGGTAGATTTACCACTTCCAGTTGATCCAATAATCCCTACTTTTTCACCTTTTTGTATGCTAAACGAAATATCTTTTAAAACGTATTCATTATTTTTCGTATAGCTATAACTAACATTTTTAAATTCGATATTTCCTTCAATTTTCTCAGGTTCGATCGCATACGCTTCGCTTATAATATCAACCTCGGTATTTAACACTTGCTGTACACGATCCGCAGATGGAAAAGCTCGCGCAATTTGAATAAATACCATGCTAATCGACATAAGTGACATTAAAATGATATTCAAGTAATTAATAAATGCCAAAATCGCTCCTACTTGAAGCGTTCCATCGAATACTTTTTCTCCACCAATCCATAATGTTGCGACAATCCCGCCACTTACAACTAGCATAATGATTGGCATCATTAAAGAAATAAGTTGCACAGCTCGAATATTTATCTTCGTTAAATTTGTATTTATATTTCCAAATTGAGCGATTTCGTATTTTTGTCTTACATACGCTTTTATAACACGCACACCAGATAAATTTTCTTGTAGCTTTGTATTCACTTTGTCTAATGCCTCTTGCACCTTTTTAAATGTACCACTTGCTTTACTTGCAATTAAAATAATCGCAAGTAATAAAATCGGAACAACTACAAGTAATATTGGAAATAACTCTCGCGCTGTTACAAAAACAATAATTATACTTCCGATAAATAACAGTGGACCACGAACGAGAACACGTAATGTCATCGTCATTGCCGATTGAATGGAAGTGATATCATTTGTCACGATCGTTAATAATTTACCTGTTCCAAATGAGTCCCGATTATTACTAGAAAATGTTTCTATTTTCGCAAACACATCTTTTCGTATGTCTGTAGCGAAATTAACAGCTGCTTTTGTAGAATACATCATACACCCAAGCCCTCCAACTAAACCGAGTGCTGCTGCTCCTATCATAAGAAGCCCCATTTTTATTACATAATTTAAATCCCGATTTGCAATCCCAACATCAATGATATGTTGCATAATAGTCGGTTGAATTAAGTCCATCGCAACCTCAAGTACCATAAATAGCGGCCCAATAATAGCGAAGAACATGTATGGTTTTAAATACTGTAATAACTTACGAAATGATTTCATACATAATCTCCTTTTCCCATGAAATTACCACTGAATAATTCATATCCCTCCTTATTTAAGCTATATATTTTGTAATTTCTTTATTACTTCTATTATATTATGTAAATTAATATTTAACATTATTAAATGATAAGTATTAATGACTTTGTAGTCAATAAATGTGCTTTATATTATATAAATACAAAAACCGTATTCTTAATGAAAAGAATACGGTTTTTCATCTATATTTCTTCAATTGTAAAATGTAAAAACTCAGTCTCAAATCCCTTATTTTTAGAAGGACTACACGTGTAAAAACCTATTTTAACAGGCTCCTTCCCTATATCCTCCATTAAATGAGCGATTCTTATTTGTTCCCATTGATGGCCCTTTTTCACATATATTGTGTAATCACCGCTTTTTCGAATAATTCGAAAACGAAGTTGTTGCTTAGCTGCTTCAGTTGGATAATTTTGCGTTGACCAGTCAGAATATCCATTATTCGTTACGACAGCACCTAAGTGAGATGGCCCTTCAGGGATATATTCTAAAGATGTTTTTAGCCAACAGTTCTCCGAAATCATAACAAAAAGACCTGCTTGATCGAATTTTGAATTTGGATTCATACGTAACTGAACTTCAGCTTGAAAGTCTGTCATCATCTCATTATAAAATACATGACCATTCATTACTTCAAAACCATAATGTGTTTTAAGCCAAAAATCAGTTTCTGCTTTCGAACGGACAATAAACGCATGATTATCATTAATTTTATAGTATTCAGGTACATTCATTATAGTGAGTTGCTCAATATGTTCTGGTATATACGATATATTCATAGCTCCTCCATAATAAAGCATTTATATAGACATTTAAAACTCCGCTAATACTGGGAATTTATAACCTTTAAAATCTAACTCTTTATCACTTCGAACCATTAAATACTTGCTAGACTGTACTTCTGTAAACTGTACATCCTCAACCCCTAATTGATCCGGAGAAAAATAAAATTCGATTTCCGTAAACCTTTCATTGATTTCTCCACATAATTCATCTAAAACCGGAAGTACTGGCGCAAATACTCCAAATAATTTCAACTTTTCATTTTCTACTTCATAAACGATTAGAGCATCTAGTTTCTCTGAATAATACAATTTCTCATTCCATTCCGAATCATACATATTCAAATAAAATGAAGGATGGAAGTTTAAAGTTGAAAAACTATTTGAAAGTCTTTGGCTACTATCAATAGTTTCATGTATTAACTGTCTATTCTCTATATTATAGTAATCTAACTTTTTAAGTAGTGAATCGTTATTATTAATATTTTTATCATATGGTATAGTCATCAAATATTCCTGCACAACTTTAAATCCAAATGCTGTATATAGTTCAGGGTTTTCCGTAAACAATAATGCACATTCACATTTCTTATCGATTTCTTCTATCATTTTATCCATTAATTGTGTCATTAACCCTTGTCTACGGAAATTAGGGTGTGTCATTACTGATTGAATACCCGCCGCATTTATTTTTTCACCATTAATTAATAATGGGAGTGAAAATGCCGCAACATTTGCAATCACTTTATCTTCTTGTAAAAACGATAAAGCTTTATATGTATCATCCCAATATCCTTTATCCGAAAAATCATTCAATGTTTGAGTTTTAATTCCAAACACTTCTTCAAATAAAGGAAATAACTGCTCTCTTTTCGGTTCTTCTATTAGAAGACTTACCAATTTTTCAACATTCCCCATGTTGTACCTCCAAATGTTAAATTCCATTAAATTAGATATACTTATATGACCTACTCTTAAAAATAGAGGTCTTACCAATCAATATACTATCATAAAACATAAAAAAAAAGTCTACTTAATTTTATGTTTCGACTATTTGAAAATAAGTCGAATAAAAAAATATTAAGATTTTCGGATATTAATTAGTTTATTTTATAAAAATAGCGCTTTCTAATTAGCTTTTACTAATAGAAATACACTATTTATAATAAAATATTTTTATTCTTTTATCCCTTCAAGTCTTTCCTTCGTATTAATTTCTTCTCCACTTATACGCTTTTCAAAAGACTTTCTCCAACTATTTGAAAGTGCATTTACTTCTAATATCCTTTTTACCCCTTCAATATTTTGTTTTTCCTTATGCATAATACGGTTAGCGAATGCTACTGAAACACCTTTTGGATCAGACTGTAGTCTTTTTAAGGTGTCGACTGATGATACCCATCCTTCTTTTAATACACGAAAATAAAATCCTGTATATCCTGTTTCTTGAAAATATAGTGGTAACTTTGGAATATTATATTTTTTTGCTAATTTAAAACAAGGTTGCCTTGGTTGTGTTACCTGTACGATTGCCTGTCCTAGCTCAAATGTATCACCAATACAAACATCCTCTTCGCTCATACCACTAACTGTTATATTTTCTCCGAAAGCCCCATATACAAGATCTTGATTCAATTCTTTTTCCCAGTATGGATAGTGATCACCAGTATAAACACAAACTGCTTTATCTACTCCTCCATGATGAACTAAGTCAGCTTGTCCATCCCCATTAAATTTTACAAAGGATAAATATACCGGTTCCTTTACTTGTTTCTTATTTATGCCTGTATGAACTACCTTTCCACCGTATGTAACCTCTTTTGGTAATCCTATATTTAAAGATAATAATTGATATTCATTAGCCATTCTATTTCCTCCTTTAAAGGTGTTACATGTATTTTCTCTCAATTAATTTTTACAACCCTCTCTGTTATATAAAAATGATTATAAAACCTCTAAAATCATTGTTCAATTCAATTATTTATATAATAATGATAGGTATAACCTATTATTATACTTGAGGTGATTCCAATCGAATTACGACAACTTGAATACTTTTTAGCTGTTTCAAAAGAATTACATTTCACAAAAGCAGCTGAGAAATTAAATATTTCACAGCCTTCTCTAAGTCAACAAATACGTACATTAGAGCATGAAGTAGGAATGCCACTTTTCGATCGAATTGGTAAAAAAATATCATTAACTGAAGCAGGGAAGATTTTATTATCACATAGTAAAACCATTTTTCATGAAGTCGAACAAGCTCGTTCAGCTATTCAAGACCTAAACGGATTACAGCAAGGTTCCTTAACAATAGGGGCTTTGTTAACCGTCGTAAATTATTTACTACCAACAGCTATTTTAAATTTTAATAATTTATATCCTAATATAGAGCTTTCTGTATTAGGGCTTCGTACAGGAGATATTCGTGAAAAATTATTACGAAACGAACTAGATATTGGAATTACATTTCTCCCGGTGCAAGATAAAGAGATTATCTCCATCCCTCTATACAAAAGCGATCTTACATTGGTCGTGCCCACTGGTCATCGATTAGCTGAACGTAATCATGTATCTATTGCTGAATTACAGAACTACCCTTTAATTCTTTTGCCTAAAAATTTCTTTTTAACCGAACTAATTACATCTCATTGTCAAAAGTTAAACTTTAAACCAAGGCCAATTTTAGAAATTAGTACGATGGAATCTTTAATCCAAATGGTTTCCAAAGGAATGGGAATTACAGTGTTATCCAAACCATATATAGACTTTTTACAAAATAAAAACATTCAAGCTATTAAAATAGAAAACCCTACTCCAATAATTGAAATAGGGCTAATTTATAGAAAAGATAAATATATGTGTGCTGCAACTCGAGAATTTATTGAGCAACTAAAAATCACAGTACGTTCTTTCCAAAACTAAACAAAAGAGATTATCCTATGAAACCGTTTCACAACGATCTAGTAGAATAATCTCTTTTCAAAATAAAGTAAACATTATATTTAACTCTTATAAACTTTAATGTACCTTTTTAGATATTGGAATATATTTAGTAAAATATGCACCAACTAGCCATAATACAATTGAAAATAACCATGTAAAAGCACCGCCAAAATGAAACCAATATGCAAACATATTTAAGATTGCAAGTGAAAAGAAGCAAATAGAAGTTACCGCACTTTTCAATCCTTTTATCCCAGACTTTTTTCTCTTTTGATAAGCAATATACATCGCAATAACAAGAAAAAAGATAAGAACAAATGGTAACATAACTTTTAGTATTGATAATCCCTCCAGTATAAATGCACTCTTTACATCACCATCTTATCCCATTTATCTTTTAGGTATCAATTCATTCTTATCTTCCTTCCAAAAGTCAGTATAAGTTTTATTTTTAAAGTTCACGTTCACCTCAGAAAACGGCATATTTCCTCCAACTTTCAATGAATACCAGTCGTTTAAAAGTGGTGATCCGAAACAAATCTTCATTGTACGATCATGTAAATCGAATAATACAGAATGTAAAGTTCCAAACCATTCTTCATAGTTATGCACAGTAAGTCCAGCAGGATATTCTTCTTCTACTAACTTTTTTAAAGACTCTATGCTTACTTGTTCACATCTATTTAAATGCTCATGTAAAAGGTGATATCTCTTTGTTGATTGTTCTAATTTCCTATTATTTAATTTCTGAATTGATGAACTAACTGCATGGTTTGTTGATACAATAAAAGCTTGTTTTTCACCATCAATCGTTATTGTGGATTTATGACCGTCAAATATTTCAATATATGCTGCATTTAAAGGATCAGCTATTATTAAATTAATATTACTAGCAATTGGGATTTCTTCTATTAGTAACTTAGCTTCCTGCACATTTTTACATTTCTCCAACAACAATCGAATTACCGCAAAACATTGTAAACCACTCACCATTGGCTTTCTTAAACCTGCAATATTTCCTACTGGTTGACCACATGCTGAAAATGTAACAGCTAATCCATGCTCGTTTATCCCTTCCGTTCGGCCAAAATATTGAGTAGAAAAGCCACTATGTGCATACGCACCTTCAACATGAGTTGAACAAAAACGCATATCATCTATTACTGGTGACAAATCATAATTCCTTAATACATATGTGTGCTCTAAATCGGTCTTTTTAGGTAATACTGCACAATGACTACAACCTGCTTTCAATAGTGTTTGATAGTAATACATCATATTTTTTGAAGGAATTTTTAACACTTCACAAAACCCCTCAATTTCTTCATTTATGCCTGGACAATGTTTGTTTAGTATATTTCTCGATTCTGTCCAATGGTTATTAGATATTACATTTTCTTCGTGTATAAATTGCGGGATAAGATACGGATTTTGTTTCACGAATTCCCCTTGTTGCTTTCCAATCTCATAATAACTTCCTTTTAATGATGAAAAATACCCCTTTACTTGATACATCAAACTCCCCCTCACATTGGATATATCTATATCGTACCAAATGGATTTCATTCATCCTTGATGTTTTTTACTATCTTTCTTTAACACCATCCCATTTTAATATCTCCACTAATAATTATTTACTAGACAATTAAAGTTTTGTTAATATTGCTGTAATAGCTTTATTTCAAAATAAAGTAGTTTGGATATCAAATGAGCAAAATACTTTGTTAAACCCACTTATAAGCAATCATCTAATTCATGAAATCAAAAAACTTATTTATCAAAATAAAAGGAGAATTTATGTATGAGTAGTTGCAAACCAATTGATAAATTAACTATTGAGGACCTAAAACAAAACCCCATTTGGGAATGGGCAATAGATGAAGAGGAAAACGAAGAACATGACGAAACATGGGTAAAACCAGCGGCAACTACTAATTTTACAGAAGAATTAAACGGTTCAATCGTACTAGGCGAATTATTCTTACATAATGGTGAAAAATTCCCTATGATGTGTGAAATTGATATTGAAGGTGACGAGGCCGTAATTCGTTCTGTTGTTTATTATAAGGAAGCAAAAAATGAGTATATTGCTATAGAAGATATTGTGAAAACGGTCGAAATGCCGTTATCGATTATTATTAATCTTACAATTCATGCAGAATCCAAAACCTTACGCTTCACTGCACATAAAGTAGATATTTATAAAAATTCAATAACGACTAATTTTAATTAAAGTTGGCCGAAATAAAGAAAACAATTATGAAATACAAACTGGGGAATCATTAACGATTCCCCAGTTTTTTAAACTATATTAAAGTATCCCCTTTTCCACTAAAGTCTCTGCGATTTGAACTGAATTCCAAGCCGCACCTTTTAATAGGTTATCGGAAACAATCCAGAGGTGAAATCCGTTTGGCGTATCAGGATCTTTACGTATTCTTCCGACAAATGTATCTATTTTCCCTTCTGCATATAATGGCATTGGATACAGCTGTTCACTAGGGTTATCCTGCAAAATAACACCTGGTGCATCCATTAGTATTTCCTTGATTTCCGCAACGCTTGCTTCTTTTTCCAGTTCTATATAAACCGATTCTGAATGCCCTGATACAACTGGAACACGTACACAAGTAGCTGCCATTTTCAGGTTTTCATCTTCTAATATTTTCTTCGTTTCTTGAATCATTTTGACTTCTTCAAAAGTAAAATCATTGTCTGTAAATACATCTACTTGAGGCAGTACATTAAATGCTATTGGATAATGTTTTTTATCTTTTTTCACCGGTAATATATCACTCTTCACTTCTTCACCTGCAAGTATAGACTTAGCCTGCTCTCGTAATTCATGAATCGCATGAATGCCAGAACCCGATACAGCTTGATATGTTGAAACGATAATTCTTTCTAAACCAAATGATTTTCGAATCGGCTGAAGTGCTGTTACCATCTGTAATGCTGAACAATTTGGAACTGCAATGATACCTTTATGCTGTTTTAAAGTGTGCGCATTCACTTCCGGAACAACGAGCGGTACACCTTGTGCCATTCGGTACTCACTTGTGTTATCAATTACAATCGCACCACTAGAAACTGCATGAGTTACAAATTGCCTAGATACTTCTCCCCCAGCGCTAAAAAAGGCAATATCTACACCTTCAAAGCTAGTTGTTTTTGCCTCTTGTATAATTATCTCTCGTCCTTTGAATCTTACTTTCTTACCAGCGGATCGTTTTGACGAAAGCAATGTAACTTCAACTATATTAAACTTCATTTCATTCTCTAACAGTTCAATAATTTTTTGCCCTACCGCACCTGTAGCCCCAACAACAGCTACATGATAGCCCTTTTTGATCATCTTTTCTCCTCCAATATCACCTGAATGAATATTTCTACAATTTCATTTTATACAGAATTTAATCATTTGGAAAATTAAAATACATGATATAATCATTCACAAATCATGATAATAAAAGAGGGATCGCTTATGGAAATGAGACATGTTAAAACATTTTGCGCCATTGTGAAGTATGGTAATTTTTCTAAAGCTGCGCACGCGCTAGGTTATGCGCAATCTACTGTTACAGCACATATGAAAGCTTTAGAGAACGATTTACATATTCCTCTTTTCGATCGGTTAGGGAAAAAAGTGCTACTTACAAAAGCAGGTCATCAATTTCATCCTTATGCATTAGAATTACTTTCAATATATGAAAAAGCGCAAGAAATCCCCCAAAATACAGATTATTTAGAAGGTACATTAAGTATTACATCTAATGAATCATTAGATGTATACCGATTACCACAATTATTACGTACTTACAAACAGAAAAATCCGAAAGTAAATATCGTACTTGAAACAAACACAAATGAACAAGCATTACAAAAATTACGTGAAGGAGAAACAGACGTTGTCTTCATAATTGGAGAAAGTATAGAACATAATGATTTTATTACGCGTACTTTTAGTAATGAAACATTTGGATGGATTTTACCAGCTTATTCCGCTGCACATACAAATCCATTCCAGTTATTACAGGAAACTCAGTTCATTTTTACAGAACAAAGTTGCGGCTATAGGACAATGGTAGATCGTTTTTTACGTCAAAGCGGAAATATTCCAGCTAAAACATTTGAAACTTCCAATGTTGAAGTCATTAAACAATCCGTCATGTGTGAGTTAGGCATTTCAATTCTTCCTTATATCGTTGTACAGGAAAGTTGTCAAAAAGAACAACTATGTTTTCAGCCTATCGAAACTCCATCCGTTATTCAAAGTCATGTAATCTATCATAAATCCAGATGGATTTCCCCGGTGTTACAGTCGTTTCTTTCCTTACTTGAACGAGATTAAGATATTAAGAAGTACATATAAAAAGAGTAATTGCCTAATAAGCAATTACTCTCTTACATTAATTAGTATATTATTTATTAGTCTGTCCGCCACCTGCAATTAATTTACTCCCTGAATATGTACCTTTGTTCATAAACACTTGATTAATTAATTCTTTTTGCTCAGCTTCCGACATTACTCCTTTTCCTTCTCCTAAATTCCCACTTTGTAATTTCCAAATCTTATTGTGATCTGCATCAACTTTTTCATATTTCCCTTGTTTCCATCGTTCTAAAATTTCTACATATGTACTTCCCTGTACAAGATCATTACTCTTTACAATATCAATTAAGCTTTCAATCCGCTCTTGTGTAATAAAAATATAACCCCACTTTTGATCAGCTTTCGCTTTTTGATGTGCCATTTCATGTAATGCTGTCTGTATGTTCTCATCTGTCCATTTAAAATTTTTATTAAAACCACTATTCGGCAATGAATAATTGCCATTTTCTAAAAGCTTTGCATCTTCTGCTTTTACGTTACTATCAGCTAGTACTTCTACTGCTGGAGCAGCTGGTGATGCCTTTTTCGCAGCTGGTTTACTATTATTTAAATAATGCAGCATACCATATGTTAAACCTACTCCGATTACCGCCATACCAGCTAGAATACCGATTATTTTAAATAGTGTTTTCATCGCGCTTGTTTCCTCCCAAATATCTCTGTTCTGACTACCTAATTATTTTTTATATAAAAACTGTTACTTCATTTAAAATATCGCATCCCATCCCCTATCATATTATTTATATATACTTTCTCATATTGTATTTCTTTTTCTTTAAAATTGAAAGATTATTCTGTTAAATATTGAAAGTATTCTACAAATTTTTCCTTTATATTTATAAAGAAGCAAAAAAACAACGAGCGCGTTCTACAACACTCGTTGTTTTTACTTTATGCACGATTTTCTTTTAACCACTTCGTAATAGCATCTAACCTCGAAACATCAAAACGTCTTTCTTCACAAACATTTAAACTGTTTAAATTATTTACAATTTCTATTTCATTCGATTTTACACTTTTCGCCTCAATTAATTTACAATACCCATCTGTAACAGTATTTAAATTTTCATAATAACGCTGAAACGATTTTGATATATGTAAATGTTTTTCAAAGTTTCTCCTTCTTTTCGTTTCATCATATACTTTCCGCTTTCTAAGTTCTTCATCGTTCGTATATAAATAAAAATATTGATCCGGAAAACCAATTTCCCTATTTACCATCTTTTCTTTATAAAAATTTTCTATTAAAGATAATGGCTGATTAAATATATCAAAATGAAAACACCAATTATAACTAAGTGGTTGATATATATCCCCATCAAGTATTACGAATTCATATTGCTCCGACTTCTGAACAGCTATATTCCAACGCTCAACTTGTTTTTCAAAATACCATGTTCTATGTTCATTTTTTGGCCTTTCAAATAAAGAATTCACTTCAGGTATTATATAAGCACCATAATTCTTTTCTAATTCACGGCACGTGGTACTTTTACCAACAGCGCTTGCTCCCTCAAATGCTATTATCCCCATAGTTTCTCCCTCTTTCATTAACTAAAATTTCGTTGTTTCACTTTTCTTCCCCATAACTTTCTCCATAAAACAATTGAAGCAATAGCGAGCATGATTGTTGTAATGATACTACCTTCAATTCCGAACGTGCCTCCATGAAGGAATTCGGGGCCATTTGTTGCAGGTTTAAATAGCGGAGTTGAATATATAGTCATCCCGCTAACTGCAAAACCATAGACGTTATATTGTGCCCAATTCCAAATGGAATGCCATGCGCAAATCCCCCACAGACTACTGTCTTTTAAAACGTAAAAAGCTGCAAATACACCAACTAATATTATATTCGATATTGAAAGAATTGTAATACCTGGATTAAGTAAATGAAGAAAACCAAATAAGAAAGATGTCACAACAATCCCAACCCATATACGACTTCTAACAGAAAGAACCGGGAATAACCAACCTCGTACAATAATTTCTTCCGTTGCCCCTTGTATTAAAAATGCAACTAAAGAACCTACAATACCCAATATAGCGGTTACTGTAATTTTTTGTATTTGTAATGTTACAACTCCTGCTAATAGGAGTAAAATTACTGGTATTGAAATGAAAACAAATCCTATTAATGTACCTCTCAAATATTTTCTTATCCATTGATTTCTCCAAAAACCAATGGATGAAAATGATCTTTTCTCTACAAATCTAATCCATAAAAACACAAAAAATATTGCGCCGCCAAACGTTAATATCATCTCAATGTCGCTATAAATCGCCTTCATAAAAGTTGTTTCTGCTTTCGGTAAAATCAGCATAAACAACATAAATAATTCACCTAAAGTTAAAAATATAATCGCGAGTATGACAGCAAAAACAGGATGAACTTTTCTTCTTCCTTCTTTTGCTGCTTCAATTATTTTAAATTGTTTATTTTGCAATATTCTATCCTCCTAATTATGGTACTCATCAGCAATATTAAAATAATATTTAGCCTTTTATTTAAATTTATTTTTTCATATAAATGATTTTTGTTTGGAATAAATTCAAATTAGGAATAATATATAAATAAAAGAGATGCCTTTGTGCCTTTACTATTATCACCCAGATTAGTCAGTGGTATTACCAGCACTTGCTATTTCCCACCATTTGTTGTAAGATAGTAATTAAGGTCAATTTAACACTATATTTTCTTTGCATATTATCAAGTATCAATCAGGGACATTTTGTACTCCTTATGGGTTTTTGATAATATGTGAACTTTTATTTTCATTCAAATAAGGCCGATCATATTGTAATTTTTCTACTTTTAGGAGGCATTACCATGACATTAACAGGTAAAGTAAAATGGTTTAACAGCGAAAAAGGTTTCGGTTTCATCGAAGTTGCAGACGGTAACGACGTATTCGTTCACTTCTCAGCTATCACTGGCGACGGCTTCAAGTCTCTTGACGAAGGTCAAGAAGTTAGCTTCGAAGTTGAAGAAGGTAACCGCGGACCTCAAGCTAAAAACGTTGTAAAGCTATAATTCAAACAATAAAAAGGTTGTTACCAGCAAGGTTAACAACCTTTTTAATATATAACTAAAATTTTTTACATAAAAGGAGTGGTTACATGTATCGCAATCGAAAGAACGATGTAGCAGAAGTACCACCAGAACAAACCCCTGTTTGGGAATGTGAATCAGAGGATTGTTTAGGATGGATGAGAAAGAACTTTTCATTTGAAGAAGAGCCTAAATGCCCTTTATGTAAAAGTAGCATGAAAAGCGGAGAACGTTTATTACCTAAATTAGGTTAATTTATAATAAAAAAAACCTCTTTTAATTAAGAGGTTTTTTTTATTATAAATTTATGTCCTCAATATCAGTTCGCACTATAGAATACAATAATGCATCGTGTTGCTTATTTCCTTGATGAATATATCCGCGCAATAGACCTTCCTTTTGAAAGCCGATTTTAGATAACATTCTACAAGAAGTAACATTTTCAGGATATGTAATAGCTCCAATTCTAAACAAACCCAAATCTTTAAACCCATAATCAATAATTTCTCGAGCCGCTTCTGACGCATAACCATTTCCCCAATAACGAGGATGCAGGTCATATCCAATCTCAGATCGTTTACTCCATAATTGTAAATTGTTTAGTCCAATTGTTCCTATTAAAACGTTCGTTTCTTTTAACACAATTCCCCATCGTATTGCCTTTTTCTCAAAGTAATTTTTCGAAAAAGATTCGATCATACGTGAAGCTTGTCCAAACTCCGTAAAAGAATTCATACCGTAATAACACGTTACTTCATCCAATGAAAAGATTTCATATATTTTTTGACAATAAGATTGTTCTATTTCAACTAAACGTAAGCGTTCTGTTTCTAATATAGGAAATGCCATAGGATCACTCCTTTCTCTCTACTCATTCATTATATCAGAAAAAATATTTATAATTACTAAAGTCCTTATTGTTCCATAAATCAAACATTTCTAATGACGCATTCCCTCTTTATTCTATATACACGAATTGGATACCTTCTGATTACTACTCAAACATTACGCTATAATTTCCATAAATCGAATTTCAAATTATCAAGAACTGTAAAAAAAATTATTTCTTCATTTTCTCCTTCCAAACAACCACCCTACCCCATACATTTATGGTAAAATATAGTTAATATATTATTTTATTGTGGAGGTGTAAATTTCCTATGTATATATTCATCGGCTTATCCCTCTTACTCATATTACTTATTTTTTTATTCGCAAAAAAATTCACACCAAACTCTTTCATGATGACTAACTTTAAAGGTAATAGCTTTAAGACATTTTCAATCGGTATTTTAATCGCTGCCATACTCTCACTTTCATATGGAACTTATCATGCAGTAACATATCAACCTAGTTATTTAGATATTAAATTAAAAAATCAAAACTACACTGTTTTCGGTAATGTAGACGAATTCGGTTATTTCTCCGAAGAATTATAAAAAAAAGATACAGAAGTTCAACTATATTTCGTCTCTTGGAAAAAAATGCAGTTAAAAAATCCGGTAATACTTATAGAATATCCTTCAGGAAAACAAGAAACATGGAAGCCAAATATCGTATTAATACCGATAAGTAAATTACAAGAAAAACATGATATAAAAGATATTTATCAACTATCACCGTATTCATTTAAAGAATCTGGAGAAATAACATTAACAATAAAAGAAAACAATGTAAAAAACAATAAAATTTCCATTCAAATAAAATAAATAAAAACTGTTCCTTCATTTTGCTGAAGGAACAGTTTTTATTTATTCTACAGTATTATTTATTTAATATAGCCATTATTTCATTGGCAATATTCTTTCCATTTCCAATACACGCACCAATTCCAACACCGTAATATGAGGCACCAGCTAAATATACATTTGGATAAAGATTTGTCATTTTTTCTTGCAATGCTTGAACCGCTTGATTATGTTCTAAATGATATTTCGGCATTAAATCTTTCCAATTTGTAACTTCAACTACTTCTGGTTCACCTTTAATTCCGAGACTCTTTTCAATATCATATAAAGCTACTCGTACTAATTCTTCTTCACTGTAATCCTTGATTGTTTCATATACCGGATTGGTACTCTTATAAAACATTCTAACTAATAATTTTTGTTTACCCGATGTATGTTTCCACTTTCGACTTGTCCATGTACAAGCATCACAATGTAAATCACTGTTTTCCGTTACAATAAACCCCGTACCGTCAGCTGGTAGTTGTTCATCTAGTATGTCAAATCCTAAATAAATACTAATAAGAGATGAGTTTTTAAATGTATTAAACTGCTCATTTAACTCATTAGACTGTAATAAAGTTTGCGCTATATCATGTGGAGCTGCTAAAACAACATAATCTGCTTGTATTGTTTCATGATTTGCAAAAGAAATCTCATATCGATCTTCTTGTTTACTTACAGCCGTCGTTATAGCACCTTTTTTTACGACAGTTTCAGTCAGCACTTCTTCTAAGCGATTAATTATCGTAGATAGTCCACCTTTAAATGATACGAATTTTTTATTTCCTGCTGATTGAAATTGTTTTTTATTCTCTTCAAAACCTTTAATAATACTTCCATACTTATTTTTATAATCCAGTAAATACGGTAATGTAGATGCCATTGTAAGCTCATTCAATTTACCAGAATATACGCCTGAAAGCACAGGAGCAATTTGTCTTTCCACTAACTCTTTCCCTAAAAAGCTTTCTAAAAATAGAGCAAGTGATGTATCTTTCGTAAACTCTTTATTTTTCGTTATGAAATCTTTTAAAGCTACGATTTTCCCCTTCGTTGAGACTAGCGTACTGTTAAACAACGACCGGGCACTCATCGGTATCCCAAATATAGTATCAGAAGGAATTGGATGTAACATGTTTTCAGAATATATGTAAGAAATACCCGTTTCATTATATACCATTTCATTTTCTAAATTTAAATCTTTTACAAGTGGCATAACGTGTTCATTACGAGCAACGATTGAATCCGCCCCTGACTCCATAATGAAATCCTTTTCTTCCACACTATGGATTTTACCACCTAAATGCTCTTCTTTCTCAATAAGAATTAAATTTAAATCGATATTATAATCCTTTTTTAATTTTTCTAAATAAAACATAGTAGAAAGTCCCGTTATACCTCCACCGATAACAACAACTGTTTTCATATGTGCTGCGCTCCTAACCGATACAATTAATAATTCCTTTTTATTATAACCAAAAGTCCTTATATTCGACTAGCAAGTTGCGCATTCTGTAAGAAATTAGACAATATATTTTAATATATTTTCAAATTACCTAATAAAAAAGAACTATAACATTTACAAACCCCGTCATAGTTCTCTTTATTTTAAAAACATAAAGTAATTGATTAATTTGTCTAGTTCTTGACTCAATGCCAATACTTTTTCATGTTGAATTCCATAATCCGATACTAAATATAAAAGTTCTTCTTTTTTTATTTCAATTACTTTTTCCAATTTCGCTAGTTCCATGTCGTTTTACATCTCTCCAAAAATAAAATGTATGTATTTCAGTATAGCCTACTTACATAATTAGTAAAAGTAAAATACGCATGTAAAATCTTACATATTTGAAAAAATAATATACTACTAACAAAAAAAGAAACTAGATTAAACTTCCTTTTACAGATCATTAACGTTCATTAAGAATTAATAACATAACGGAATTTTTCTAATGTGATATCTTTATAATTTGGAGCTCTCTGTATATGATTAAAATAACTATATGAGAATTTAAATACATGACCAAAATCCCAATCGAATTCACTATAGTCTTTTATCCAAAATATATTTTCAGTTGGTAAAATATTTGCACGTTTAGATTGAATTAAAGGTAATCGATCTATAGGTGAGTGTAAAGTTATTTCCGTATTCAGCTTGAGCTTTTGGCTAGCTCTTAGTACGTATACTAGTTTTAACAGCGGACGTATCCCTCGTTGAAATATATCTATATGTCCTAAATCATACATTATATTAATTGCGTGGGAGTATGTAAGCAAATGCCCAATTAAATCATGATGTGATTCCGCTCGATAAATACTATTAAATTTCGATAACTCATTTAAAATGAACTGAGATACTTGTGTTGGATTACTCAATTCACTTTGTATCTCATCTTCAAAACTTAATTGTTTTACTTCTTTCGTCGTATAACCAATCCACGATCTACCTGGAATTGTTTTTCGAAATGATAAAATAAGAGTAGTAATCCCTTCAATTGCTTGATTATCACCCCATTTTTGTAGCTCTTTCATAGCTAATAAACTCAATGACGCATAAATGACGTTATGCCCCACCCAATGAAGCTCATCAATCGTTTGTTCTAAAGATTTTATAATCATATTCTCCGCAATTTGAAAATTCATTTCTTTTTTATCATCAATCATCTCACCAATTTTTTTCTTGTTCAGCATCATCCTTGTTTGCGAATACATATTACGAGCTGTTTCTTCATCAATATTATTATCTTTCATAAAAAAATAACTAGCAATTGCAGCTGCTCCAAAATGTGCATGCCAAATATCATTTGTTTCTTTTTTACATTGAGAAATAATTGAAAGGCCGCCTTTTAAAATACTATCGTTTTCCATTTTCTTCCTCCCCTAATAAAAATCACTATATTTTCATCCTAAAGATGGTGTCAGGACAAATAAAATGTGATTCGATTCATCACTTTTATTCAAAAATCGATGCTTCACATTCGGTGGAATACGTACAACATCGCCTTCTTCTAAAAAATATTCTTTTCCCTCCAATTCCACATACACTTCCCCTTTCATAATAACAGCAATCTCTTCCTTATCTTCATGGGAATAATGGCTTTCTGTTGTGTTTGCTTGTTTATTTAAATCCATCATTAGCATTTCAATACGTGCTTTCATAAAATCAGGTGTTAATACATCATATACAATGTGATCATTGTTTTCCCGATATACTTTTTTTCGATCTTTTTTCTTAGAAATGAGTGAATCTGTATCAATATCGTTAATAAAAAGTGTAAACAGCGGTACATTTAATGCTTTTGCAATTAATTCCAAAACATTTAAAGAAGGATTAGCATGTCCTCTTTCAATTTGGCTAATTAACGACGTACTAATCCCTGCATAATCAGCGAATTCACGAATTGTCATATTATTTTTCTTACGATAACTTAATACCGTTTGTCCAAGCCTATCATGTATCACAGTAAAACTTCCTTTCGTCCATCATAATGCATGTTTCGTTGTCTTTGTGCTGACATACTAAACAAAGGCAAATAACCCTTCCCTATTATCTCCGGGACTTATATACTTACTTTTGTACATTATATCGTATTAAGTTTATTATAATAAACATTCTATCGGAGGGACAAACTTTGAAATCACCTATTCTTTCATATTGCATCTTATTTTTTGGTGTATTCGCCTTATCAACTTCAGCTATTTTTGTAAAATTGGCAGATGCTCCTGCGACAATCATTGCTTTTTACCGATTATTCTTTGCTACACTAATTCTGTTACCGTTATTACTATTTAATAAAAATAGTCGAAATGAGCTAAAAACTTTAACGAAAAAACAATGGGCACTTGGATTCGTATCTGGGCTATTTTTAGCTGCACATTATGTACTATGGTTTGAATCATTACAATATACTTCTGTAGCAAGCTCTACAGTTATCGTAACGTTACAACCTTTGTTCTCAATGATTGGTGGTTATTTTTTATTTAAGGAGAGATTTACGAAAGGAGCAGTTATTGGTTGCCTCATCGCTATTTCAGGTAGTATCATCATTGGCTGGCAAGATTTCCAAATTAGTGGAGAAGCTTTATATGGAGATATTTTAGCACTTATCGCTGCCGGTATCATTACTGCTTATTTTTTCATTAGCCAACACGTTCGTAAAGATTTGTCACTTATACCATATTCGGTAATTAGTTATGGAAGTAGTGCTGGCTTTCTTGGCATATTTGCTTTCACACAACAAGAATCTTTCATCCATTACTCTACACAAACTTGGTTGTGCTTTATTGGATTAGCTTTCATTGCTACAATTTTAGGACAAACCATTTTTAATTGGTTATTAAAATGGATAAGTGCTACTGTAATTTCAATGAGTATTTTAGGTGAAACAATTGGCACTTGTATACTAGCGTACTTTATATTACATGAGACCATTTCTTTACAACAAGGACTAGGAATTACCGTTATTTTTATTGGTTTAGTATTATTTTTAATACAGCCAAATTCTAATAAAAAAGCATGACAGTATACTGTCATGCTTTTAACTACTAATTATGTACAATTAAACCATCCGGTCTAAAACGACTCATCATAATTTCATTAATAAACTTTCCGTGAGCTTTCAAATTCCCTATCTTTACTCCCTCTTCTACAAATCCAAATTTTTCATATAAAGCTTTTGCTTTTGGATTCGTTTCTAACACACCTAGTTCTACTCTCTCTAACATTAACCAATTATCAGCCAAATCAAGCATCTTCGTAAGAAGTGCTTTCCCAATTCCTTTATTATGATATTCACTATCAACCCCAATGAATAAATCGCCTGAATGAGATCTTCGGCCCGGACTTTGTGTTAAACCTACAAATCCAACAATTTCTCCATCATATTCTGCAACAAATTCAAATTGATTTGGTGCTAAATTTCGAATTCTATTTTCCATAGCTTCTACACGCATGCCAGGTAAGAAAACCATATACGGTAAAACGTCATCCTGCATACATATACGATGAATTGCTCTAGCATCTTGTATTTCTACTGCTCTAACATTGATCTCCATCTTTCTCTCCTCCATATAAATAACAATATATTTGTGTGTATTCTAGAAACGTTCATGAATGACCTTCTCGTCCGTATTTCTTTATGTCATTTTTACATAATTATTTCGATATAATACTTAATTTCCAAAAAGATTAACAACTATATCTATATGGTTAACTTTTCACTTTATTATATAAATTAAGCAAATTTTCGATCAGAATACCATTTAGTTTCATGCCGACTATATCACAATTTTCTATTTCAATATTTTTCAGATTACTATTACTTATGGTGCTACCTTCCAAATCACATTTATCGAATAAAATAGGTTCCTTCTCATCTCCGAGACTTGTATTTTTAAATTGCACTCCACCTAAAGTCACCAAATTAAATTTACTACCAGAAAGATTTAAATCTGCATATGATGACCATCTAAAATTTATATTTCTAAACTTTGATTGACTTACATTACAATTACTCATATTCGTATTCATTATATTGCTACCAACAAATGAACTGTTTTTTAAATTCACTTGATAATACTCTGTATTTGCTAAATTACAGTTTTCGTATTGACTATTTTTCATATCTTTATTTGTAACTACACTCTCTTTATTTGAGCTTGTTTTTATTCTTTTCACGTAACAATACTCATCTTCCGATTCAAAAATCATTTGGTAGCCCATCTTTTTATAAAAGTGATGATTATTAATTTGTCTACTAGATGTTTCGAGATCCCAAATCTTTATGTTTGGATATTCCTTTTCTATTAATTTCATAACATGTGATCCAATGCCTTTTCCTTGATAAACAGGATTTACAAAAATACGATCAATTCGACCGTACGACTTACCAGAAATCGTAACTATTATCCCTCCGATTATTTCTTTATCCATTACAACTTTGAAAGAATCCAATTCTTCAATGGAATATTCCATCATTTCAACTGAAGAATATCCTGGCGGTTGAATGTTATAATCAATGACATCATCTTGGCCGTATAGCCATTGTTTTGCTTCTGCATCAAATGTTCTTTTCATTATTTCTGTTAATTTCTCAGCATCTAAAATTGTAGCTTTTTCTATAGATATCATTGTTGTTTTCCCCTTCATTATTACAAACCAATAATTTTTGTGAATGCCATAATTATCAATTCACTTTTGTTTTTAATGCTTTTCCCATTATTACATATGGAACATCATTTTTACTTGGATGAAATGGCTCCAATACATTTATCCAATCTAATCTTTCATATAACGAACGTGCTTTTTCATTGTTTATTTGTGTTGTTAAAACACTCGTTCTATTTGAAACTCCTTCTAGTAATTTATTATGTAATTTCGTTCCAAGAGCTTTATTTTGATATTGTGGGTGAACTGCTAACTCTACAAATTCAAAACAATCTTGCAACCATTCGTCTACTTGCTCTAGATGTAACGCTTCTCTCATTAATTGATTATAGTACTGTCCCTCCATTGAGCGATAACCATAAGTAAAACCAACTACTTCATTTTCATCATTTATTGCTACTATACCTTTAAAACCTGTATATTCTATATGCCTATTCATTCGCTTGATCATTTCATTGAAATTTGTTTTCTCAAATACTTTACAATACAAATTTGCCATATTCCCAATTAGGATCTCCTCTTTTTCAATGCTTACAAATTTCACTTTACTCCCCCCTATTAAAACATTTATATCCTTTTTAAAAACTAAGAAAATTAACACTAATCACTCTCTTTACTATTAAACTACAAATCACCCTATATTTTCCACAGTTACTTAGTATTAATGAATAATAAAAAGAGACCATGTAATATAAACATGTTCTCTTCTTTTATTCATTTTCAATTTTATCCCGCTATTTGCCGGGCAGTAAGACCCCCACCTCAAAATTCAGCGAAAGCAAAGCAGTTAGGTGGGGGATCAATTGCCCGTAAAATCCCGATTGGTGAGGGCTGAACCCCCCCACTGATTAAAGTTTCACTTTATATAATTAAAAATTAGATATTACTTAAGCCACTCATTGCAAGTATTACTTAACTGCTGTAAATCTTCTATAAATTTACTCGCATCATATCCATCACAAACCGAATGATGTACTTGCAATGAAACTGGTAGCATAACCTTGTTTCCTTCGTTAAAATATTTCCCACAAGTTATAATTGGCAATAGAAAATTTTCATCATTATTAATATTAAGATTAAATCCAGTAAAACTAGTCCAAGGTATGCTAGAAATCGGAAATACATTAGGCGGAATATTTTCTTTCGTGAAAAGACCATGAACACTAGCATAGTATCTCATATCGTCTTCATACTTTTTATAGAAAGTGCGGAAATCACTTGAATAATCCGTCCATATACTTGAAAAAGACTTATCATCTTTATGAAAGATTGTATAACTCGGTATCATTTCCTCCCAATAGCCTAAAACTCCTTCATCGTTAAAACATGTTCGAAATTTTTTATGATTATTTACTACTCTAGAAATTAAATATATAAAAACGGGATAAAATTTTATTCCCTTTTGATATACTTCCTCTAATAACATCGTGATATCAACATTCACAGTCATACTAAATGTACATTTCAACTTTAAATAATGCTCAAAATACCGCTCTCTATTCCAATCTTCTCTATCAATTACATGAAACTTCATTCTAATAGCCTCCTAAAATTTTCTTTTTATTTTAGAAGGCTAATTCCCTTGCTCTCACCATACTTGTTCACTCCTAACAGTTTAAAATTCACCCTAATTATTCATTTAATTATATAACATATGTAAGAATCAATTCACATATTTCTGGAAATCCATCCACATACTATAGATAAATCAAATGAAATTTGGAGGATACATACATGAATAACAAAAATATGAATAAAAAAGAAAATGTTACTGAAAACACTACATCTATTCAAAATAATAATACTGCAAATCTTACTATCGAAGAACAAGCAATGAACGGCTTATACGGAATGCCCGAAACAACAATTGAAGATACTGATCACGCTGCAGCTGATGATTTGACTTCAAAAAATTAATTAACTACATTGAAAAAAGCCAAGGAAAATATCCTTGGCTTTTTTAACTATGCATCCACCTTTTGTATTTCTTCACTCTTTCTTGAAAGTTTACCTGGCCAAAAAGCAAATCGGCCTAAAACTACTGTAATCGCGGGTACAAGTAACGGTCTTACGATAAACGTATCTAGTAATACGCCAATTGCAGTTACAATACCAAATTGAACTAATACTTGAATTGGAAGTGTACCTAACACTGCAAAAGTTCCTGCTAAAATTAAACCAGCCGATGTAATAACACTACCTGTTTGTATTACACCATTTTTTACTGCATCCAAGTGATTTTGTGTCTTTCTGTTTTTCCATATTTCTGAAACCATAAAGATATTATAATCTTCACCTAAAGCAACTAAAAATACGAATGCGTACAACGGTATCGCACCTTGAATGGCCGGCGCACCCATACCGTAATGAAGTAATATCCATCCTGCTCCTAACGCTGAGAAGAATGATAAAACGACAGTTACAATTAAATAAATCATCGCAACAACCGATCGTAAGTAGACAAGTAATAGTAAAGCGATAATGCTAATCATTACTGGAATAATTACTGATTCATCACGTTCCGTAATTTGCTTTGTATCATATAATGAAGCTGTTTCCCCACCAATCCATAATTGATCTTTAGCATTACTAATCCCAGCACCTTTTAATACTTTTTCTATACTACTTTTCAATTTAGGAATTTGATCTAACGCTTCAATTGAGTATGGATTTTCCGCTAAAGAAACTTCATACATTTGTATTTGCTTATTTTCTTTTCCCTCTTTTGGCTCTTTCACTGTATTTACGAAAGAAAATTTCTCTAGTTCTTGTTTAATAGGAAGCTCTTTGCCTTTCGTATCAACAACAACTTTTATTGGTGCTAGTTCACCAGCTGAGAAATGATCACTAATTAACGTAAACCCTTCACGAGAAGGCATATCCTTTGGAAACGACTCTAATAAGTCATATGTGTATTGAATACGTGGTACGAATGAAGCCAATCCGCCTAATACAAATACAGTTAGCATAATTATTGTCCACGGTCTTCGTACTACAATATCTCCAAGTTTTTTACTAAAGGAGCCTTTTGATTTTTCAACTTTTACAGCCCTCTTTTTCTTTCTTGCAAACTCCTCATTCATTGAAGTTGTTCTCGGTATAAACGGGAAAAATGCAATCCTACCGAATATTAATAATAGTGCTGGTAAAATCGTTAAAGCAGCGATTCCCATTATAAATACAGCAACACTAAATGGTACTGCAAATCGATGAAAGGCTCCATAATGAGCAAGTAGTAATGTTCCTAATCCAAGTACAACAGTTAATGCACTCATTATAATTGCACCGCCAGAAGCTTTAATCGCAAGTTGTAATGCTTTATATTTACTTTCTTCTTCTAACAAGTACTCTCTATATCTCGAAATTAAAAATAGACAATAGTCCGTTCCAGCGCCAAACAATAATACTGTCATAATTGATATCGCTTGGGCATCTACTTTAATCCATCCGTGATCAGCTAAAAAACCGAGTGTAGGACTAATAATACCGTATGCAAAGCCAACAACAAGTATAGGTAAAATCGCTAAAATTGGTGAACGATACAGTAAAATTAACAAAACTAACACTAGTAGTACAGTAGCCACTAACAATTTCACATCTGCTTGACTAAATAAACTAACTGCATCCGTTTGAATACCTACAGGTCCTGATAATCGAACATGTAAACCAGATTCACTTATTTTTTGTTTAAATGGATCTTCATCCACCTTACTATTCACTATTTTTCTAAACTCTTCAAGATTTCCTTTTAATATATCTGTACCAGCAGATTTATTAAAAAATACCGGTGTAACAAATGATGTACCATCTTTTGATGCACTTTTTGATAATACTTGCTCTGGGATTGTATCAAATGGTGGTAACGTTGATTGTTCTTTTAAAGGACTAGCTTTTAACTCCTTATAAACATCTTGTATGAGTTTATAATCCTGTGACTGTAATCCACCATCTCTATACCATACTACTAACAACGGATTCCCTGCATTATTCGGAAACTCTTTTTTCATAAGCGCTTCCGCTTGCTGTGACATAGCTGTTTCAGGTAAATTTTTCGGATTCGGTTCTTTCGTACTGTTTACTTGTGGTAACGTAAATGAAAGTAATAATGTAATAAGAATCCACACCGATAAAGTGATCCACTGCGTATTTCTCCCTGCTACAAGCCTCCCTAACATATGTAACGGGTGCTTTTTCATAAAAACCCACCTTCCTTTTTTTCTCCATTATTAATTATATATACTGGTCGGTTAATTAATCAAGAATGATTGAAAATTATGTTATAATTATCTCAATCATAAATGTCAGGAGCGAATGTATTTGGAACAAAAACAACGTCCTCTCGGAAGGCCGCGTCAAAATAAAAATACAAAATCTACAAAAGAAACCATTTTAGAAGTAGCAACCCGCTTATTTCTTACACAAAATTATCAAGTCGTTTCTATGGATGAGGTCGCAAAAGTTTGTGGTGTTACGAAAGCAACTGTCTACTATTACTATTCAACAAAAGCCGATTTATTTACCGCTACTATGATCGAAATGATGGTACGTATACGTGAGAATATGTCTCAAATACTCTCTACAAACAAAACGTTAGAAGAAAGATTATTAGACTTCGCTAAAGTTTACTTACACGCAACGATGGATATTGATATGAAAAATTTTATGAAAGATGCAAAACTGTCGTTATCTGAAGAACAATTGAAAGAATTAAAAAATGCTGAAGATAATATGTATGAAGTACTAGAAAAAGCACTCGATAATGCGATGCACATCGGAGAAATCCCGAAAGGAAACGCTAAATTTGCGGCTCATGCTTTCGTATCTTTATTATCAATTGGGAATTTTAAAGATGAAAATCACAATCCTATTCTTGCAAATATAGATGAATTATCACAAGAAATCGTTTCTTTTTATTGGAGCGGATTAGGTCATACATATTAAACTGATTTGCTTTAATAAAAGAGCATGTTTGAATTTTTTCAAACATGCTCTTTTATAATTTATTTATATACTAATAATCAGATTATACTTCAATGCTGTTTAACACAAAATTTCACTTTAACTTTTACAAATTTTGAAGTTGAACATTTATATTCCGCTTACTAAATCCCCCATGGTAACAAACTACAGATTCAATATGTAAATTTAAATACTTCTTCAAAGACTGCCGTGCTTCCATAATATTTAAAGTTGTTGGGGCATGAATTCCTCCTAACACTCCATTCACACTATACATCGAGTCTCCAGCGACAAGAATTTTACTTTGTTTCAAATATAAACTAATATGACCCGGAGTATGCCCTGGAGTATGAAGAATTAGTATTCCACCGCAATATGGAAGTTCTTGCCCGTCAATCACAGTATCACTCACTTTTCCTTTTGGTCGGTTCTCTATATTTCCGTCCTTCAATAAAGGTAAATCCCCCTCGATATATGGCTTATCTAGTTCGTGCGCATAAACTTTAATATTACTTCGACAGCGCTGCAACAATTCCGGAAGACTACCTATATGATCAATATCCTGATGCGTCAAAATCACGACTTTTAACTTATCAAATGATACCCCAACCTTTTCCATCTCTACTTGTATATCTTCAATTTGTCCTGGGAAACCCGTATCTATTAATACTGCCATTTCATCATCCCATAAAAGAATTGGATGAATAACAAATTCTTGAAATTCAAGTTGTAACATTTCTATCCCTTTAGCAATCTCCATACAGCCATTCTCCTTTATGTTGAAGTTTGAAAATATGTACGAGTAAACTGAAAATATAAAGTGAAACTTTAATCAGTGGGGGGTTTTACTACCCGGCAAATAGCGGGATAAAGCACCTCTATCTTATAATATGTTTTGTCATCCCAATAGAGAATGCTTCAAACCCTATAGATTCATAGTAAGATTGCAACTTTTCTACACACATAAGTTGTGGAATAACCTTGTTTTGTTCACAGTGCTGGATTAATCGTTTCACTATTTCTTTTCCGATGCCACTAGACTGATATTTTGGCAATACACCAACTCCACAAATAATGCCTGTTATGACTCCATCTGATATGACACGCCCCATCCCTACTAACCTCTTATCATCAAAAACATAAATTGCATACCAACTTTGCTTACACATTCGTTCTAACTCGTTAACCGTTAATTTAAGAGAATTCCATCCTAAAGATTCGTATAAGGATAATAATCCATTAAAATCTGTAGGATGTTCACTTGTGTAGCGTATACTATTTTCCATGTAAATACTCCCTATTCTCTGGCTTGTTTATATTTCATAAAATTCCCTTTACACAAATCTGATTGATGTAAAAATAACTAGAACAAACTTCAATAAGAAAGATAGAATTCCTTCTCAATATAAAGTAAAAAGAAGTTATCTCACTTAAGATAACTTCTTTTATATAAGACTCTCATTATATTATCAACCAAAAAATATACAACTGCATACGATTAGCACAAACAAAACTAATAAACCATTTGAGAAATAACCCATAGAATACTACCCCTTTATTTCATTATGTAAAAGATTTTATCATAAAATTATTTACAACATAATAACCGAAAAAGACATTGTATTCATTAGTTATATACGTTTAGTAATATTTTTTTCGGTTATATTCTCCTTACCTAAAACCACTTCTCGCGCCCTTATAATTCAGTCCACATAAATTCAAAAAAATAGTTATTAGTAAACATTCATTTACTATAAAGAGTAACTTTAATTGATTTATAGTAAATTTAGTAATAAAATAATAACTAAATTCATAAAGGAATCAAAAACAATGACCCAAAACGAATTATTAAACGAATACATGAATTTATTATTAAATATGTCAGGTACTTTTAAATTACTATCGGAGAAATCCTCAGAATTTACACATTTAGAACAACACGTAGTAGAGTATATCGCCCAGCAAAAGGTGCCTGTAAACTTAAAAATGATTGCTAGTTATTTAAACATCCCTAAACAACAATTAAGTGTAACAGTGCGTAACTTAGAACAAAACGGATACATCATAAAAAAGCAAGATATGGTAGACAAAAGAGCTATATTAATCTCTCTGACAGAAAAAGCTGAAAAAGTACATTATGAGAGATGGAAACAAATATATAATAATTTCACAGTAAACCTCGAAAAGTTATCTGAAGAGGATAGACGGGATTTAACTTATGGACTATATAAAACAAATACAATGCTCTCAAAAATGTTAAATAACGACTAGATATATTGTTTATTATTAAACGGAGGATGTTTCATGGTTAAAGAATTAGATTTGCAATCTGTACAAGGTACAATGCTTATTCCACTATGGGGAAGAGCATATGGCAGTGAGAAAAATAAGGATATTTTAGATGATATAGAAGCTATTCGAATAATTAAAGAATGTGATTTTGACTTCTCAACAATAGCAAATACATTTGGCGAATACGGATGTATCACATACATTACCCGTGCACGAAAAATTGACGATACGATAAAACAATTTATAATAAAACACCCGAATGCTACTATTGTAAACATCGGTTCCGGACTAGACACTACTTTTTCAAGAATCGATAACGGTACAATACATTGGTACAATCTTGATTTGCCCGATGCAATCTCTTTTCGCAAAACTTTAATTGAAGATACCCCTAGAAACATTAGCATTGCTAAATCATTTTTTGATACTTCTTGGTTTGACGATATAAAATATAATCCAAACGACGGTATTCTTTTTATATCAGCAGGTGTGTTTTATTACTTTAAAGAAGAAGATTTAAAAAAGATCGTAGTCGCTATGTCAAAACGTTTCCCTGCAGGAGAATTATATTTTGACGCTGAATCAAAGTTCGCACTGAATCTTTCGAATGCTACTGTAAAAAAATCTGGTAATAACGGTGCTATGATGTATTTTTACGTAAATAATCCAAAATCAATAGAAAAATGGTCCTCTACAATAAAAGTATTGAGCTGCTCCCCTTTCTTTAAAGATATAGCTACAAATAAAGATTGGGACGGTAGTACGCGTATAATGATGAGAATTGTAAACTTAATAAAAATGTTGAAGTTTGTTCATTTACGGTTCAAAAAATAAAAAAGTAAAGAAGAGCTCAATACATTTATACTTAGGTCATAAATGTTAATTTTAATAAAATCAAAGGCAGAAACATAATTGTGAAGTGAAACTTTAATCAGTGGGGGCTTTGCTCATCCCCCACTGATTATTAGCCCTCACCAATCGAGCTTTTACGGGCAGCCCGAACCCCACCTAACTTCTTTGCTCTCGCTGAATTTTGAGGTAGGGGTCTTACTGCCCGACAAATAGCGGGATAAAATCTTGCATGCACTTTACGTAGGAGCTAAAATGTTGAATCTCATCGATTTCCAAATCATGTACACCATCTTGCAACATATGTTGAATCACTTACCCTCTCTTCTTATAACCCACTTACTACTTTTTAATTGTATATGTTCTGACCGTCAACATTTTACCTTTAAATTCTTTAGACCCTATCCTTTCTTATATGAATAGCTTTCTTATTCGAAAATAGATTTTTAAAAATACCTACTCCCACAATTAATAAACCTATACCAACTAATTTATTTATTTGTAATGGAATGCTCTCCATTCCAAATAATCCAAATGTATCAATACATAACGCAACGACCAATTGAGTAATAAGACTAATTAGCACCGTATATGCTGGACCTAAACTCTTTATTGCACCCATTATACAAATAATTAACCCGATGCCAAACAGTCCACTTACATAAAACAAATAATTTGCAGTATACACTTTAATGCTAATACTGTTTTCTGTAATGATATAAAATAGAATAGAACTAATGAGACCTATTCCAAGGACACATGTAGTCGTTAACCACTGTCCTACATTTTCATTTACTTTTGCATTAAAAACAGATTGTAAGCTAATTAATATTCCTGCTAATATAGCTAAACTAAATCCAATCAAAATCTTCCTCTCCCTTTCATTGCTCATATATATTATCTTTAGCGACTTCCTTCATTCTAGAAAAATCTTTAATGACAATAACTCCATTACTTTTTTCAATTAATTTTTCATTATAAAATCTTTGTAATACCCGAATTACGTGCCTATAACTTACCCCTATAAAGCCTGCAATACTCGTTACCGATGTCGTATCCAAATCCCCTTTGTACATATTTCCGTTACTATCTGTTGAAATTGAAAGTAAATAACTAGCTACACGTACTTCTACAGGATAAAGTAAATTAAGAGCAGTAAAACGAGTCGATATTTTTAACGTGTTCGCAATGTTTTCAAGTAAGAATTTCATAAATATAGGATCATGTAATAACTTGTTTCTAATAACCGTATTAGAAATGGAAATCGCTACAACATCTGAACAAGCTTCAACGACATTATGTGCTTTGCTATTTTGAATTAATTCAATATCACCAACAATTGCGAGTGGATTAATAAAGCGAAGGATTAGTTTCTTCCCTTCAGGTGTAATCGTATAAACTTTTACTTTACCTTTAACAACAAAATATAAACGATCAATTTCGTCATCTATATTGCAAATAAGCTCGCCTTTTTCAAAATGATTTAATTGAAAATATGCTGTATCTATTTCGGAAAAAAACTCGAGCATTTTATTGATTTTCAAATAATGCGTAATTAAACTTGATCTATTCTCCATATTCATTTCCTCCTTTCATTTACATATTAAATACAACAATACCTATAATCATTACTATTGTTCCCACAATATGATATCTCTCCATCTGTATCTTTTTTATATGAAACAGTCCTTTCATTTCAATAACTGTTGCCGTTAACAATTGAGCAACCATTAGTGTGCCAGCTGTCAATGTAACTCCTAGTGAATATATCGCCATAGTTTCTGCACAAATAATGAATCCACCAAATGCACCCGCTACTAAATATATTTTTTTTACACTCTTTAAATCCGTTACTTTCTCTTCTTTCTTTAACAAAAATACAGTTGTTGCAATAATGAATCCAATTAAATGGGTTATAATACTCGTCGACCATATACCGATATGTGAACTAAGTTTCGCATTAAAGGTTCCTTGAAGTGTTATAAATATCCCCGCAAAAACAGCAAATAGAATACCTTTCAAAAAATCATCTCCTCATCCTTTATTTCTGACTTAATTAAAAACCATCATCCTATAATGGCAAAAGGACAAATGTCACATCACTATGAAAATAACTTGGAATGAAAAAAAACACACCTCAAAAATGCGAGATGTGTTTTTCGTTATTTACATATAATGTTTTATAAATAAAAATTACGCTACATTAAAAGATTTCTTTTTCATAACAAACTTTGCAAATAAGAAACGTACAAGCGGTCCCATAATAATTAATTGTAATGGATATGCCATTATGAAATTTTTAATAAAAATCGAAAAATAAATTGAAACAAATGAATCTCCTTGTAGTCCACCATGTAAATGCATCATAGCCATACCGAAAAATGACATAAAGAACACCATTCCGATTACCATAGTTGTCGCCATTGCAACGATAATATTTATTTTCTTAGATTTATCAAATGGCAACATGAATACAATTTTTTTTCGCACAAGGTCCAACTATACTTATTTCAATTAATAGCGCAATAATAAAGCCAATTAATAGTTCTAATGCAATCTCTTTAATATAAATTGGTCCTCCTGTTTCATTCATTAGTAAATTGTAAAACGTCATTACGATAACCATTCCAAAGCACATCATCATGCCAAATTGGAAGTTTTCCTTTCTTGTTGTTGGCAAATTTCATCATCCTCTCTCTTTGAGTCTTTGTCATTATATCGACATTGGAAACCCCTTCGTAAGTGAACATTTTGTGAACAAATTTAAAACGTTTTCATATATTTTCTTTACTTTCAACTCAAATTCTCACTTTTACTTATAAAGGTTTTATATATTTCAATGTTGAATTACTAAATTTAACATTGCATTACACTATTACTAGGAGGATAACCATGAATGAAGCAGAATTTTACGCATATCACATCGTAACAAGGAAAAAAATGCATATCAGACAAATGATTCCTTTTAACAAAAATCAACACAATACTCTATATCACTTCTTTTTTGAAAGAGAACAATTAAATGCTAATGGTGAAGATGGCATACAAATTTTAAATAATCACTATAAAAATGACGAATTACATATAAATAATGAAAGTGCTAAAGTAGTTATGAGTTATATGGATCAAACAATTAGAGCAGTTAGAGAAACAATTGTAGAAATGGTTAGACTACAAGAATTCCCTGAATACCCTTCCAGGTTATCTTGTTTATACGCTTCAAAAAGCTATGAAGATGCTTTAAAATGGAAAGCATTATTTGATTCTTACAATCGAGAAGTTTTACAGATTGTTAAACTACGAGTAATCGGAAGTTCTTTTGAAGGTGACGGTAATCTTTTACCGAAAGAAGATGGTATTCCTTTTTCTCAAAAAATCGAACAAGCTAGAGAGTATTGGAAAGGAAATATTAGAAATGAGCTTCCTGAGCTACTGATTAATGGAGAAATTGAAGTGGTGGAAATTATTGATGACTTTTCCTCAATTCATATTTAATTTCTAACTAAATCATATAGGATGGAGATTACAATGAAGAAAAAAGTGTACTTCAATCATGATGGCGGCGTAGATGATTTAATTTCATTATTTTTATTACTTCAAATGGAAAACGTTGAACTTACCGGTGTATCTGTTATCCCAGCAGACTGTTATTTAGAACCCGCAATGTCTGCAAGTCGTAAAATTATTGATCGCTTCAGCAAAGATAATATTGCAGTAGCCGCTTCAAACTCTCGTGGGCAAAACCCGTTTCCGAAAGACTGGCGGATGCATGCATTTTATGTAGATGCTTTACCAATTTTAAATGAGTCTGGAAAAGTTGTAACACCCATGGCAGCAAAGCCTGCACATCACCATTTAATAGAAACACTTCTACAAACGGAAGGAAAAACAACTTTATTATTTACCGGGCCCCTAACTGACCTTGCTCGTGCATTATATGAAACTCCCATCATCGAAGATAAAATTGAACGTCTCGTTTGGATGGGTGGTACATTTCTTACAGCAGGCAATGTACATGAACCAGAGCATGATGGAACAGCTGAGTGGAATTCGTTTTGGGACCCTGAAGCAGTAGCTCGTGTATGGGATGCAAAAATTAAAATCGACTTAGTGACACTAGAAAGTACAAACCAAGTTCCGTTAACTATAGACATACGTGAACAGTGGGCAAAAGAGAGAAAGTATATTGGTGTTGATTTCCTTGGTCAATGTTATGCAATGGTCCCCCCTCTCGTTCACTTCTCAACGAACTCTACTTATTATTTATGGGATGTACTAACTACCGCGCTTGTCGGAAACACTAGCCTTGCAAAAACTGAAACGATTAATAGTATCGTTCATACATATGGACCAAGCCAGGGGCGTACAGAGGAAACTGCTGATGGACGACCTGTAAATGTCGTTTATGATGTAAAACGTGATGTATTCTTTGAATATATTACTGAATTAGCAAAGAAAGCTTCTACTTGAACCACTATCTATACGAAAAATAAATAGAATAAAATCACTTCAGACGATGAACCCCTATATTTAGAATTTAGTTGAAACTACATATTTAACTATTGAAAAGAGTATTGAATTAAATTTCAATACTCTTTTTGTGCAATTTAATTATATTGGATTAATGTAGTGTCTTATTGATTATTCATTTCATAACCATTGACAAAATACGTTATTGTTTCTAACTCATCTTCGTTTAATTCTCTATCTAGTTCTTGTTTATACGCTGCCTTTATCTTCTCTTCATCACCTTTATGAGCTTCTGTATAAGTTCCTACTGTTTTTAACATACGAATCTCTTGTAAAAACTCCTCTCGATTTATCGCTTCCCCATGAGAGAGAATATATGTCTCAGCATCAAATTTCTCTAATTCATCTATCAATTTAAACGTTCTTTTCGTCGTATAGTTCCACTTCGAAGAAAAAATATCTGCATATATACAGTCTCCTAAAAATAATATCTTTTCTTCTTTCACGTAAATAACAACTGAATCATGTGCATGATCTCCGCCCACATGTTTTAACACGCATGTCACCTCACCAAGATCTAATTCCATTTGATCCTGGAACGTTAAGGCCGGAGGAATAATGTTAATATTTCTCGCTTTTTCTTCAAACTCTTTCTTGATGCAATCCGCACAAAATTCAATTTCAGTACCCTCTTTTACGCGTGCATCCAAAGCTTCATCTGTCCATTCATAAGAAACAAGTGTACGCATCTCTTTTTTCGTTTCAGAATGTGCAATAGACAATGCATCTTGTAGTACAGGCAATCCAAAAATATGATCCCAATGCCAATGGGTTAGTGCTACGAAATCTGGATTCGATACATTTTGTTCTTTTAACATTTCTAAAAATAATTGTGCATGTTCTTCTGAATTCCCTGCATCGATCATTAACGTTTTTTCTTTTCCAACAACCATTCCTAATATAGGTCTATCTGTTTCAGAAACAGGTGTCATATACCAAAATGAGTTTCCTATTTTTTTAATTTGTTGCATAACCAATTCCCCTTTTCATTTCCTCACTTAAGTTTAATATATAGATTATAACGAATCACTACTTTTTTCTCTATACTCAAACACAATTACTTGGACTAATCTAACTTTTCTTTTCGTAAGCTAAAAATAAGGGAATAGAATCGGAGTGTGATACTATGGAACGTTTATGGATCCCAATGATTGTAACATTTTTTTCGTTCGGTGGATTACTATTAGGCGGTGCTGTTGGAGTAGCAACACGCCAACTCATTGAAGAAAAGATGCATCGTTTATACGCATTATGTGGCGGTATTTTGTTTGGGTTATTGTCACTTGAAATTATTCCTGAAACATTTTCAAGCTATGAAATGATTGGACCTATACTTGGTATAGCTATCGGTATTTTAGTTATGGGCTTATTAGATAACTATTGTCACCATCCAATGATACATAAAAAAGATCAACAAGCATGGCAAACCTTTCTTTTTCTCTCTTTCGCTATATTTATTCATAATATACCGAGTGGATTTGCGTTAGGTACAGCTTTTATAAATCATAATGACTCTGCCATTCCCTTTTTAATAGCAATCGTCGTTCACCATATTCCAGAAGGATTAGCTTTAATTATTCCATTTCTTTTTACAAAACATAAATATATTTCCTTTTTATTAACGACTTTATTACTTTCTCTTATTCTCGGTACTGGCACAGTTTTTGGCATTTTGATGGAAGGAAAAGCTCTTCACCTGCAAGGCCTCATTATGGGAAGTGCTATTGGTTCACTTGGATATGTCACAATTCATGAAATGCTTTGGAAAGCTAAGAAACAGCTCTCTTTCCTTACATTTCTAATGTGGGCAACTAGTGGTTTTTTACTAATAACAGTGTTCACTTTATTCGCTGGTCATCATTAAAGTTGCTAAAGTGAAACTTTTGTTCCTCCCACACTGATTCTTGGATTACAAATAACCAGATAAATTTTCTTATTTGTATATTTTCCCTTTTTATCCAAAACATAATGTTATCTACCTATTATAAGGAGGAACAATTATGTTTGGGAAAACAGCCGGTGAAGCATTAGTTGATTTATTAATTGACTGGGGAGTAGAACACATATACGGTATGCCTGGAGATTCCATCAATTCTATCATTGAAGCTTTAAGAAAAAAACAAGATCAAATTAAATTCATTCAAGTTCGCCATGAAGAAGCTGGTGCATTAGCAGCGGCTGCCTATGCAAAATTAACAGGAAAACTTGGCGTTTGTATGGCAATTGCAGGGCCTGGTGCTATTCATTTATTAAATGGTTTATATGATGCGAAACTCGATAAAGCCCCTGTTCTAGCAATTTCAGGTCAAGTAGAAACCGATTTACTTGGAACGGACTTTTTCCAAGAAGTAAATTTAGAAAGAATGTTTGATGATGTTGCGGTTTATAACCAGCGTATTATGTCAGCAGAGCAACTACCTGCCGTAGTGAATCAAGCAATTCGAATGGCTTATACGAAAAAAGGTGTATCCGTTCTTACTATTCCAGATGATGTCCCAAAATTCGAAGTGAAAAATGGTGCCCGTGTTACAAATACTTCTTTTACTTTGCCTGAGTTGTTTCCACAAAAAGAAGATTTAGATGCAGCGAAACTCGCAATAAATGAAGCGAAAAAGCCTGTGATTTTAGCTGGAAAAGGAACAAAACATGCGAGAGAATCTTTACTTGCATTGGCAGAACATATTGGTGCTCCAATCGTACTTACATTACCAGCTAAAGGAATTATTCCTGATGAACACCCTCTTTGTATTGGTGGATTAGGATTAATTGGAACGAAACCTTCTTATGAAGCAATGAAGCATGCAGATACTTTAATTATGGTCGGTACTTCTTATCCGTTCACCGGCTTCTTACCTGAAAAAGCAAAAACAATTCATATCGATACAGATCCTGCCCAAATCGGGAAACGTTATGCGACAGATATTGGTTTAGCTGGTGATGCTGATAAAACATTACGATGGTTAATTGAAAATGTTGAAGAACACACAGACCATTCCTTCTTAGAACATCACCAAGAAATGATGAAAAAGTGGGAAGAAAAATTACACGATCAAGAAGAAGACTCTTCCATTCCAATTAAACCACAACGCGTTATGCATGCTCTGCAGCAAGTAGCACATGATGACGCAATTCTATCAGTCGATGTCGGAAATGTAACAGTATGGACCGCAAGACACTTCCGTATGACAAACCAGCAATTTGTCATTTCTAGCTGGCTCGCAACACTTGGCTGCGGTTTACCTGGTGCACTTGCTGGAAAAATTGCTTTCCCGGATAAACAAGTATTTGCAGTTTGTGGTGATGGTGGATTTGGAATGACGATGAATGACTTCGTAACAGCTGTAAAATATAAATTACCAATCGTTGTCGTCGTATTAAACAATAATAAAATTGCGATGATTAAATTTGAACAAGAAGTTATGGGTAATATCGAATTCGAAACAGACTTAACGAACCCAGATTTCGCAAAATATGCAGAGGCGTGTGGAGGTATTGGATACCGTGTTGAGAATTTAGATGAGCTACTTCCCGCTTTCGAAAATGCAGTAAAACAAAATAAACCGTGTATTATTGATGTAGTTGTAGATGCTAACGAAGCACCAATGCCAGCAAAAATCACATTTGGTCAAGCCGCTGGTTATACGAAGCATATGATAAAAGAATTATTTGAAGAAGGTAAGATTGATTTACCTCCACTTTAAACGAAAAAAGATAGCTGAAAACAATTTGTCTTCAGCTATCTTTTTTTATTTTTGTATCTCTTTATAAAAAGAAAAGTCATTCATAGTTGGTTGTACTTGTTTCTCTACTTGCAATTCTTTACTCTCCTTCTCTGTCCTTCTCACATTTCCTAGCTTAATCGCATCTTGCATGCTATTACTAATTAGGTTTCCAGCTAAGATTGTCATACTATAAAAAGCAATCGGTATAAGTACAATCCATGTATGAGTAGTTAAGTGCCGGAAGTTTTGACCAATTAATCCTGTCCATTCTTTTGTTACACTATCTGGATCCATTCCACTGAAGGTTATTGTTCCACCAAAAAATAATTGCAACAAACCAAGGTGTAAAAGAAGTAATAAAGTACTCACAAATTGTTGTGCTACTAATAAAAGAAATGATGGTAACATATGAGGCCATATATGGCGCTTCAACCTCTGCCATTTACTCCCGCCAAGCACAGTGGCTGCCAACATAAATTCTTCTTTCTTAATACGTTTAACTTCTTGCGCTACATACAACATAACTGTTGGTACAGCAAGACATGTAAGAACTATAATTTGAAATGTCACCCGCAAATACAACGGCACAACTTCCGCTCCACTATCAAACGTTAAAACTTCATTTAACATAAAATAAGAAATCATAACCATTGGTACAATACTAAAAGGATCAAAAAAGGATGAGATAACCGGAAAAGATCGCTTACCATACATACCAAGAAGTAAACCAATCCCTCCTCCAACTATAACTCGTAAAGTTGCTATAATTATACTCGCTCCAACTGTCCATTTCGCGCCTTCTATTATTAATTGGACAAGGTCACGGCCTTTGGTATCACTTCCGAACCAAAATTTACTTGATGGCGAAAATGGAGCAGCCTCTAGTTCTCCTTTTTCATTATACATCATCGTAAGTTCACGAATATTCCCATCGAAAAATAACGTATATCCAATACTAATAATCATTAGTACACTCAGAAAAGTAATACCTATCCAAAATCTCACATCTCTTTTTACAACTTGCCACATGTTACACACGCTCCCTTATAACATTTTGTAAAAGCGTATGTAATATACGAAATAGTATAAAAAGCGGAACGTATAATATAACTAGACTCACTGTAAATATTTCTAATTTAGAATTTTCTTTTACAAATACAAACATTCCATATGTATTAAAAATCCATTCGATAATATATAAATTGGATAGCATAAATAAAATATTTGTTTTCGCATAGTAAATTGTCGTCAATAAAACATTCCTTGAAACATGATGTGTTAAAATATGCTGCAAACTTAGTCCTTTACTCTTCGCAAATATACTATAATCTTTCTCCATTTCTTCTTTAAAACGTAATAACAATAGTTTAATAAATAATAACGTTGTTGGTATTGTAAGACATATAATCGGTAACAATCGTACTCTCTCTTCTCCTAATCCAGCAAGTTTTATTGGCATAAAACCTGTTTTTTGAAAAACAATTACGATAAGAAGTTGTGATAATAAAATAAGTAATATATCCGGTATACTCTCTAGCGTAAGAAAAACTCCATTCCACATTTTTTGCTTCATATGAGAACGCTGCAATACCCAAACAACAAGTACATACGCTATAAGCAAAGACAGTAAAAAAGCTGATAGAAATACAATCATAGTTTCACTATAATGAATCCATATTTGTGGAAATAATTTCCTCGAGTCTCGAAATCCAAATGTAATTTCCCATGGTCGGAGTAACTTTCCTCCAATAAACACAATCGTGTTCCAAAAACCGATTAAATCAATTTGCAATCCCTTAAATAATCGAGGGAGCGCACCTAAACAGATTATACATAGAATTGCAGCTAATAATTGTAAACAAGTAATCCAACACCACTTAGCAGTTCGCATGAACATAACTATTACCCCTTACCATTCGATAGAATATCTAGAAACAAAAAGAGCTAAATATGTCACATCTCTTTAGCTACAACATGTACTCGCTTTTGCCCACTAGGTAAAATAGCTTGGTATAAACACGTAACAAAAAATAATAAACCAAATAAAATAATATACAAAGTATCCGCCTCAATCCATTTTGGGAATAACATAGCTATCGCTCCAAGAGATAACAATTGAAACCCTGTCGTTAATGGACTTAGCAAACTTTGAACACGCCCCATAAACGATTCTTCTACGATCTCATACATCCATCCTGATATTGCAACATTAATAAACGGTAAAAAGAATGTCGCTAAAGCGATACATACATAAAAAGTCCATACGTAATTTACAAAGTAACACATACCAAAGAAGACTCCTGATCCTGCCATACCAAAAACTATAATAGATTTTGGCGCATATTTCTTACCTATACTCGTTGCTACTATGCTTCCAATTAGTAATGAAATCCCTCCAACTACACCGCCCACCATTGCTAAACTTTCATACGTTTCTGGAGCTAGTTTGTATTTTAATATGTAAGTAGTGGATACACTTAAAACACCATTTAATAATCCAAATACGATAAATCCTAAAAGTAATTTTTTTAAAGTTTCATTTTGGTATATATACCTAATCCCTTCTTTAAACTCTGTTATTAACATCTTCAAATTAACTTCTTTCCATTTTGTTCTACCATTTGGTAAACGAACTTTTTCTGGAATGGAGATTGTTTGAATCAAAATACCACTCATAATAAAAGTGAGCGTATTTACTAAAATGCTCCCGTAAATTCCAAAAGTCCAGTACACCATCGTTGCAATTCCTACACCAAACAAAGCATACAAACTATTTACCATTTGATTAATACCCGCTGCTGCACCGTATTGGTCTGATTCAACTACTCCCTGTATCATCGATTGTTCTGCTGGAGAGAAAAATTGTATACACGCATTTTCCAAAAATAAAAATATAAAGACAAGTATAATCATCCCGTAATAAAGCGAAATTAGGATTCCAATATTACAGAGCGAGCAACATATGTTACTTACTGTACATATACGTTGTCTATCAAATCGATCCACTACTGTCCCTACCAATAGAAAAAAGATTAATGCAGGTAATGCAATCATAATTTGTGTCATCGTTGCGTAAACTGGTTGTTTTCCGTATTGATCTAGCAAATAAAACATTAAAGAAATTCCAGCAATCATAGAACCGAGTCGCTCTAAAATATTTGCTAGAAAAAAACATGCATACACTTTGTTGCGAAATAACTGTAGCATTTCTTTCATACTTCGTATCCTTTCTCTCGACAAAATAGTATTGTTTTTGTTATTTCTTGGAAGTTACATTATATTTTTCGACCATTATCCAATCTTTTCCTTCTTTATAAAAAACATAAAAAAAGAGCCCTTATTCTCAACACAAGGACTCTTTTCATAAACTATTTAGCTACCTCTTCTTTCGGCATTACCATACCTTTATAAAGTTGAACAGTTATCCAGTAATAAATGAAATAAATGACTAAGAAAATCCCTATTGGCACCCACACTTTCACAAACGGGTCAACTAATATAAAGCTAAATAAGTTAAGCCCTACTAAAACGTGAGAAATGCCAATGATCGCTGGGAAGATAAATAAATATGAAATTTCTTTATATATACTTTTCGTTAACATACTGCGTCTCACACCAATTTTTCGTAACATTTCATAACGGCGTACGTCGCGAGAAGCACCTGTTAATATTTTGAACATAAGGGAACTTGCCATCATTGCTAAAAAGGCAATTCCGAGGAAAAATCCCATAAACATTGTTCCGCTCATGAAGCTGTTCATAAACTGATAAATTGTCATTTTCGTAAATAAGTCTACCTTTTCACCTGTTGCTTTTTCAATTTGTGCTTTTTGTCTCTTGTCTATTTCGATCAATAACGGTTTATATTTTTTCATATCATCTACTTTTGCTAATATTACAGTGTGTTCTGTTCCTTGAATTCCTTTATAATGCTCTTCGTCTGCAATTCTTACTGGTTTTCCGCTAAATTGATTATGCGTAATTTGTATCTCTCTTACAACTGCGTCTTCCCAATCCTTTGGCATTTGAGGGAATTTTGCTAATTCAGGAGCCTCTAAAGCTGAATATACAGGTTCAGTTAAAGGCTCAGTCACACGTTTACGAACAGGCTCTTTTAACGTTTTTGTATCAAAATGGTCTGAAACAAGTGGTGGTTTCGCACTTAAGTCGTTACGTAAATAATAAACCGCTTCTCCATCTACTTTATAGTTGTACTTGCTTTCTTCAACAATTTCCATTTCTTTTAAGGCAGCTTTGTCTTGATCATTCGGATCATGAATTACAACATCATATACACGAGAAAAGTCTGTCATAATACCTACATTTTTTTGGAAAGCCATACCTGCCGTCATCGCACCTGCGCCTAATGCAATTAACATTGCTACAGTACCTAATACTCTCGATAAACTATTTACTCGAAAGCGTAGCTGTGCATATGTAAAACTATTTAGACCAGTTTCATTTCGTTTTTTATTCCCCTTAATTTTCATCACAAAAAATGGGAGTAATGAACTAAAGATAAAATATGTTCCAAGTGTTGTAACGATGGTTGCTATAATAAAACCTAATTCAGCATATATTTTTACATTGATCATAAAATAGTACCCTGTACTTACTAGTAATACACCAAGTACTGTCATTATAATAATGCGAGTTTTACTTTTCTTTACTTCATCTAGTGTTTCATCTTCACGAATTAACTCTAGTTCAGTTTTACGTAACAATCGGACACTGTTCATTAAGCCAGTAATGAAAAATAGTATTAAGAAGAAAATAGCTGTAACTAAAATTGCTGGTGTGTATACAGATGCATAACTACCTTTTGCTGAAATTTCCATTCCATTCATTAAAAAGTTTCCTGCTACACTTGCAAGTAACATCCCTACTAAAATACCGATAATAATACTGACAATACCCATACCGAATGTTTCAATAAATAATAACTGTGCTACTTTTTTCTTTTTTGCACCAAGCATCATGTACATACCGAGTTCTTTTCTTCTTAACGTGAGTAAGAAAGAGTTGGCATATATAATATAAAATACAGTAATGAAAGATAATAGTATTGCACCTACCCAAAAGACGAGTCTAATACTACTAATTAGGCTATTATCTTTCGTAAATTCACTATTCATCGCCATTGTTTGGAACATGTAGAAAATACTAATACTAATAACGAGGCCAATAAGTAAAACCATATAATCTTTTAACATCTTTTTCATACTATGACGTGATAATTTAAATAACATAGTTTCGCCCCCCTACTTAGACTCAGCAGCTGAGCCCATATGAGCGAGCACACCTAAAATGTCTTGATAGAAATTCTCTCGAGTGCCTTGACGATTTAATTCTTTATAAAGAAGACCATCTTGAATAAATAAAATACGCTCACAATAACTTGCACTAAATGCATCGTGTGTAACCATCAAAATACTTACATTATGATTTTCATGTAAATCTTGCATCGCTTCTAATAAACTTTTTGCATTTTTACTATCAAGCGCTCCTGTCGGTTCATCTGCTAATACAATTGCTGGATTATGTACTAAAGCTCTTGCCGCCGCTGTTCTTTGCTTTTGTCCCCCAGAAACAGCCGTCGGATATTTTGTTAAAATTTCAGTGATGCCTAATTTCTTCGCAACGTCATTTACCTTTCCAGTAATCTCACTTGATGGTACGCCTTGCAAAGAAAGTGGTAAAGCGATATTTTCATAAATTGATAAATTTTCTAGTAAGTTAAAATCTTGAAAGATAAAACCTAATTTTTGAGATCGAAAATCTGATAATGCATTACCTTTCATAGAAGTAATATTTGTACCAGCTATCGTCACACTACCACCTGTCGCCTGGTCAAGTGTACTTATCACATTAAGTAATGTCGTTTTTCCAGATCCAGAAGGCCCCATGATCCCGACAAATTCTCCTTCTTTAATACTTAACGATACGCCTCTTAATGCTTTTGACTGATTCTCATTTCTTTTCCCATACGTTTTTTCTACACTTTCTACAGTAACTACATTTGTTGACATCTCTTTCACTCCATCCCTTTTGTATAAAATCAATTTCTCACATATTTCTTATTATTTTGTCATGTAAATTCTTAAGAATTTTTTAATTATTCATCCAATAAGAGTTACACCCTTAACATGAACCTATTTCCTACTTCATATTCTCATTTTTCTACAACTCGTTCCCTCGATTTCGCTTACATTTACCTTACATTTTTGTAAGATAAAAAAGAAAACACACTAATTTCTAATAGTGTGTTTTCTTTACAATCAATATTTTCTATTCTTTATTTCTTCTTCAATACTTGCCACAAATACATCTAGCGCAACAACTTCTGACTTCTCTTCTCCATATTTACGTACATTTACAGCTCCGTTTTCCATTTCCTTATCCCCAATAACAAGAATATACGGTACTTTTTGCATTTGTGCTTCTCTTATTTTATATCCTAATTTTTCATCTCGTGCATCCTCTTCAACACGAACTCCAGCTTGTGCTAATTTATGTGCAATCTCATTGGCATATTGTTCATGTACTGCATTTGAAACTGGAATTACTTTCACTTGAACTGGTGCCACCCATGCCGGGAACGCCCCTCCAAAGTGCTCAATTAATATTGCTAAGAAGCGATCTAATGACCCTAAAACTGCCCTGTGAATAACAACTGGTCTTTTCTTTTCATTATTTTCATCTATATAATTTAAATCAAATTTCTCTGGCATTTGGAAATCAAGCTGGATTGTTCCGCACTGGTGACTTCTATTTAAAGCATCTTTAATATGAAAATCAATTTTCGGCCCGTAAAATGCACCGTCACCTTCATTTAGTCTATATTTATAATTTAGCGATTGTAATACATTTTCTAATGCTGCTTCTGCTTGCTCCCATAATTTATCGTCACCCATTGAATCTTCTGGACGAGTAGAAAGCTCTACTTCATATTCGAATCCAAAAGTTTTATATACGTAATCAATTTGCGCCATTACGGATTTGATTTCATTTTCAATTTGTTTTGGAGTTACAAATAAATGTGCATCATCTTGGCAGAAAGTACGTACTCTTAATAATCCGTTTAACGCACCACTAAATTCATGGCGATGTACTTGACCGAATTCACACATACGAATCGGTAATTCACGATAAGAATGCAATTTATTTTTAAACATAAGCATGTGCCCTGGGCAGTTCATCGGTTTTAATGCAAAACTTTTATTATCTACTTCAGAGAAATACATATTATCTTTATAATGTCCCCAGTGCCCTGATCTCTCCCATACTTCTTGGTTCATCATGAACGGAGTGCGTACTTCTTGATAATTGTACTCTTTTTGAATTCCTCTTAAAAATGCTTCCAATTCGTTACGAATCATTTGTCCTTTCGGTAAATAAAACGGCATTCCCGGAGCCTCTTCAGAAAACATAAATAACTCAAGCTCATTGCCTAACTTACGATGATTTCTTTTTGCTGCTTCTTCAACGAAATGTAAATACTCTTCTAATTCTTTTTGAGAAGAGAATGCAACACCATATATGCGCTGAAGCACTTGGTTATTACTATCACCTCGCCAATATGCACCGGAAACGTGAGTTAATTGAAATGCTTTCAAATAACCTGTTGATGGTAAATGTGGCCCTCTACATAAATCTACAAATTCACCTTGTTTATATAGTGTTACACTTTCCCCACTAGGAATTGCTTCTAAAAGTTCTAATTTCAAGCGATCGTTCATTTCTTGAAAAAGTTTTGCTGCTTCTTCTCGAGAAACCTCAACTCGTTCTATCTTTATATTTTCATTTATAATCTTTTTCATTTCTTTTTCGATTTTTCGTAAATCTTCTATGTTTACACTACTTGGAAGATCCATATCATAATAAAATCCATTTTCAATAACAGGCCCTACCCCAAGATTTATATCACCATACATTCTTTTTACAGCTTGCGCTAAAATATGTGCCGCAGAGTGTCTTGCAATTTCTACACCTTCATTTGAATCTATAGTAATGATTTCTACTTCCGCATTTTCTTCAATATTTCGGCGTAAATCATATAATCCATCATTTACTTTCCCCGCGACTGCTTTCTTTTTCAAACTACTACTAATAGATCCCGCAATTTCTTCTAAAGTAATTCCTTTTCCAAATTCTTTCACGCTACCATCTGGAAATTTAATTTCAATCATTTGTTCTTTCATTTTTCATCTCTCCATTTCATAATAAAAAGCACACTCATCCCTAAAATAGGGACGAGCGTGCTTATACCCGTGGTTCCACCCAGATTCCCATCACAAAATGCAATGGCTTCTTTTACGGTAACGTCGTTTATACGGCACTAGATACTTAATTTCCCCAGTGCAGCTCTAAGGTGGTAAGTTATTTTTCTGCGTTAGGAAGTTCTCAGCTTTCCTTCCTTCTCTGTATAACCGGGTAAAATAACTCGTGTCCTTTTCTTCGCTTATTATGAAATTGAATGCAAAAAAGCATATTCATCCCTAAATATAGGGACGAATATGCTTATATCCGTGGTTCCACCCAGATTCCCATCACAAAAAACATAATGGCTTCTTTTGCGATAACGTCGCATACACGGCACTAGATACTTAATTTCCCTAGTGCAGCTCTAAGGTGGTAAGTTATTTTTCTGCGTTAGGAAGTTCTCAGCTCTCCTTCCTTCTCTGTATAACCGGGTAAAATAACTCGTGTCCTTTTCTTTGCTTTTTGTAAAACATCCATTTATTGTTATTTAATATATCTTATTCATTTTATTTTTGCAAGTGTTTAAAAAAATTATTTATTTAATTAAAAAAGTGAAACCAAATTTTTTTGGTTTCACTTCACAATTTTACCAATCTTGTGGTTCGTAATTTAAGTCTGCAAATAGACGTCTTTTCTCTTTCTTCGTTAAATCTCTCCACTGCCCAACTGGTAAATTATTCAATTCGATATTCATAATTCTCGTACGTTTTAACGTGTATACTTGATAACCTAAAGCTTCACACATACGGCGAATTTGACGATTTAGCCCTTGTGTTAAAATAATTTGGAACTCATATTTTGATAACTGTGTAACCTCACAAGGAAGCGTTTTTGTTCCTAAAATTTTAACACCCGCTGCCATTTTCTCTAAGAAATCAGGTGTAATTGGCTTATCTACTGAAACGATATATTCTTTCTCATGTTTGTTTTCAGCACGTAAAATTTCATTAACAATATCACCATCATTCGTTAATAAAATTAAACCGTCTGAGTCTTTATCAAGACGTCCAATGTGACTAATTCGTAAAGGATGGTTCACTAAATCGATAATATTACCTTTTACAGCTTTTTCACTCGTACATGTAATACCTACTGGTTTATTTAAAGCGATATATACGTGATCTCGAGCAATTCGAAGCTGCTCTCCATTTACTCGTACATCATCACCTGGGTTCACTTGGTCACCAATTTTTGCAACCTTACCGTTAATAATTACTCTTCTCTCATTAATTAGTTTATCCGCTCCACGTCGAGACGCTTTTCCAGCTTCACTAATAAATTTATTGATACGCAAATTAGGCACATCCTTTTCTAAAAAAATTTCAAGCTCACACTGCTTCTACCGTACAATACAAAAGGGTAAGCCTCCTATTATAACTTAAATATATTAACATGAAAGGGTATATAACGTCTTCTATTAATTAGTTGTTTATAAGAAAATATCGTTATTATACAATCATTTATGCACTTTTTCATCGTTTAATATACAAGCCATTCTTCCTTACATACAGCTTGTTTTCCTTGTATCTTTTCTATATCTTCATGAATATTAGCTAATTTATATAAATCTGGGAAAATCTCTTCCACATAATGTTGGTGCGCTATTTCATCTTTCCAGTACGTTAACACTATGTAACGATTTTCATTTTTTAAAGACTTCCCAACTACTCCACCTAGCATTCCTTTTGCTTTTTCCATTCCTTTATTCCAAATTGTTTCTTGCTTATGTAAAAAATACTTTTCCTTTTCCAACTTTACATCACATATAGCAACTCTTACGAATGCCCCCTCTATTACAACGTCTTTCAAATGCATATCAGTTATATCATACAACGTTTGAAATAATTCAATTTCACATGAAAGAAACGTATCCTCTTGATTACTATTTAAATAAATTGTATCGTGAGCTCCATTCATAAATGATTGATATACACTTCTATCTTCCCATAAAGTAAATACACATGCCTCATCTTCATTCCATCCACCAAATTGTCCATGAAAACCCTCTAGGTGTTGTATATCACGCCATTTTTCTTGCGCACTGGAAAACAATTCTTTTTTCTCTTCTTCCACCTTACAGTAGATTGTTTTTAGTAACATTTTTAATTCCCCCTTATGATTCGATCCATTTCCCACTCGCCATACTTTCTATTTTTCCATATACACAAACGTTAATTTATTTTGTTATCAACTCCATTACTTATTCAAAGTTTGATGCCCTCCGTAAATGTTGTAAGTTGATTATTGGAATACTTACCGTGTAAAAATACATCTAAAATATAAAAATTAAAATCTCTTGCTTTCTTACCCTGTTTATAGTTTACATAACATTATTATGTATTACCGATTATCTATATCATTCAATAAAACATATTATTTTATACTATACGCATAATAATTTTAATTCAAACAATTCAGAATTAAAATCCAAAAAAGATAGAAAGTAAACAATCTTACATTATCATCTACTCCCTATCTCTTTTATCATCAATTATTTTTCAAACAAATAATACGTAATTTCTCCTGGATAATGTAATACAGTTACCTTCCGCTCCCCCTTTTTAAAACTAACAGTATGCCCGTTTTCCCCTAAGTTCTCCCATCCACTCGCCTTTGTAATTGGCATTACACTTATATATTGATAATCCTCTTCCTTATCATCGTTAATATGAATTGCTGACATTGGTACTGGAAAACCTTTAATTTTAGATTCTTTATTCATAAATATGAATGCAATTACACCAACTAATAACATAGCCATTGAAATACTTGAAACTAGTTTTCTTCTATTCATTTTCACTAAAAACCCTCTTTTCTCACATATAACTTTCATCATTTTACTAACTTTAATTATTTATGTATAGAAAAGATATAATTTAAATCATTTCCAACCTATTTTCTCTACTCCAAACAACATTATTGTTATATATTATAATTATAAGTTTTTAAATTTTGGAGGCGTTACATATTGCAGAAATTACTTTTTACTAAATGGACAGTTATTATTTCTATTTTCATCATTTTCGGTACAATTTTCTACGTTACTAATGTTAAAAATAACAACGAAAAAGCACCTGTAGAAACAGCGGATACAAAAACTTTCAAAACGAAATTACAACCTAAAATTAATGAATTGACTACTAATTATAATGAAATCATTGAAAAAGATTGGTTGCCTGCCTGGGAAGAGATTAACACGAATGGAGATTCAGTAGATCGAAATAAACTATTAGTTACAATGAATGCCGTTTCCAAGCAGTATGAAACAATTATGAACGAAATAGACACACTTAAAATTGAAGAAAACATCACAGATATAGATATACAAAAACAACTAATTCAATTCACAACTCAGTTTAAATCCGCATCAAATTTCATGAAAAATGCAGCAAATTTGATTATAGACGGAACAAATAACTCTATTCCAACCAATGAAACTATTGAAAAAACAAAACAAGCTTTAGGACTTGCGGATCAACATATTGTCATCGCTTTATCTACTTTAAATGAAGTTGAAGATAAATTAGGACTTACAAAAAAATAAAACTATTTTAAAATAAAAAATGATTGCAATTCACAATTTGTATGTCTATAATATTTTTATTGATTTACAATCAATGTGTTTATAAATTTTATAATTCGGATGAACCATTCAGGAGAAGGTCTATTGATCTACCGACGGGGCAAAAAGTTGTTATACCAACTTTGAAACTCTCAGGTCTTGGTTACAAGTAGAACTGCATGGGGACGAATCTCTGGAGAGACTCCCTCTCGCTTTTATAGAGCGCGGAGGAAAACGAGCACCGAAGGAGCAAATCCGCTACTTTAGCGGATAATCTCTCAGGTAAAAGGACAGAGACAAGCGAAAGAAAAAGCCGATTGTATCGGTTTATTTTTCTATCCCTTGTTTCTCCAGAGACCATTTCATTTACTTGAAGTGGTTTTTATTTTTTCTAAAAAAGGAGAATAAAGATGGAGACAGTAAGTAAAGTATTAGAACAACTAAATCAATACGTGTGGGGATTACCAACTTTGTTGCTACTCGTTGGAACTGGTGTCATTCTCACAATGCGTTTGAAAGGTTTACAGTTTAGTAAACTATTATACGCTCACAAACTAGCGTTTAAAAAATCAGAAGATACTTCTTCTTCTGGAGATATTAGTCACTTCCAAGCACTCATGACAGCTATGGCCGCAACGATTGGTATGGGAAATATAGCCGGTGTTGCAACAGCTGTCACTATAGGTGGACCTGGTGCAATATTTTGGATGTGGATTACCGCATTGTTCGGTATGGCAACAAAGTATGCTGAAGCAATACTTGCAGTGAAATACCGTGTTAGTAATGAAAATGGTGAATATTCAGGTGGGCCAATGTATTATTTAGAACGTGGTTTGGGTAAGAAATGGCTAGCAGTATTATTCGCTATATTTGGTACAACTGCTTCTTTCGGTATTGGTAATATGGTGCAATCTAATTCAGTTGCAGAGGCAATGCGAATTAATTTCTCTTTCCCTCCTGCTTTAACTGGTATACTAATGGCATTTTTAATCGCAATTGTTATTTTAGGCGGTGTAAAAAAAATCGGGAAAGTGACGGGATATGTCGTTCCTATTAAAGCTTTCTTTTATATAATTGCTGGTCTTATAATTATTTTCTATCACTACGACCAAATTCCTGAAGCATTTTCACTTATTTTTTCTGGTGCATTTAATGGTACAGCAGCTGCTGGTGGTTTTATTGGGTCAACAGTTGCATCAGCTATTCAAATTGGAATGGCGCGTGGTGTATTTGCGAACGAAGCTGGTTTAGGGAGTGCACCAATTGCTGCTGCGGCTGCAAAAACTGATTCACCTGCAAAACAAGCTTTAGTTTCAATGACTGGTACTTTTCTAGATACGTTTATTGTATGTACAATTACAGGACTAGTATTAATTACTACAGGTGCTTGGAAATCTGGTAAAACTGGCGTTGAAGCTACAACACTTGCATTCCAATCTGTATTTGGTACTGCTGGTAGTATGATTCTCGGTATCGCAATTATTTTATTTGCCTACTCTACTATTTTAGGCTGGTCGTATTATGGAGAAAAATGTGTAGCTTATTTATTCGGAGAAAGTGCTGTTAAATATTATAAAGCAATCTTTATCGTCATGATTGCAATTGGTGCTAATTTAAAGCTAGGAATCGTATGGACATTTGCTGATATTGCAAATGGACTTATGGCCATTCCAAACTTAATTGGTCTAATTGGATTAAGTAGTATTGTTGTTGCTGAAACGAATCGCTTTTTACAAGCAGAGAAATTGAAAGAAAATAATAAAAAACAGGCCAGTTAATCTATGAAAAAAGGAATGACTCATACATGATGAGCATTCCTTTTTTCATCCCCTCTTTTACTTAATTACTATCATTAAAAATATATTTATATCAATGTTTACTCCTTTTTATTCCTCCAAAAGTTTTTCACATAAATGTCATAAATCGTATGGTCTAACTATATAGTTGAAAAGGAATGCGACATTAAAGTGTCGCTGAAAAACTCATCCAAGAAAAGGGAGGAAAAATCTTTTGAAAAACAAAATCATTGTTTTCCTATCTGTTTTATCATTTATTATTGGTGGTTTCTTCTTTAACACAAATACTTCAAGCGCTGAAACATCATCTACTGATTACGTTCCTAACCAATTAATCGTTAAGTTCAAGCAAAATGCATCTTTAAGTAATGTGCAATCTTTTCATAAATCTGTCGGAGCTAATGTCTTATCTAAAGATGATAAGTTAGGTTTTGAAGTCGTACAATTTTCAAAGGGTACTGTAAAAGAAAAAATAAAGAGTTATAAAAATAATCCAGATGTAGAATATGCAGAACCGAATTATTACGTTCACGCCTTTTGGACTCCAAACGACCCATATTTTAAAAATCAATATGGATTACAAAAGATTCAAGCTCCACAAGCTTGGGATAGCCAACGAAGTGATCCTGGTGTAAAAGTAGCTATTATTGATACAGGAGTTCAAGGTTCACATCCTGATTTGGCTTCGAAAGTAATTTACGGGCATGATTATGTTGATAACGACAATACATCTGATGATGGTAATGGTCATGGTACACATTGCGCTGGAATTACTGGAGCACTTACGAATAACAGTGTCGGAATTGCTGGTGTTGCCCCACAAACTTCAATTTATGCTGTCCGCGTATTAGATAATCAAGGAAGTGGTACTCTTGATGCTGTAGCGCAAGGTATTCGAGAAGCTGCTGATTCGGGTGCAAAAGTAATTAGTTTAAGTTTAGGAGCTCCAAATGGTGGTACTGCATTACAACAAGCCGTTCAATATGCATGGAATAAAGGCTCTGTTATAGTTGCAGCTGCTGGAAATGCTGGAAATACAAAAGCTAATTACCCTGCTTATTACAGCGAAGTAATTGCAGTTGGTTCTACAGATCAATCAGATAGAAAATCTTCATTTTCTACTTATGGTAGCTGGGTAGATGTTGCAGCACCAGGTTCAAATATATATTCAACATATAAAGGAAGCACGTATCAATCATTAAGTGGTACATCTATGGCAACACCTCATGTTGCAGGAGTCGCTGCTCTTTTAGCAAATCAAGGATATAGTAATACACAAATTCGCCAAATTATTGAGTCAACTTCTGATAAAATTAGTGGTACAGGTACGTACTGGAAAAACGGTAGAGTCAATGCATATAAGGCTGTACAATACGCTAAGCAATTACAAGAAAATAAAGCTTCTTAAGAAAACTTTAATCAGTCGATCTACCATGAATGCGGAATAAAATAGAAGGAGAGACTTCTATAATTAAAGCCTCTCCTTCTTACAAACTATATTACTCTCCCTGCTTTTTAACCATATGTAAATACAGTACAAAATCCATCATTGTCGACGAATGACCAAGTTGACGGATCATCGCTGTTATATTTCCTCTATGATATGTACCATGATTTACGACATGTTGCACTAATTCTAAAATCGAAGTTTCTAATTTCCCTACATATGGATTCTCAATAACAAATACAGCATTCACATCTTGTATTGTAATTAAAAAATCTTTATATTGATTTGCCATGTTTTCAAACATTTTTTCTAATTCATGTAACGATTTAGTTTCAATTTGTTTTCGTAAATCTTCTCGGTCTTGTATTGCTTCATTCATACTTTTACCATGCAATATATGTAACCACACTTGATCTGTAATATAAATATGCACAAAAGTATCCTTAATGGATGGAAATACACTCTGTATCTGCTCCTTAAAAATGGTCTCATAGTTTGGTAACTCTTTTAATCGATTGAATAATCTTGTATTAGCCCAAGCATGATAATCACACTGTTTTAATATATAATCTTTCAATTTATATTACCTCCTTATTGTATGAAACGAATGGTTTGTTTCTTCATTTCTGATTCTCTATCAGCCTTTGCAATCCCTTTTTCTTTCATTTCATGCTTATTTATCGTTTTATATTTTACATACGTATAAAATTCCGTTTGAAATGGAAATGGTGTAATCCGAATTGTTTCCTCATCCACCCATTCAGCTTGAATAAGTTTCTCCTCTTTACTATTAAACATTTCTGTTCCTTCAAAACCATCTTTAAATAAATCAATTTCATCTTTCTTTTTGACACCAGGCTTATTCATACATACGTATAAAGAAAGTTCATCACAAAACTTTAATAATCTATAATGTTTATCGAACATCGCAAACTGTTCCTTTGTTAACGTTTTCAAGATTCTTTTTTGTCGTTCTAATTCATGTTTATAAAATGACATCATCTCTTCATCTTCCTCGTTTAGTGGAAATGATAAAAAATGTTTACTACAAAGCAATGCCCCGTATGGATTAGAATTTTCAATTTCATTCAAACCAATCGTATAAAAAACAAAACGTAATGGGCTTGGACAATCCATAAATGTATATGGAATATTTTTAGCATCATTTAAAATTGGTACTTTATCAAGCTCTATCCATCCTCTGTCATGCTCATATATTGCATCAACTGTTTCTTTTAAATATGTTTTACCTTCAAAAAAGTGTTCTTTTATATGCTTTGCAATCTCTCCAGCTAAAAAACCATGATCATGTTGACGAATTAATATACTTTCCTTCTCATTTTTTTCACGAAAAATCATTCGTATACTCCCCCTCATCCTCATACTAAAGCTTTTTATATGCATCGATTCTTAATTAATCCCCAAATAATAGAAGGGATTCAGTCTCTTGCAACGAAATTAACATAATTATATAGTATTCTTTCTAATCATAGTGATAGCTTTATCTTTACTATCTATTATACTAAAACATTCATTCCAAAAATTTTTTTATGAGGTGAAAACATGAACAAAACAGAATTAATTAAAAACGTAGCACAATCAGCTGATATTTCTCAAAAGGACGCTTCTGCAGCTGTACAATCCGTATTTGACACAATTGCTAATGCATTACAATCTGGCGATAAAGTTCAATTAATCGGATTTGGAACTTTTGAAGTGCGCGAAAGATCTGCTCGTACAGGACGTAATCCGCAAACTGGCGAAGAAATTCAAATCGCAGCTGGTAAAGTTCCTGCATTTAAAGCAGGTAAAGAATTAAAAGAAGCTGTTAAATAAACAAGAAACCAGCCATTTTATAGGCTGGTTTCTTGTTTATTTAAGCAATTGCTTTATATTCTCTGCATGATACACTTCACAAATATAAAATACACATTTGCAGTTACTGACAATTTGATACTTTCTAGTTGGATACACATTCGCTGTAACAGAACATCCATCAAACAATTCGATAATATTTCCAGATGGCTGATATCCTTCATATAATACGTTTCTTCTTACTTCCATCTTTTCTATAAGCTTTTCAACAGGAATATTTCCACTCTCTAATTCACTCTTTATTGCGTCCGGTAAAAACGAAGTGTCTGCAAAAATTAGATTTTCAGATAACACCTTGCCTTTATAACTAACATTAGATACACGGTAAAGAAATGTTCCATCTTTATCAAAGAAATTCTTTGCTTCTTTCGGAATGTACTGTCTACCAAGTGCCTCTTGTTCAAGAACATCAAACTGAACTGTATCATTTAAAAGCTTTTCTAAAGCATGAATGGATGATGTATCTCCAGAAAATAAAATATTTTTAATTGCTTGTATGTTATAAGTGAATTCATTCTTTCTATTTTCCGCCACTAACATGAGGAACACCTCTTCTATAATTTTTTTATTTAAGATTTAAAAGTGCTACCGCGTCTAATTGCGTAATTTCAGTCACTTCCTTACTGAATACTGCAACAGAAGCCATATAATCTAAACTAGGCCTTACATCTTCCATCATTGTATTATCTGCCAACTCTTGCTTATCTTTAAAAACTAACAATTTTGGAGGAGTATTTGGAGCTGATACTGTAATATGTACTGGTGGAATCAATAGTCCTTCGCCTGTCGCTTTCAGCACCGCTTCTTTTCGAGTCCAATATGTTAAAAAACCTTCTATTTTCTGTTCATTTGGTAGTTTCATAACTTGCACTATTTCAATGTCTGTTAATACACCTTCTGCCATTTTCATAACATCTACATTTGGATTCATTTGTTCTACATCTATGCCAACAGGTGCAGATTTTGTAAATGCAACGACAACCCACTCACCTGAATGCGAAACAGATAATTGCGGCATACCTTCTGGTAATTGTGGTCTACCATGTTGCAATTTACATACTGAGCACATTCGATCAATTGGTACTTGGACTGGTGACATAGAAAGTATTTTGCCGAGAACTAATCTACTAATTACGCAACCTATTATAAAACGAGCTCGATCTGCCGAATGATGATACGAATTTGCTTTCTCTCGCTCTATATCATTTAGTAAATTGTAATGCCATGATTGTAAATCTGAAATTCTTGCCCACCATATTTGACAATCATTCTCATTCAAAGTTGGAACAGAATCTGCAACTTTACTTTCTATCATGTAAACTCTCCTTTATTCAACGAATATCAATTTTCATAAAAAAGCATACGTATATTGTTATTCATTGACGAGTGCTTTCTCTTTTTTTGATACAGATAATGTTTTTTCTTTCTTATTTGACATTACCTCTTTATCGGAAATACGTAAAGAAAATAGTAGTGCTATGAGCAAAAATATTGCTGATCCAATTAATGCTGCTTGATATGGTAAAAAATCGGATTGAACGTTATTACTTCCAAAACCAGCTAGTATACTAGCTAAAACAGCTACTCCTATCGCTGAACCTAATCGATTTTGCACATTGAATATAGTAGTCGCTCTCCCCATGGAAGGCGGCGTGATATTGTTAAAGGCAGAAAATTGAACCGCACCGACAGATTGACCTAAGAAAATACCGATACCAAACAATAATGCCCGAATTTGCCACGGATTCGTATCGTGATTTACAAAACTTAATAAAACAAAGATAATCGCCGTACAAATTAATCCTATAGAAATTACCTTTCGAGCTCCTAATTTCTTATATGACCATGGCACAATTTGTGAAGAAATCATTAATCCAATCGCCTCTGGAAATGTCGTAAGTCCTGATTCTAGCGCGGAAACTCCTATCACATTTTGATACATAAGTGGAAAAACAAATAACATTCCTAGTAAACCAGCTGATGAAAATAATGATATAAGGCTCATCTTTCTAAAGACTGGTTCTTTTAATAAGCGTAAATCTAACATCGGTTGCTTTACTTTCAGTTCTACGATTATAAACAATGTAATGAATACAACCCCAGCTATCCCAGTACTCATAATTTCTGGAGAAATCCACCCTTTTGATGGTCCCTGGCTGAGTGCATATATGAGCATCGCAAATCCTGGTGCTGATAAAATAAAGCCGAGAGAATCAAAGCGACCAGCTGATTTTTCAACATGCTCTGCTAAAAATAGAAGTCCAAAGAGCAATGCAACGATTCCAAACGGTAGATTAATATAAAATGCCCAACGCCAAGACATTTGATCTACAAAGAAACCACCGATGATAGGACCAATTGCTGGTGCTACAGCAATTGGAAGTACAATGAACCGAGAAATCTTCGGTCTTTCCTCTGGTGAAAATGTTCGAAATAACATCGCCATTCCGACCGGTGTTAAAAGCCCTCCACCAGCACCTTGAATAATACGGAAAATATTCAATGAAGTAATATCGTTAGCCATTCCGCATAAAGCAGAGGCAATTGTAAATACGAAAAGAGCAATTAAAAATACTCTTTTCGTACCAAATCGATCTCCTAACCAACCAGAAATCGGAAGGAAAACAGCTAAACTAACTAAATACCCAACATTAACCGTCCCCATTGCAGATGGAGGTACTTGTAGTTCTTTACTTATCGTTTGTAGTGCTACATTTACAATCGTTGCATCCATCGCAGCCATAAACATCGCAGTTATATAAACGATACTTACGACTACTTTTGGATTTAGTTTTGCTTTCATTATCGTTTTCCTGCTAATGTTTTTTCACGAACTTGATTACTTTTTGGATTCAAATCTTTCCAGTTATATTCAACATATTCTAAGCAACTCTGCCTACTAGCTTCTTCATATACGACACTCCAGCCAATAGGTACATCGAGAAAAGCAGGCCAGAGAGAATACTGGCCCTCCTCATTTATTAATACTTTATATGTGTAATTATCATTTTCAAATGGATTCGTCATACTCTACTTACCCCTTTCTTATTCTGCAAATATTTCGCTAATACTTGTCCAATTTCCGTAAGTGGACCTGGCTGACATAAATCTTTATGTCTACAGTCAATATCATGCTGCACAATTTGCCCATCTAAATAATTTAACCACGTATTTGGAGAAATAGGATCAAACCAGTCTGGTATAACAGTAGATCTAAAGAATAAGATGTCTCCGCTATAAACTTTCGGTACATATTTCCCTAACAACCCTACTGAATTTACATATGTTTCTTTCAAGTTCAATATAGTCTCTTCTTCAAGACTTGCTAATGCACTTCCATCTTTACGAAGGATTTCAACTGCACTTTCCATTGTAAGTGGTTTACCATCCATGTTATCTGGGTCATATCCGCCTAAAGCGAGTAATGCGATTAACGCTTCCTCTTCAGTAGGCGCTTCCGTATTCGGTAAGAAGTGTCCAGGATAAGAATCAAGCATAACGAGTAATTCTACTTCTTCCCCTTCATTTTGTAGTTGCGCCGCCATTGCATGCACAACATTTCCTCCAAGCGACCAACCTAATAAACGATATGGTCCATGAGGCTGTACTTCACGAACGTGTTTCAAGTAATCCGCCGCCATCTCCTCTAAACTTTTTGGAAGTTCTTCATTTTTAGCGATACCACGTGCTTGTACACCATAGATTGGATAATCTGTTCCTAAAGATTTCATAAGTCCTGCATAGCACCAACTTAATCCACCTGCTGGATGTACACAAAATAGTGGTAATTGATCCCCGCTTGCTCGTAATGGAAGCAACACATCAAGTGCACTTTGACCATTCCCCATCTCAAGTCTTTCAGCTACCCCTGCAACAGTCGGTGCTGCAAATAAAGTACCAATGTTTAGTTCCACTCCAAGCGCCTCTTTAATGCGGCTCATAAGCTGCACTGCAAGGAGTGAATGGCCACCAAGATCAAAGAATCCGTCATCAATTCCAATTTGAGGTACACTTAGCACTTCTGTAAACAAGTCACATAACATTTCTTCTTGCGGTGTTCTTGGACCACGACTAGAAGATGATGCGATAAATTCTGGAGCTGGCAATGCCTTTCTATCTAACTTACCGTTTGGAGTTAAAGGTAACTCATTTACTACTACAAAAGCGTATGGAACCATATAATCTGGTAAACTACCACTAGCAAACTGACGCATTTCATTCGTATCAATCGCTTCATTATTTGATGCAACGATATAAGAAACTAACCGTTTATCCCCTGGTTGATCTTCCCGTACAATAACGGCTACTTGCTCAACTTTAGGGTGCTTCATTATGACTGCTTCTATTTCTCCTAATTCAATTCGGAATCCACGAATTTTTATTTGATGATCTGCACGTCCTATATAATCTAGCGTCCCATCTTTACGCCAGCGAGCTAAGTCTCCTGTACGATACATTCTTGTACCTGGCTTTCCAAATGGATCTGCGATAAAGCGTTCAGCCGTTAATCCTGCTCTTCCTAAATATCCACGCGCAAGCCCTGCACCTGCAACATACATTTCTCCAACTACTCCAGGTGGCACTGGTTGTAAATAGTTGTCTAACACATACACTTTAAGGTCAGGTATACTGCACCCAATTAAACTATTTGCTCGTAAAGAGACGATAGTTTCATCTAATTCAATATAACTAACATGTACTGTCGTCTCCGTAATACCGTACATATTAATAAGCTTTGGTGCGTTATGAGGATGTCGACTATACCAATCTTCTAAGCGACTTAGCTCAAGTGCTTCTCCTCCAAAAACAACATATCGTAAAGATAATTTTTGGCCAATCTCTTCATTTTCACGATCTGCTTGCATCAATTGATAGAACGCTGATGGAGTTTGGTTTAAAACCGTAACCTTTTCTTTAACAAGAAGCTGTAAAAATTCTTTCGGTGAGCGACTTACAGTATGTGGCACTACAACTAAACGCCCTCCGTATAATAAAGGTCCCCAAATTTCCCAAACCGAGAAATCAAAAGCGTATGAATGGAACATCGTCCAAACATCGTTTCCGTCAAACTGGAACCAATGATCAGTTGCTCCTAAAAGTCTTACTACATTTTGATGAGGTATCATAACGCCTTTCGGTCTACCCGTTGAGCCTGACGTATAAATAACGTAAGCAATATGTGATGGAGATAATAGCTTAATTCGTTCCACTTCATCAATATTGTCATCACTATATTTCTCAACTTCTGCTATTACTTTCACATCATCAACTAAAACTTTTAGTGCCTCATCACATTCAATTTCCACTTCTGAATTCGTTAAAACACATGATGGTTTCGCATCGTGTAGCATAAATGAAATGCGGTCTGCTGGGTAATCTGGATCTAACGGAAGGTATCCGGCACCAGCTTTAAGAACAGCTAATAAGCTTACAACCATGTTTAATGATCTTGGCATCGCTAAAGCAACGAGTTGATCAGGACCAATCCCTTTTGCTATTAGGAATCGAGCTATTTTATTTGCTTTTCTATTTAACTCTTCATAAGTTAATTTCTTATTTTCAAAGACAACAGCTATAGAATTTGGATTTATATGAGCCTGCTTTTCAAACAATTGTGGCAATGTCATTTCTGGTGCAATTTGAAAACCACCATTCCACTTTTCTAACACTGTATTTTTCTCTGCTACAGTTAATATTTCTAATCTGCCAATTGATTGATCCGGATTTGTAGCTGCATCATCTAATAACAAAATGAATCGTTCTATTAGTTTTTGAACCGTTTCACGTTTATATAAATCGGTACTAAACTCTAGTAATCCATATAAACCGTTCGGAGTACCATCAACCTCGTTACTCTCACTAATTTCAAATGTTAAATCAAATTTTGCAGAACCAACGCTTTGAATTTCAAGGCTCGCTTCTAAATCGGGTGCATTAAACGTTGCTTCTGGTGTATTTTGAAAAGCTAACATAACTTGAAACAACGGGTGGCTGTTTCGAGTACGTACTGGATTTAACACTTCAACAAGCCTTTCAAATGGAACATCTTGATTTTCATAAGCTGCAAGATTTACCTGCTTCACTCTATTTAATAATTCTTTAAAACTTGGATCTCCTGACGTATTTGTACGTAACACTAATGTATTTACAAATAAACCAACGATATCTGAAAGTACATCATCATTTCTTCCAGCAATCGGACTTCCAATTGGTATATCAGTGCCTGCACCTAATCTTGTAAATAGTGCACTAAGCCCTGCTTGCAATACCATAAACAAACTAACTCCATTTTTACGTGCAAGCTCTACTAACCTACTATGCATACCTTCATCTATATGAAAATGAATTGTTTCCCCGCGGTAACTCGTCTCAATTGGACGCTGGAAATCTGTAGGTAACTCCATTTGGTCTGGTAAACCTTTAAGTTCTTCTTTCCAAAAATCTAATTGTGTTGAAATAAGACTCTCTGGTGTCGTTTCATCACCTAGCAATTGCTGTTGCCAAAGTGCATAATCTGCGTATTGAACTGGTAGTGTCTCCAGCTGAACTCTGTCACCTTGACATCGTGCTTTATACGCCGCTGTAAAATCTCTCGTTAACGGCTGTAATGACCAGCCATCACCTACAATATGATGTAATAAAATTAATAATACATGTTCGTTTTCACTCACTGTAAAAAGTTGCAAACGAACTGCCGGCTCAATATCGAGGTTAAAGCTATATCTTACCGCCTCTGAAAGTACACTTTCTAATTCATCTTTACATGTATTAGTTATAACCATTTCTAGATTTAAATTTTCCATATCTAAAATTTTCTGATAGGAACTACCTAATACGTTAGGGAAAATTGTTCTAAGTGTTTCATGTTTCTCAACTACATCATAAAAAGCACCTTGTAATGCTTCCCGATTCAATATTCCATTCATACGAATGACTAGCGGAATATTATAAGTAGGACTTGGACCTTCTAAACAATTTAAGAACCATAACCTGCGCTGTGCAAATGAAAGTGGAACTTCATTTGGCCTAATTGCTTTCTGAATAGCTGGTCTTGCGCTTTTTGCATGGTTTAATTGTTTCGCCAGTTCGGCAACAGTTGGTGATTCAAATAGTTTCCCAATTCCTAATTCCACACTTAACGTTTCACGAATTCTTGCCATTAAACGAGATGCGAGAAGTGAATGTCCACCCATTTCAAAGAAATTATCATCAATGCTAATTCGAGAAACACCAAGTACTTCTGCAAATAAATCACATAATATTTCTTCTTTCGGATTTCTAGCAACTCTCTCGTTGTTCATTCCATTAAAATCAGGAGCAGGTAATTTCTTTCTGTCAACCTTACCATTTGGCGTTAATGGTAATTCTTCTAGCACAACAAATGCCGATGGTATCATATAATTCGCTAAACTTTCTGAAACATAAGAACGAATTTCTGAAAGATTAATCGGTTCCTTTTCTTCTGCAACGATATACGCAATGATGCGTTTATCATTTGCACGATCTTCTCGTACCATTACTACCGCTTGTTGAATATTTTCATGTCGTTGTAATACCGTTTCAATTTCAGCTAATTCAATTCGGAATCCACGAATTTTAATTTGATGATCTGCGCGACTAATGTACTCTAACGCACCATCACTACGCCATTTCACAAGATCTCCTGTACGGTACATGCGCTTCCCTGATTCTCCATAAGGATTTGCAACAAACCGTTCAGCTGTTAACTCAGGTTTTCCTAAATATCCGCTTGCAAGTCCTTCCCCTGCAATATATAATTCACCAATAATTCCAGGTGGAACTGGTTGTAGCCCTGCATCCAATACATACACTTCTGTATTGCAAATTGGCTTTCCAATAGGTGGTATACCCTTTTCACCTTCATCAATGTTCATGAAAGTAGACCAAATCGTCGTTTCAGTTGGTCCATATAAATTAGTTATTGAACAACCTAATTCTTTTAATTTATTTGCTAAATGCGCTGGGAGAGCTTCACCACCAACAAGTATATTTAGCCCTTGTAGCTTCTCTGGATAATCAGTTACTAACGCCTGCCAAAGCGTCGGTGTAGCCTGCATAATTGTCACTCTTTCTTCTTGTAAAAGTGTCGTTAATGCTGATGGCTCTTGTATGTCTTCTTTTTGCGCAATTGTTAAACTTGCACCACTAATAAGAGGTAAATAAATTTCTAGAGCAGAAATATCAAACGCAAACGTTGTAACTGCTAATAAATGATCATTTTCATTTAATGAAAACTTTTGCTGCATAGCCATTAAAAAGTTACTTAAACCTCTCATAGGAACAATTACACCTTTTGGGTTTCCTGTTGAGCCTGAAGTATATATTGTATAGGCTGGGTTTAAAAGTGATACATCATTCTTACATGCTATATTCATACGAGAATATGTATGTAACGCTAGTTTCGTTTCTTCGTCATCTAATACAATTTTTTTCATATCCTTTTCTATAACTAACTTAGATGAAACAGATGAATGTGTTATGATACAAACTGGTTTTGCATCATTTACTATATAATTAACTCTTTCTGCTGGGTATTCTGGATCTATTGGTAAATACGCTGCACCAGCCTTTAAGACTGCTAGCATACTAACTACCATTTCTATTGATCTAGGGAATACTAAAGCTACAAACTGATTTGGTCGTATTCCTTCTTCTACTAAATAATGTGCTAGTTCATTTGCTCGTTCATTTAGCTCTTTATACGTAAGGATTACACCGTCACAAGTAATCGCTAGTTTATTTGGATTTTTTTGCACTTGTTTTTCAAATGATATAGGTAAACTGATTAACTCATCGTCTTCCTTCGTTTCATTCCATTCCAATAAAACTTTATGATTTTCTTCAGGCAGAGTAATGTTTATTTTTCCAATCGGCTCGTTTTTCTCATAATTATTTATTACTAATTCAAATAGATTCATAAATCTTTCTTTATGCAATGCTAGCTCTGCGCCATTATATACTTCGGGATTCGCATCAAAATGAATCATTAGCTCATTTTGATCAAAACGTTTATATACATTTATCGATAAATCATCTACAGGTCCTGCTGATAAGTTATGCGTAATACCACGATTTCCAGCAAAATTAAGCCCGTAATCAAAAGGCATAACATTCACTAACGGTCCAAACAACCTTTGATTTTCACCTAGTAACTTTAAGTCTCTTCTTAATTCCTCATGACGGTATTTATAATGGCGACGTACATCTCGGATTTCTTTAGAAACTTGCTGCAATAATTCCGCAAGAGTTATATTTGGAGTTACTGTGATACGAAGTGGAACTAAATTCATTACCATACTTGGTGTATGAATAGATACAGAACCTAGACGTCCCATCATCGGTAAACCTAAAACAATATCATTTTCACCTGTTAATTTATGCATATAAATACTTGTTACAGCCACAATGAATTCCGGCCAACTTGTTAACGAAATATTGATATCTTCTAGTAAAGTTTTCGTGCTAGAACTAGATAAATAAGCTGTTTCTCGTGAAAATCCATTTGATGTTCTCGGTGCTCGTTCTGCCAAACTTACAACTTCTGGGGCATCTGCAAACTTTTCTAACCAAAAAGTACGATTTTCCTGAAATTGTTTAGACTCACGATACTCGATATCTTCTTGCACGACTTTTGCAAGAGAACCAAATAGCTTTTCACTCTTGTTTGTTTCTTCTATAAGTGATGTATACTCATTCGCTACCTTTTGGCTAAGAAGTGAAAATCCATAGCCATCCATCACAATGTGATGGATGCGCTGATACCAAAAGAAACGATTATTTTCAACTTGAATAAGTGCTTCAGTAAATAATGTATCTTTTTTCAAATTGACTGGTATAGATAAATCATTTTTCATCCATACTTTAGCAGCTTCTTCAGGGTTTTCTTCTTTCCGAGCGTCAATAAAATGCATATGAAACTGTGATTCTTCAATAACTTGCCATGGGCCAATTTCATCCTCTTCGAAGCGAACGTGAAGTGCTTCCGCTTCCATTACAACTTTACGTACAGCTAATTCAAAAATGTCTTGATGAATATTCCCGTTTATTTCTACATATTCCCCAGTATTATATATCGGATTAAGCGGATCTAATTGTTGCGCAAACCACATACCAGACTGCGCAGATGATAACGAATGACGAATCTTTTGACTGTTAGGCATTCTTTACTACCCCTTTATTATGTAGTCTATTTGTTACAGCACCTGTGCTGTTTGTGAAGATAGTAAGCTGTACCAACCTGCAACAGTTGGACGTTCTGCTAAATCTGCAAACGTGATTTCTTTTCCTTCACGACGCCACTTCTCTACTAAACTCATAATTCTGACCGAATCAAGCCCTCTATTTAATAAGTCCTCATCAATATCAATACTCTCTACTGACTCACGAAGTAGTTGTGCAACTAGTTCATGTACTTGCTGTATAGTGATTCCTTCACTCTCATCACCTTTTACACTTTGTAAATCTTTTAACAGTAGGTTTGTTGATGTCGTTACTGCGCATCTATTAGATGCATACTCCAATGCTTGTTTATGATGCTCTAGTGAAAAATCAGCAACTGCATCTGCTACAAAGAACGGCTCTATACCATCCATAAATGCTTCACAAGCTGTTAAAAGGCATCCAATATGCGCATAAATACCGCAAATAATGAGTTGATCTCTTCCTTTTTCATTTAAAATTTCTAATAGATTTGTCTTTTTAAATGCACTATATCTCCATTTTGTTAGGAATATATCATCCTCATCAGGAGTAAGTTCATCAACAATTTTCTTTTTATCTGGTCCAGCAGGAATACCGTCACCCCAAAAGTCTTGTAATAAACCTCTTTGTTCTAACGTTTGTCCACCAGGTTGCGCTGTATAAACAACTGGTATACCAAGTTGTTTACATTTTTCTCTTATCATTTTAATATTTGAAATAAGTTCTACTTTTGGTGATTCTTTATCGCTATATGCATCAAGAAAATATTCTTGCATGTCATGAATTAAAAGTACTGCACGTTTCGGGTCTGGTGTCCAATTCACTTTATTTTTTGGTAGTTCTGATTCAATTGGCATTTTATATACTGAAATAGATGGGATAGCCATCTAATCACTTCCTTCCGGTTTTTATTATTGTTTTACTGTAATAAGTTTTTCAGCAATGACTTTACGTAGTTCTTTTTTGCTGACTTTTCCGACTCCTGTTTGCGGGAATGATTCAATAAATTCAATTCGATCTGGAATTTTATAAGCCGCTATACCACGTTCTCTTAAAAACATTTTTAATTCACTTACTGCCGGAACTTGTCCGCGAGCTATAACAAAAGCACAGGTGCGTTCACCTAAATAATCGTCAGGCATAGATACAATTGCTACGTCATGGACCGCATCGTGTGCTAATAAATGATTTTCAACTTCTTCCGCAGCAACTTTCTCACCACCACGGTTAATTTGATCTTTATCTCTTCCTTCTACAATGATGTATCCTTTTTCATTTACTTTTACAAGATCGCCTGTGCGATAAAATCCATCCTTTGTAAATGATCGTGCATTATGCTCTTCAGCTTTATAGTAACCACGAATTGTATATGGACCTCTTGTTAATAAACTACCTACTTCGCCAGGTTGTACATCGTTGTCATTTTCATCAACAACTCGTACTTCATCGAGTGCAGACATTGGTCTACCTTGTGTATGAATAATAATTTCTTCCGGATCGTCTAATCTTGTATAGTTCACTAATCCTTCCGCCATACCGAATACTTGCTGTAACGTACATCCAAATGTAGGGCGTATACGTCTTGCAACCTCAGCGCTAAACTTAGCACCACCTACTTGAATAACCTCTAGGCTCGATAAATCGGTATTACGAGAAGATGCAGCATCAAGCCAAATCATTGCTAATGGCGGAACGAGCGCTGTAATTGTAACTTTTTCTTTTTCAATAAGAGCAAATGCCTCATCTGGACTACCACCAGTTGCCAATACCACTTTTCCACCCGCATAGAAAGTTCCAAATGTCCCTGGAGAACTCATTGGGTAATTGTGTGCTACTGGAAGAACTGCCATATAGACGCTTTCTGCATTCAAATTACAAATTTCAGCGCTTACACGTAAACTATAAATATAGTCATCATGTGTTCTAGGAATTAATTTAGAAAGACCTGTTGTCCCTCCTGATAATTGGAGAAATGCAACATCACTTGGCTGAACTTCTGGTAATGAGACGGGATCCATATACAGATCATTTATGTTCACAAACTCTTCTTCTTCCCCCACTACAATTACACGTTGTAAAGTTGGCACTTTCTCTTTCACTTCTCTTGCTAGTTTTCGATAATCAAAACCGAGAGCCTTATCTGAAATAACGTAAGCGCTCGCCTCGCCAAACTCACAAAAATAACTAATTTCACTGCTTCGATGTGAAGGTAGTGCAAAGACAGGAAGCGCTCCAATTCGAAATAGTGCAAAACATATTTCGAAAAACTCGATAATGTTAGGTAACTGGATTACAACTCTGTCCTCTTTCTTTATTCCTAAATTCAGTAAACCTGCTGCTAAACGATCTGCATTTTTATCAAGTTCACTATATGTTATATGCTTCTTACCACTTACAACCGCGATTCGATCTCCATATTTCTCAGCCCGCTCTCTTAACACTCCTCCAAATGTTTCACCAAGCCAACATCCTTCATCTCGATAATGATCGGCAAATTCTTTTGGCCATTCTGTATAACCTACTAGCATTCTTTCTTCCCCCTATTTTTCATTAAGTGAACTATCTCTTAACCCTAAAGCTTTTAGCATTGTTTGGAACTTAGCTGATGTTTCTGCTAACTCATCTTCTGGTTTTGACTCAGCAACAACTCCAGCTCCTGCATATAAACGCAGTGTATTTTCTTGTACTTCAGCACAACGAATTGTAACAATCCATTCTCCATCTCCATTTAAATCGCTCCATCCTAGCATTCCTGTAAAGAACTCGCGGTCAAATGGCTCAATATGCTGTATAGCCTCTCTTGCTTTTTCCATCGGAGTTCCGCAAACTGCTGGCGTAGGATGAAGGGCAATTGCTAATTGTAAAGAAGAAGTATTTGGATCCTTCAGTTCACCTTTCACTTCTGTAGACAAATGCCACATCGCTTCACTATGAATAACTGATGGCTTTTCTGGAACATGTAATGTATGACAATACGGACGAAGTGCAGCGGCAACCGCTTCAACTACTACCGCATGTTCATGTAAATCTTTTGGAGAAGAAAGTAATTCCTCTGCTCTTCTTTTATCTTCTACTGGGTCCTCACTACGTGGCCTTGAACCAGCTAACGGATTAGAAATAACTTGCATACCATTACGTGAAACAAGTAATTCAGGACTTGCTCCAATTAGCGTCTTACTGTTCTCTTTTTCATCTTTCGGTAAATTCACAGCAAATGTATAACCATGCTTATTATGTTCTGCTAATTCTCGCAGAAGTTTTTGCTTATCAATTTTTTCGGAAGATTTAACATCTAACGATCTAGATAGAACGATTTTCTTTAAATCACCGTCCTGTATTTTTTTAATTCCTTGCTTCACACCATTCATATAAACTTCAGGGTCTGGTACTGGCGTCATTTCAAATGTTACGTTCTCATTTGTTTCAAGCTGATTTGTTGTATCCAATTGTAAACGCTCAGAAATCCTACTATATTCTGGTACGATAAGTTGGACTTCTTTTCTACGATCAAATGGCAAAGCACCCACAACGATAGGATTTGGATTTCCAGCTTGTTTCGCGTTACTTAATGTCGCTTGCACAAGCTCTGGGAAATTTTCAATTTCACGATGCTTTACTGTAGTAAACTCTCCTTCTGCTAATATAGTTCGAGTTGGTGAAGCGAAAAAGAATGAAGATTCAGTCTTATAATCTTCTAAAAGTTTTTCTGACAATTCCTTTACAGCTATATGTTCATTCATAATATAATAACCTCCTGAATTTTTATTAAACTCCTAACGTAGCACCGCCATCGACACATAAATTGTGCATTGTAATATGACTTGCTCTATCTGAGGCTAAAAATAACACTGCTTCAGCAACTTCTGAAGGTTGTGCAATTTTTTGTAATGGAATTCCGAGTCTATATGTATTTTGAGAACCAGCAATTATATTTTTAGCTCCATTCTCATCAGCCCATAGTAATCTTTGCATCTCAGTTTCAGTAGAACCTGGAGAAACTAAGTTGCAGCGTATATTGTATGCCGCAAGCTCTAGTCCTAAACATTTCATAAACATCGTCGTTGCAGCCTTTGACGCAGCATACGCAGCCATCTCCATTCTCGGCGTATTTGCCGCATTTGAACCGACTGTAACAATTGCCCCTGATTTTCTTAACATCATATTTTTACTTACCGCTCGGGACATATTGAAAACCCCTGTAGTATTTACAGAGAATGTTTTATTCCAATCTTCATCACTTAACGAATGAATTGGTCCCATACGTAAAACCCCTGCAACATTTATTAAAATATCTATTGGCGCTATTTCATTTGCAATATGATTTACCATGTCTTCAACAGCAGCGCTATCACTCACATCTAAACGAAACGTTTTCATACGTGTATTATTTAATTCATTTTGATTTAAGAGTACATTTAACCCCTCTTCATTTTGATCAACCGCAATAACTGTGGCTCCTCTTTCTAAAAACATTTTGGCAACAACACTGCCTATGCCTTGTGCTGCACCTGTTACTAAAACTGTTTTCCCATCAAATTCCCCTAAGTTCATTTTCTCTATCCTTTCACATAAACATTAATTTCATTAAGTAACACCACTGATATTGATTTTCATTATCAGTGGTGTTGTAAAAAATAATACACTTACTAAACTAATTGGTCAAGTGCGCATTACTTTAAAATCCATTTTATTGATAATGTTTTTCATTTACTATCTTACACCGAAATGATAATGTTTCTCAATAAACTTGTCAATCTTTTTTTATTTTTCAGACAAAGTATTTTAATGCTTCTTAATAAAATCATATGTAAACGTATTAAATGTACTTATATTATAAATAAAATTCCAAATCCTCTTTTTAAAATTGAAGAAGACAAACTAGAGATACGTTCATTTACAATGCTTTATGAAAAACTCAAGTATATATTTTCTCAATATTTTTCTGAAAATATATCTTACAAATACTAACGAATGTCTTCTTTATCATTTAAGATTTAATATATATTTTAAACGCGATGTATCAATTCATTATATTCTAATATATCCCACTCACTTTTACATCTATAAAAATCCCAAAAGTAATTTAACCTTGTTAAAATAACTCATAAAAAAAGCATCCTAATTAATAGAATAGGATGCTTTTTCGTAATCATAGCGTTATAGAAGATTTGTATACTTACGCTACGCTGCGATACTCTTCTTCGTGTTCTTTTTTCTGTTTAGGTGCTTGAATTAAAATTGCGATAATGAATGACACGACACATAATACACCGATCACCATGAACGTTGGTTTGAATCCACCTAGAAGTGCACCGATAAAGGAACCTGCAAGCGCCCCGAATCCAAATCCTTGATACACAATTCCGTAGTTCTTACTATGGTTTTTCATACCGAAGAAATCACCAACAATAGCTGGGAAAATAGTGATATTTCCACCAAAGCAAAACGCTACACTTGCTACACATACGAAGTATATACCGTAATTTAAATCTACAAAACTTAGAACTAATACTGAACTCGCCATAACAACAAAAGTACCAGTAACGATTTTTAAACGCCCAATTTTATCCGATAACGGTCCTAAAATGATACGACCTAATGTATTGAAGATTGCAACCATAGCCACCGCATTAGCTGCTGTTGCTGCGCTAAGTCCTACAAGTTGAACACCAATGTCTTTTACCATACCAATTAAGTATAAGCCACTCATACATGATGTAAATAACATGATAAATAATAAGTATACTTGTTTTGTGCCTAACATTTCTTTCGTTGTGTATTCCTTAGTTTTTGTTTCATGAACTGCTCCTTGATCTGCAGCTTGATGGATTAAACAAGCACCAATTACAATCATAGCTGTAACAATTAAACCCCAGTATATAAATGCTTGCGATACACCAACTGATTCAATCAACTGTGCGTTAACGTATTTAAAGATTAAGCTACCTGAACCATATGCAGAGACAGAAATACCAGCAATTAGACCTTTACGCTCTGGAAACCACTTTATTAAATTTGATAGTGAAGTGATATATGCTGTACCATCTGCATAACCTACAACAACTCCTGCTAGTGCATAAAGCAATATTAATGAAGACGCTTGTGAACTAAGTATTAACCCTAGTCCTAATGCTAATCCAGCTATCATAATAAGTTTACGAAGTCCCCATTTTTCTTGCAATTTACTCGCAAATAAAGTTGAAAATGCTAAAGAAAGACTAGTAATTGAGAAAGTTATCGCAACAGCGTTAAGACTCCAACCGTATTTACTAACTAAAGGCTGATTGAATAAACTCCATGTATATATCGTTCCAAGCCCCATTTGTACTATAACTGTGCCAAGGACAACAAACCATGGATTAACAGTTGATTTTTTCATATCTTTCCGCCTCCTCTTTCTATTTCAATGCTATTCGCTAAATTTACTTTTTTTATGTTCATTTTGGTCACCTCTTTTGATTTGACACCTTCATTGTATAAGATGTTTCTGTTTATGTAAGCACTTACAATACAGAGCGTCAAAAACATGGAATCAGTTACAAAAAACGAAGGATGAAATACAAAAAACTACTGATTAAATACACTAGAAAAATTTTTTATACTTCGATTCACCTTATTTTTTATAAAATCACAAATTTTTTCCCAATAAATAAAACTAAATATTCACTAATATATCTATCCGTGGTTTAATATATATAATAAAAAAATATTTCTGTCTTTAATGAGGAGGTACTATGAAAGCAAACGTAGGGGATACTATACTTTTTCAACGAAACAATTTAAAGATTACAGGATCTGTACTAAAACTTTATACTGAATCGGTCTTAGTTGAAATTACAAATGTAAGCGGTGGTACTTTTGAATTTGATCGAACAATTGTAAATCATAAAAACTATAAAGTTTTAAATACAAATACATAAAACAACACAAAATAGCCCCTGCTCAACAGCAGGGGCTATTTTATATAAAAATATTTCACTAGTTTATATACCCTAAAACATTAACAATCTTACTCGCTTTTAAATTGTTAATATGATAATAAATTTCTAAACCTCTTCTCTCTGCTCGTAACACTTTACCCTTCATTTTTGATAAATGTTGTGAAACAGTAGATTGCGGAATATTCAGTAACTCTGTTAATTGTGTTACATTACAAGTTTTTCTCGTACTTAATTCATTTACAATTTGCAGTCGGATTGGATGCGCCATAATTTTTAAAATATCTACATCTTCTTCTGAAACTAAAGTTTTTTTCATTTCACTTGTATATGTTGTCATAAGACATTCCCCTTTTATATGAATTCCATTTTTATAAGATCTATTTCCAAAATTTTTAAAACCCTCGATTAAAACTTTCATATAGAAATAAAAGGATTTTAAATTTTTGAAAACAGAACTTACATTCACTTTATTTATTTGGTACATATACATAATACAATGTTAATATGTGCTCTATGTGAAGTTCGCATAAATTTGTGATGAAGATTTATTTAGCCACTCGCATCCTACTCATCTAATTACCCACTGCATAAAATCATCAGTTATTTTAACACATTTTAGGCGTTTGTATATACTATTTATAAAACAACTTTTATAAAGGGGAATTCATATGCCTACAGCGTTACAAGAAGAAGTCGAAGAAGCACGGGAAACATATGTCAGTCGTATCATCTTAGTTGGAGGATCCGCTTTATTTTTAGTAGGCGGGGTTATCTCAGCAATTTCAGCCTTTAAAACTTATAATCGTTTGGAGAATACGCCGCCTTCTACAGATAATTCATAGATATTTTATAAAATAAAACGTCGCCTCCAATATGAAGAGACGACGTTTTATGATTCGTACATATGACACTAAAAGTATCGGTAGATTCCCTACTCCATTTTCTAAGCTTACTTCACCACAAACCTAGTCTGACTACATCCATCCTTCTGCTTCGTTACTTCTAATACAGCTGGCATTGCGTTTTTCAGTTCTTGTACGTGTGAAATGACACCGATAAATCGGCCTGATTTTTGTAGGTCAATTAAGGCATCTACTGCTTTCGTTAATGATTCTTCATCTAATGAACCGAACCCTTCATCGATGAACATCGTTTCGATGGAAATACCACCTTCATATGCTTGAATGACATCTGCCATTCCTAGCGCTAAGCAAAGTGATGCGTTAAATTTCTCTCCGCCGGATAATGTTTTTACATCGCGCGTTTGGCCAGTGTATGCATCGTACACATCTAAGCCTAATCCACTTTGACGGTTTCTTTTTTCAACTCGTTCACTTCGTTTTAAATAAAATTGTCCATTTGATAATTTACGTAGTCGTTCGTTTGCGATTTGAACGATTTGTTCTAAATACTCAATTAAAATGTAACGTTCAAATGATATACGACTTTCGTTATCACCTTTCATTACTTCATATAAATCAACAAGTTCTTGGAAGGCTTTTTCTTCCTCGTGAATTTGTTCGTCAATACGTCTAATGTTTTCATGTAAATCAGAAATATATGTTACCGCATTTTGCGCACGTTGACGTTTTTCTTTAATGATATCGAGATTAATTTCTAGTTCTTTTATGTGTTCACCTAAAGATGTAATATCCATATACTCTTTATCTTTTAATTCTGAGTTTAGCTCTTCAATTTGTTTTGCAAGCACTTCAAGAGATGAATAATAACCTTGAATTTCTTTCTGTAACATCTCCATCTCGGCGTCGCTTAATTTGGCTTCTTTATACGTGAATTGATCTGTAAATCCGCTTTGTTCTAGCTCTTTCATAAAGCGTGCGAAAGTCTCTTCTTTCTTCAATTTTGCACTTTCAAATTGATTAGAAGCACCTTTCTGTTCTGCTTGAATACGTATATTTTCATTTTGCCAATGTTGATACGCTTCCTGCACTTTCTTCCATTCGTCCTCCATTAACCTAAGTTCGTGCATAGCTTGGTCAAACTGTGATTTCCAAGCTTGTACTGTTTGCAAGTTTTCTGGAATATTTCGTTTATCATGTTCATATGACGTACGAAGTTGCATGCACTCTATTTCTGTACGGTGCTGCATTCTTTCTACTTCCCGTTTTTGTTTCTGAAGTTCTTCTATTTTTTCTTCTACGCTTTTCATGTTCGCAGCAATCTGCTTACGTGTTTCTTCACTTGCTTTTAACGTATTAACGTCTGCTGCTAATTGTTTTCCTTTTTGAACAAGTGCACTATATGTTTCAACTAATTTTTCGGAGTTATAGCCACGCTTCACAACTTCTTCTATCACTTGTTCATATTGTAGTCGATAAAAATTCCATTTCTCCTCTACTTGCACATGTAATTTTTCAGCAATGTTCTTCTTATCTCTTAAATCGTTTAACTCTTTTTCATCGATCGCATTACTTTGCTCTGTAGCTTTTTGCGGATGATTCGTACTACCACATACCGGACAAGATGCACCGTCATGTAAATGAAGAGCTAATATACCAGCCTGTTCACTTAACCAGCGGCGCTCCATGTTTTCATATGCACGAACTGCCACGTGCATTTTATTATTTGCCACTTCTTTTTCTTGCTCGAATTTTTGTTTTTCTTGCCAAACATCATATGCTTGCTTTAAAATTTTTGCATCTTCTCGCATATTCGTTAGTTCTTCTACTTTAGCTACATATTGCTCAAGTGCTTGTTCTAATTGATGCAATTCATCAGACATTCTCTGTTTTTGGCTTGTATGCTCTTCTAGTTGTTGATCCAACTTTTGCATACTTTCTTTTAATTTCCCTATTTGAATTTCGGCATTTTGTAAATTCAGCTTTCTCTCAGCTAATGATTCAATGATTGCTTGTAACTCTTCTAATCTTTGAACAAGTTTTTTAGCCTCTTCTCGTTCAGCTTCTTTATTCTTTACTACTTCATACTTCTCCTGAGCAAGTTCAAAGCTGTTCATTATCTGTTCTTGTTTGACGATTATCTGTTTTAACAAACTTTCAGCTTTCTGCTCATTTTGCATCGCTTCTTCATACCATTGTTCAAATGGTAATAAGCGCTTTGCTTGTTCCGCACGTTTAAAGGATTTTTCTTTCCTTTCAATTGCTGCACGGTTCTCTTGTAAAGTGTTATATTTCTCATTCTTTTGTTGTAAATCTATAAATTTCTCATTTACAGATTTTGCTGCATGAAAACGTGTTTCTGCATCCTTTAATTGCTTCGTTTGAACATCTTGTTCTACTTGTAATTGCTCAACCTCTGCCTTATACACTGTTGTTTCTTGTTCTAACGCTTCTACTACTTGATGCGTATTTACATGTTCTTGTGCCGCTAATGTCTCTAATAATGCTCCATCACGGATTGGTAATTTAAAAACATTACGGAAATAGAGCTCTCTCTCTTTTTGTTTTTCTTGTAAAACATCTTTCCATTGTTTTCTCTTTTGATCAAGTAACTCACGCATTAATTTATAACGATCCGTTTTAAAAATACGACGTAAAATCTCTTCTTTGTTTTCCGTCTCAGATGTTAATAGTTTTCGGAATTCACCTTGTGGTAACATAACAATTTGACTAAATTGATGTTTACTTAAACCAATTAAATCTTCCACTTTTTTGTTTACGTCTGTTACATGAAAACGATCGACGGCTGGAACGTTTTCTCCATCAATAACTTCATATAATTCTACTGCATGTCCTGTAATGGTCTTATTCCCTTGTTTTTTATGTCCAAGTTGTCTTTTTATTTCATAGCGTTTCCCTTTTAATTGAAAGGTTAATTCTACACTTGTATAAACATCATCATCAGCAAATTGACTTCGAAGCATGCTCGTATCACTACGTTCTTCTCCACTAGCCTCACCATATAACACATAACAAATCGCATCAAAAATCGTTGTTTTTCCAGCTCCCGTATTCCCAGAAATAGCGAAAATACGATGTTCTCCAAGATCTTCAAAATCGATTACTTCTTTCTGTTTATATGGCCCGAATGCTGTCATAATAAGCTGAATCGGTCTCATCCTCGTTCACCTTCCCGTTCTTGCACTGTTTGTAATACATCTATAAATAGGCGTTCTTTCTCTTCTGATAAATCTAACCCTTTCATTTCTTTATAGAAAGCCTTTAAAAGAGATAAATCATCCGTTTTATGTCTTGAAACCGTTACTTCATTTGTATCTGTGAGTTCTCGCCTTTGCATCGCTCTTTCAACGTGCATTGCATTTGGATATACAGATCGTATTTTCTCCATTGGCTGTAAGACAGGGTTTTCATCTAATAATTTTACAAATACGTAATCTTCACTTACTGGGTGCTGTAATAATTCATCTATTTTCGCTTCTACTGTTCGCATTTTACGACGTGGTGAAAGTAACCTTTTTTCAATTGCTACTTCACCAGTTTCATTCAGTTCTACAATGTAATAACCTTTTTTATGTTTCTCTTCAGAAATTGAATAGGCAAGTGGTGAACCTGAATATCTAATGGTCTCATTACGTACGAAATGCGCTTGATGTAAATGTCCAAGCGCAGTGTAATGAAACTTATCAAAATAATGACTATTTACATATTCAGCACCACCAATTGAAAGTGGTCGTTCTGCATCACTTGTATTCTCCTCCGCTTCTCCTGAAGAAGTTACAAATGCATGTCCAACAAATACATGTCTAGCTTCTTTATCCATTGTTTCAGAGAGCTCATTCATAAAAATGCGCATCGCATCATCATGAGAACGTACGTCTTCATTTTTCAACACGTGTCTAACTATGCTTGGGTCTGCATACGGTATTAGATGGAAGTGAACCTCTCCATATTCATCATTTAGTACAACAGGTTCATACGGGAATTGAAATTGGCCTGCAATATGTAATCCCTGTTTTTTCATTAAACTACTCCCAAAATGGATACGATCCGGACTATCATGATTACCAGCTACTGCAATAACTGGTGTTTGTAAATCAATAACTATTTTTTGCAGCACATCATTTAATAAGTCTACTGCTTCTGTAGGTGGAATTGCTCGGTCATATAAATCCCCTGCAATAATTACAGCATCTGGTTTTTCTTCTTCAACAGCCTGTACAAACTGATCTAATACAATCTTTTGGTCTTCAGTCATATACACGCCATGAACAAGCTTACCTAAATGCCAATCCGCTGTATGAAATAACTTCATATTTTTCTACTCCTTTTAATTTACTGATTTTAGTGAAACGAGTTGATAGTTTATTGTAGTTTTTCCGTTCTCCCACTCTAGCTTCAATATCGTTGCACTTCCAATTCTTTCTTCATTTGATTTATATAAAGGCAATATTTCTTGAATTGTAAATAAGTGATAACCATCCAATATTAATTGAAATATATTTTCTTCAATATGTAATCTTACTTCTTTTTCATTTGAAATAATTTTTGTGTGCATCTCAAATTTCATGATAGATACAACCCCTTTTTATAATCTCTACATTTTAATAGTATAGTGGCTATGCAAGATTGACAAGTACATACACAGCAAAGTACACACTTTTCTATTGTTATATGTTTTATGTATTTTATATAAAATACGGTATGTGAAATTTTATATTTTCTCCAAAATAAAAATGCCTATTGTGACATCTTTATTTTTGTATAAAGTCTTTCATTACATAATATAAAACGGTAATTAAAACGATTGCGACGAAAAATGAGAACACTGCGACAATGTACCCATCTTTATTTAATAAAATACAGAATGAAATAGATATTATAAAAATCGGAAATACGAGACGTACTTTATCCTTCACTTCTTCTGTCGTATCTGTATGATGAAAATACTGCGTTATCCCTATCATTAAAGAAGACAAAATAATAACCGACAATAGTAAAGGTCCTGGCATTCCGATTTCTCCTTTCTCTATTTCTAATTCAGTGTAAAATTTTTTATTACAATTGTACGATTCATTTTTTCTTCAAACACTCTTTTTAGAATTGATAATGAACAATTCACACCTATATAATAGCGCTTTTATCATTATAACTTCAAATAATTACACTTACAGTAATGTTGTAATATTCCCCCTCAGTCTCTGAAATCCTGCAAAGATAACTCGTCAAAATATGCGGTGACCAAATTAATATTTACCGTCAACTTTTGACAAAATTTATAAAGGACATTTCAGTACATATCAAGAATTAAGAATAAGAAGATATGTAAGGGAGGATGCATTATGACTGAACACGTTTTATTTTCTGTTAGTGAAAACGGCGTTGCAACAATTACTTTAAACCGTCCAAAAGCACTTAATTCTTTATCTTATGACATGTTACAACCTATCGGACAAAAACTTAAAGAGTGGGAACACGATGAGCGTATTGCACTTATCGTGTTAAAAGGAGCTGGCACAAAAGGTTTTTGTGCAGGTGGCGACATTAAAACTCTTTATGAAGCGCGTTCCAATGAAGTGGCATTGCAACATGCAGAACGTTTTTTTGAAGAAGAGTATGAAATTGATACATATATTTATCAATATACAAAACCGATTATTGCTTGTTTAGATGGAATTGTAATGGGCGGTGGTGTCGGTCTTACAAATGGTGCGAAGTATCGCATTGTAACTGAACGTACGAAATGGGCAATGCCAGAGATGAATATCGGCTTCTTCCCAGACGTCGGAGCTGCATATTTCTTAAATAAAGCACCTGGATATACAGGTCGCTTCGTTGCTTTAACAGCATCTATTTTAAAAGCTTCTGACGTATTATTTATTAATGCTGCTGATTACTTTATGACATCTGATTCATTACCAGAGTTTCTTACTGAACTTGAAAGTGTAAATTGGCATAAAGAAGATGATGTACATACTAATTTAAAAGAAGTTATTCGTACATTCGCAACTGCTCCAAACTTAGAAAGCGAGCTGACTCCTTCATTAGAAGTAATTAATTCACATTTTGCTTACGATACAATTGAAGAAATCATCCATTCATTGGAGAAAGATGAAAGCTCCTTTGCTCTAAAAACGAAAGAAACACTGTTATCAAAATCACCTATTTCACTAAAAGTAACATTAAAACAGTTTATTGATGGACAAGATAAATCCGTTGAAGAATGTTTCGCTACGGACCTTATACTTGCTAAAAACTTCATGAGACATGAAGATTTCTTCGAAGGAGTACGCTCCGTTGTCGTTGATAAAGATCAAAATCCGAATTATAAATATAAACAGTTAAGTGACGTTTCAGAAGAAGATGTGAATCGTTTCTTTAATTTACTTAATGCATAAAATGAAACTGTAATGAGTGGGTGTTTTGTTCATCCCCCACCTAACTTCTTTGCTCCAGCTAAATCTTGTGCGGTGGAAATCTTACTACTCGCAAATAGCGGGATAAAATCGAGGCTATATAGTAGTGTAATTACAGCTACTATATAGCCTTTTTTATTTAATAATTTTTAATAAAATTTAATTTTATTAAATCCATTTTTGTGCTACACTGATTTTAATCAAATATTCTAAAAATAAAAAGGAGGGGCGGCTATGATAGAAAATTATCTTCTTTTCATCATTATGTCTATTTGCCTTATCATTTTACCTGGTCCAGATACAGCAATGGCTACGAAAAACACATTGGTTGCTGGTAAAATCGGTGGAGTGAAAACAGTGTTTGGTACATGTATTGCACTATTAATTCATACTTTAGCTGCTGTAATTGGTCTTTCTGCACTTATTGTAAAGTCAGCTCTTTTATTTTCTATTTTCAAGTACGTTGGGGCTCTCTATTTAATATATATCGGTATTAAAGCCCTTTTAGCAGTAAGAAACAAAGAAAACTTAGATACAAATGATCTATCTTTGAATAATGAAAACGAACATACTTCTTGCTTTCGCCAAGGATTTCTTACAAATTTATTAAATCCTAAAGTTGCAGTCTTCTTTTTAACTTTTTTACCGCAATTTTTAAATCCAAATCATAATACATTTATTCAACTTCTTGTAATGGGCCTTACTTACCTCGTTTTAACAGTCATTTGGTTTGCATTTTATATATTTTTAATTGATAAAATTAGTGCTTTTATGAAAAAACCAAAGACGCAACGTTATATTCAAGGGCTAACAGGAGTCGTCCTAATTGGATTTGGTATTAAACTAGCTTTTGAAAAAAATAATTAACAAGATGAAAACCACCACCACTATTAATAGTGGTGGTGGTTTTCATTTAATAGCTGATTTGGCTGTTTACTCTATATTAAAACCAGCGCTCAGTTACAACTTTTTTACGTGTATAGAATTGAACGCCATCTGTACCATTTGTACCTAAATCACCAAAGAATGAAGCTTTATTTCCTGCAAATGCGAAGAATGCCATTGGTGCTGGAACATTTACATTTACACCGATCATACCAGCATCGATGTTATCACGGAATGTTTGTGCATGTTTACCATTTGACGTATAAATAACCGCACCGTTTGCAAATTTAGATTGATTTGTTAGTTTAATACCTTCTTCTAAATCTTTAACACGTACAATGCTTAATACTGGAGCAAAAATTTCATCTTGCCAAATTTTCATTTCTTGATTCACGCCATCAAAGATTGTCGCACCTACAAAGTAACCTTCTCCAACTTCTTCATTAATTTTACGGCCATCTACTAATAAAGTTGCCCCATCTGCTACACCGCTATTAATATAGCCTAAAACGCGCTCTTTATGAGATTCACGGATTAATGGTCCAACATAGTTATCTTCGTTAAAGCCATCGCCTACTTTTAATTTTTTCGTTTCTGCTACTAATACATCAATGAATTCATCAGCAATTTCATCCACTACTGCTACTACTGAGCATGCCATACAGCGCTCTCCACTACTTGCAAATGCAGATCCAATTACACCTTGTACTGTTTTCTCAAGATTGCAATCTGGCATTACAATCGCATGGTTTTTCGCACCTGCTAACGCTTGTACACGTTTTCCGTGTTTTGTACCTGTTTCATATACGTAACGAGCTACCGGCTCAGAGCCAACGAACGAAACAGCTTGAATATCTTTATTTTCTAAAATGCTATTTACAACATCTTTTCCGCCTTGTACTAAATTTAATACGCCTTTTGGGAAACCTGCTTCATAGAATAATTCTACAAGTCGCTCCGCTAAAAGTGGCGTTCTTTCCGATGTTTTTAATACGAATGTATTACCGCAAGCAATTGCAAGTGGGAACATCCATAATGGAATCATCATTGGGAAGTTGAACGGTGTAATACCAGCAACAACTCCGATTGGGTAGCGCCAAATTGATCCATCAATTCCGCTAGCGATATTCGGAAGTGCTTGACCCATCATTAAATTTGGCGTAGATGTTGCAAGTTCTACCGCTTCAATACCACGCTGTACTTCACCTGTTGCATCTGTTAGCGTCTTACCATTTTCTAGCGTAATAATTTTTGCAAGCTCATCTTTGTTTTCTTGTAATAGCTGTAAATATTTATATAAATTTCTTGAACGATTCGGAACTGGTACTTTAGACCATGTTTCGAATGCTGCTTTTGCCGCTTCAACAGCTTTTTCAACATCCTCTTTTGGAGATAGTGGAACGTAAGCGATAATTTTTCCAGTCGCTGGATTTGGAACTGCTTCTACTTCCGTACCTGTCGATTCAACCCACTCACCGTTAATGTGATTTTTCACTCGTTTAATTTCAGTTGTAATCATTGTATTCTCTCCTTTGTATAATTTATTTTTGATTAGAAATTAATTGCTCGCTAACTTTCTTATATAAAGCAGCCATATCGTTTTCACCATATCCAGCTTGACTCGCTTCGTCATATACATTTAATAACATTTCGCTTACCGGTAAATGGAGTTCGCTTTCCTTAGCTAAGTCAACTGCAAACCCTAAATCTTTCTTCAATAAGTTCACAGTAAATCCTGGCTCGTAGTTTTCAGGTGCTATAAAACTTTTAAAATTACGTTCATAAATTCTGCTTTGGCCGTAACTTACATTTAAAATATCAAACATTTTATCTAAATCCATATTGTTCTTTTTCGCTAATGTTAAAGCTTCACTTACACCAGCTGTATAAAAACCAATTAATAAGTTATTAATTAACTTAACAGTTGTACCACTATCAATCTGCTCACTAACATGGAAAATGTTCGCGCCTAGAACGCCCATGATAGATTCCGTTTTCTCATATACCTCTTTTGATCCACCAACCATAAACGTTAATGTACGATTTTCGGCTCCAATTACACCGCCGCTCACAGGTGCTGCTAAAAAGTTTACTTTCTTTTCCTTTGCAGCTTCCTCTAATTGTTTGTTTAACTGCGGCGATACCGTACTTGTATCAATGAAAACTACATTCGAGTGACCATTTTCAAATAATCCTTCTGCTCCAAAATATACCGCTTCAACAGCGCGAGGTGAAGGTAAACTTGTAAAAACTACATCACATGTTTCTGCTAGTTTTGAGATTGATAGACCGATAATTCCGCCTTCTTTTTCAAAGGACGCTTCTGCCTCTTTATTTAAGTCCACGCCATATACTGTGTAACCTGATTTAGCTAGATTTTTTGACATCGGAAGACCCATGTTACCTAAACCGATAAAACCAATCTTTTTCATATCGCTTTCCTCCTATTTACACAATATATTTCCCACGATTTATAATAGCTTTCGCAATTTCTCTCTTCTTCGTAAATACGTTCGTGTATAAAGGTACTAATAATTGACGGATTTCAGCTAAAATCACATGTCTATCTTGTTCTTCTGTGACAGCCGCCGAAAGTACAGAAATCGCTGCTTCTTCTACTTTACGGTATCCTTCTTCACAAATAACATCTGTTATGAGTTGCTTCGTATGTTCTTTTTCCTCACCATTTTTACTTACCGCTTTTCTCGTACGTAAAAACGCTGATTCCATGACGTACACGTCCGTCAACATATTTGAAATTACACGTGAATATTCTTGTTCTTGGTCAATTTTTAGGGCTGGAGTTTTAGAGAGCGTTTTCAAAGATTGTTTCAACAATTTTTTCGCTAATAAAATGTAACGATGGTTTCTTTCTACATTTGCTACATCACTTTCTACTGCAGTATCTTCTAATTGTTCGATTTGCTTCATTAACATTTTGGCAACTGTTAATCTATTAATTTCATTCGTTCCTTCAAAAATACGACTAATTCTAGCATCACGATATAATCGTTCTACCTCATACTCTTGCATATAACCGTAACCACCATGAATTTGTACAGCTTCATCTACGATATAAGCAAGTGTTTCAGAAGCGTTCACTTTATTAAGTGCACATTCAATTGCAAATTGGGACATTTTCTTCATAAGATCTTCATCGCTCTCATGAATTGCTTCATCGATTACACCTGCTGTACGATAAGCTGCACTTTCTGCTCCATATGTAGCAATGATCATATTTGCAATTTTCTCTTGAATCATCGTAAAGTCTACTAATTCCGTTTGGAACTGTTTTCGCTCTTTTCCATATTGAACCGACAAACCAATTGCTTGTTTTGCTGTTCCAATATTTCCAAAAGCAAGTTTAAGTCTAGCAAAGTTAAGAATATTAAGGGCTACGTGATGCCCTTTCCCAACTTCCCCTAAAACATTTTCAGCAGGGATGACAACATCTTCTAAAATAAGAGTCGCTGTTGAAGAACCTTTAATCCCCATTTTCTTTTCTTCTAATCCAATAGATACACCTTCACATGTTCTTTCGACAATAAATGCTGTCATTCCTTTATTTGTCTTCGCAAAAACAACGTATACATCTGCCATATGAGCATTTGTAATCCATTGCTTCTCACCATTTAACTTCCAAGCTGTTCCCTCTTCATTCAATACGGCGCTTGTTTTTGCACTTAATGCATCCGAACCAGCATTTGGCTCAGTTAAAGCATAAGCCCCAATCCATTCTCCCGATGCGATTTTCGGTAAATATTTTTCTTTCTGTTCTTTCGTTCCGTAATATATGTAAGGCAATGTACCAACACCAGCGTGTATATTAAAAGAAACGCTAAACGCACCAGCGTAACCCATTTTCTCTGCTACAAGACCTGAGACAGCCTTTCCTAACTCGAACCCGCCATAATCTTCTGGTACCTCAATGCCTAATAATCCAAGTTCCCCAGCTTTCTCAAATAATTGACGAGAAACTTTATAGTTATGTTGTTCAATATTCTCCATTTGTGGAACAATTTCTTGTTTAACGAATTGTTCTGTCGTTTTTGCGATTAAATCTTCATCACCTGAAAAATCTTCTGGTGTAAAGTAAGTATGATTTATATCTTTATTGAGTGAAAAAAATTCATCCCATGGTAACTTCGTTTTCTCCATATGTATCCCCCTATCATTCGGCTTTCATAGCTTTTTGCTTATGCTCGTCTACGATGAGTGGAATATCTTTTTTGAAAATAGAAGGCGATGATTTTTCACATCAAGCATTTTATTTTGCCAAAGATGTATTTTCATCGCCTTCGCTGCTTTATCTATTGATCTTCTGATAATACTGTTTTTGCAATACCAGTATCTAACTCTTCAAAGTCATGATATGAAATTGTTTCGTATAATTCACTTCTCGTTTGCATATTAGAAAGTGCATCTTTTTGAGAACCTGTTTCTTTAATTAAAGTAAACACATTTTCATACGCTTTCGCTGCAACGCGAAGTGAAGTTACAGGATAAATAACCATTTGGAAGCCCATATTTGCAAATTCCTCTGCACTATAATATGGAGTTTTTCCGAATTCAGTCATATTCGCAAGTAAAGGTGCATTTACCTTACTATTAAATAGACGGAATTCTTCCTCTGATTGAAGCGCTTCAGGGAAAATTGCGTCTGCACCTGCTTTTACATATGCATTTGCTCTTTCAATTGCTTCATCTAATCCTTCAACGCCACGAGCATCAGTACGTGCTACAATGTATAAGCTCGGTGCAACTTCTTTAATCGCTTTAATTTTTTGAACCAATTCTTCTGTAGTAACAAGTTTCTTACCATTTAAATGCCCACATTTTTTTGGTAATTGCTGATCTTCAATTTGGACAGCTGCTACTTTCGCTTCCACCATTTCTACAGCTGTTCTCGCTACATTTAGTACACCACCAAATCCTGTATCAATGTCAACAAGAACAGGTAAGTCTGTAGCTCTTACTAAATCTCTTGCTCTCTCAGCCACTTCAGTAGACGTCACGATACCTAAATCTGGTAAGCCTTTACTTGCAGTATAAGCAGCTCCTGATAAATAAAGAGCTGAAAAACCTGTATTTTTTGCAACTAAAGCCGCCATTGCATCATGAGCACCTGGAATTTGCAAAATTTCATTTGCTTCTACTAAAGCTCGGAATCGATTCGCAAGCTCCTCTTGTGTTGACTGCTTTTTCACAACCCAAGCCATTCTAAATTCCCCCTATTATTAAATTAAGAATAGATCTACAAATTCATTTACATTCATATTTTCTAGCTTTTCTTCATTTAAACAAACTTCATGAATTTGTTCTTGTTGCTTACTAGAATAATGACCTGCCATATTTGCAGTGAATTTTTGAACAACTTTTGGAATTGCTTCGTCTCTACGGAAACGGTGACCAAGTGGATATTCACATTCCACATTTTCTGTTACTGTGCCATCTTTAAAGTGAACTTGAACAGCGTTGGCGATTGAGCGCTTGTTCGGGTCAAGGTAATCTAAACTGTACTGTTTGTTTTCAACAACAACCATCTTATTACGTAATTCGTCTACACGTGGATCGTTTGCTACTGCATCTTCATAATCGTCTGCAACGATATCTCCTTTTAATAAACCAATTGCCGTAATGTATTGTAAGCAATGATCACGATCAGCTGGGTTATTTAATGGGCCTTCTTTATCAATAATACGAATTGCTGATTCATGAGTCGTAATTGTAATACGGTCAATTTCATCCAATCTCTCTTTAATTTCCGGATGCAACTTCACTGCACATTCTGCAGCTGTTTGTGCATGGAATTCTGCTGGATATGACACTTTAAATAATACATTTTCCATTACATATGACTCTAGTGGTCTTGCTAATTTTAATTCTTGTTTATTGAATAATACATCTTGGAATCCCCATCCTGGCGCAGATAATGCTGTTGGATAACCCATTTCACCTTTTAGAGCAGTCATTGCAAGATGAACACCGCGGCTCGTTGCGTCACCTGCAGCCCATGATTTACGTGAGCCCGTATTTGGAGCATGACGATATGTACGAAGACTAGAATTATCAATCCACGCATGTGATAATGCATTAAAGATTTCTTCACGTGTTCCGCCAAGCATTTTCGCAACTACTGCAGTTGTTGCTACTTTTACATATAATACATGGTCAAGACCAACTCTGTTTAAGCTGTTTTCTAAAGCAAGCACGCCTTGAATTTCATGTGCTTTAATCATCATTTCTAATACTTCACGTACTTTTAAAGCTTCTTTTCCTTCTGAAATGCGAACACGGCTAATATAATCTGCGACCGCTAAAATTCCGCCTAGGTTATCAGATGGATGTCCCCACTCTGCTGCAAGCCAAGTATCGTTATAGTCTAACCAACGGATCATACATCCGATATTAAATGCACCTTTTACTGGATCTAGTACATAAGACGTACCTGGTACACGTGTACCATTTGGCACGACTGTTCCTGGCACAACTGGTCCTAGTAATTTCGTACATTCTGGATATTGTAGTGCTAAAATTCCACATCCAAGTGTATCAAGTAATACGTAACGAGCTGTACTGAATGCTTCTGCACTAGTAACCTCTTTATTTAATACATAATCCGTAATCTCTTCTAATAATGCATCTTTTTGCTTAATTTCATTTGTTTTAATCATGCTATCCTTCCCTTTCTGTCGAAAATTCGTTATTATTAATGATGGGTGTCGGTCAAACACCCATCTGGCGGGCGGTGCTAACAACTCCCCAGTTGTTCTTATTTACTAAGTACATGTCGCTCGCCAATATAATTTACACGCGGACGGAACAAACGATTATTTGCATGTTGCTCAATAACGTGCGCACATAATCCCACTGTTCTAGAGCTAAAGAAGATAGGTGTGTAAAGTTGAATTGGAATACCTAGCATCCAATATACTGGAGCTGCATAATAATCAAGATTTGGATAAATTCCTTTTTCCTTTTCCATAATCTTTTCTCCAGCTTCACACATTTCATATAGTGTATAATCACCTTTTACATCACATAACTGTTTTAAAGCTTCCTTCATCATAAGTGCTCTTGGATCCATCTTCTTCATATAAACACGGTGTCCAAAGCCCATAATTTTTTCTTTGTTATATAGTTTCTTCTGTAATAACTCTTCAAATTTCTCAACATTACCAGCTTCTAAAAGCATGTACATAACCGCTTCATTTGCACCGCCATGTAAACTTCCTTTTAAAGATGCAACTGCACCTGTTAAAGCACCGTATAAATCTGATTGTGTTGATGCAATAACGCGCGCTGTAAATGTAGAGTTTGGCATTTCATGCTCACTATATAAAACAAGGGAACGATCAAAGATCTTTTCCTCAAGTTCAGTTGGTTTTTTACCAGTTAACATATAGAAGAAATTCGCACTATAAGATAATTCTTTAAGAGGTTCAATTGGCTCCTCATTATTTAAAATATGATAGCTATTCGCTACAATGTTTGGCACTTTACTTAACAGCTTGTACCCTCGGCTTTTATTCACTTCTAACGAGCGGTTTTCGATATCATTATCGTAACCAGCTAACGCTGACACACCTGTACGTAATCCATCCATGGGATGCGTCTCTTTAGGCAATGCCTTTAGTACGTTGAATACACCTTCTGGTACTGCATATTCTTCTTTTAATTTCTTTTCAAGTGTTGCTTTTTCATCTTCATTCGGTAGATGTTCCTCCAATAAAAGGTGCACAATGTCTAAATACTCTTTTGTTTTTGAGAGTTCGATTAAGTCATACCCTTGAATTACAATTTCACCTTTTACTGTGTCAAGAAACGAGATTTTCGTCTCCGCTGCCACTATACCATCTAATCCCGGGGAAAATTTTTCTTCAGCTTTCATCATTATTTCCTCCAATCCTAATAGATCTTCGTGCACATAACTGTAAGCCTTTACAATATTGTGAAACTACATTTCTATTTCAATGTATCAGAGTTTTTAGAAGATTTCAATTTATTTTATAATGATAAGTTTCCTACACTTTTCTTACTGTAACAATACAATTTTTTAAAAATAATTCTTATATTTTATAAAGAAAGAATAGACTTTTTTGCGTATTTTCAAAAACAAGATATAAAGATTTTTCATATAACACCGCCAAATATACAATTATTCTAATTTTATTTGAGAAATAAAAAAAACGAGCTGTACATAAATACAGCTCGTTACTATATGATATTTATTTCACTATCTCTTAAATATAATTTTTATATAAAACTTATTCATTTTTAATAAAGTTATTATTTTACATAATTAAATTGAATTTCTTCCATTTCCTCATGATAACTTACAAATAAATCATAGTTTTGAAAATACCAAAGATCATCAGAATCTACAAAAAATATAATACCTTCCTTCTCAACTGACACTATTTCCCCATCTGGTTTCTCAGCAACAACCCCTAAAGAATATCCGGGCTGAATTGAACTATCCCCTCCGTACCTTACAGTAAAACGTACAGATTCACCGTGCTTTATACGTAATTCTTCCTGGAACCATTGCAGAGCTTTACGATCAATTGAAATTCTCATCTTTATTCCTCCAGTTTACGCAAACTCTTTTTTTCCTAATCGTTGTTTTACAAAGAAGACAAAAATGATTAAGGCTATTAATGCCGAAATTGCACTCCCTGAAAATAAAATACGATAACCAAACATTTGTGAAACAACTCCAAGTAAAATAGCACCTAACCCGATTCCTAAATCAAACGCTGTAAAAAATGAAGCATTTGCAACTCCTCTTTTACTCGGATCGACAATTGTAAGCATTGCCGCTTGCAAAGCTGGCTGCGCTGAACCAAATCCAATACCGTATAATGTTGCTGCGATAATTACACCTAACAAACCATTTGAAATAGTTAAAACAACTATAGCTAAAATAGTAATACATAATGCTGGGAGTATGATGAATACTTCTCCATACTTATCTAATAGTTTCCCTGAAATTGGTCTTACAATTGTTAATGCAATTGCATATACAAGAAAGAAAGTTCCTGGATTCACATGAATTGATGATGCAAATAACGGTAAAAAGGTTGTTATTCCTCCATATGCAAACGATAAAAAGAATACTACAATCGTGATTGTTAATACAGATTTCTCAAATAGCTGAATTTTCCCTTTTTCTTTTTGTGGCGTAAATGGCATCTTCGTTATTAGTGATAATACGACTGCCATAAAAGATAACAACGTCGCTAATAAAAATAGACCATGAAATGAATAATTTTGTACAACCCATAGTCCAATCATTGGTCCGATCGCCATTGCAATTGTCATCGCCATCCCGTACCAGCCCATACCTTCACCACGGCGTGAATCTGGAATAATATCCGTTATTGCTGTTCCAACAGCTGTTGTAGAAACAGCCCATGTTACTCCGTGAATAACACGTAAAACAGCTAAAAGGACAATAGTCGATGCTATATTATAGGAATACATCGTTAATCCAAAAAAGATGAGTCCGAAAATAATAAAGGATCTTCTACCATATTGATCTAACATTCCTCCAATAATCGGTCGTATTACAACAGCAGCTATTGTAAACATTCCCATCATGAGTCCAACTTGCGATTCATTGCCACCTATCTCTTTAATAAAGAGCGGGAGCGTTGGAACAAGTAAATAAAATCCTGTAAATAAAAATAACATTGCGAAAGTCATTTGAATAAATGATTTCGTCCATAATCGTTCCATAAAAATACCTCCATACACTCGTAAAATATTACGATTAACACCCTCATTGTACATTTTTTTTATCTCTTTTCCCTCCGCAAATAGACGTATCTTTTCATATTAAATAGTCCACCATCAGCTTACATTAGTCTTAAGACTTTGTACGCATGTTTTAAACGAAAGTCCTATATATGTGCCTTTATATGTGTGAAAAGAATATACTAATTTATTATCACAACTTAGGAGTGAATATTTCATGTGGGTATTATTAAGAGTAACTGCCGTAGTTCCTTCGACTCCTGGAATACATGTTCCTGCAGTTCATACAGCTAGCTCCGATGTAGGAATTGAACTTCCCGCAACTTGGCAGCAATATCAAATTCCCGGTCAAGTTACCCCATCATTTTGGCATCATGGTACACACCCCAGTAGTACTCCCATTCATAGCCATAGTTATCCTCCACTACCTCCGACTCAAGTCTTTTATCATTTCCCTTCAATTTTTTTTCAAAATTTTTATGGTACGTTTAACATTTAATAGCTATCACTGTATTACCCCTACATTTTAATAAGGCGAACCTTTAATCCAGTTTCAACATAAAAAGTCGAATTCCTTAAATAAGAAATTCGACTTTTTAATTGTTTTCCAAACTAAAGTAACCGTTAAAGAAAGACATTTATTAAAGATTTGAATATAATTCCCACTCATTTAATGGTTTATGTAATCCATCACAGTTAGTCCCTTTCCGGGATAACCCGCACGTACAATCATTTCTCTCTTTACGTTATATTTCACATAAACTACATTCACTCTTTTTCTATCCGGCCCTTAACATTACATTTTCTGTAGCAAAATGAAAAGAGCACTTAAGATTGTAAATTCCTACAAATCTTAAGTGCTCTTTTGAAAACTTTTCTATAAATTTTTCTTATTGTCCATTATTGGCAGGAACCTCTCCTGCATTTCCACCATTATTTGGTTGTACTGTTGCAGGTGGGGTTGGAGTTCCTTGACCTCCATTATTATTCGCTGGAGGTGTCGTTCCTTGACCTCCTCCGTTATTTGCTGGAGGTGTCGTTCCTTGGCCTCCTCCATTATTCGCTGGAGGTGTCGTTCCTTGACCTCCTCCGTTATTTGCTGGAGGTGTCGTTCCTTGGCCTCCTCCGTTATTCGCTGGAGGTGTCGTTCCTTGACCATTTCCGTTATTTTGTTCATTTTGTTTCTTTTCTTCTTCTTGTTTCTTTTGCTCTTCTAGTTTCTTTTGTTCTTCTTGCTTCTTAAGTTCCTCTTGTTTCTTTTGCTCTTCTTGTTTTTTCAGTTCTTCTTGTTTCTTTAATTCTTCTTGCTTTTTCTCTTCTTCAGTTTTTTGCTGTTGATCTTGTTTTGGTTGCTCCGTTGTATCCGGTACGCTAGTATTTGGCGATGAATCACGTTTTTCACCTTTTATACGTAGCTCACTACCTTCTTGAATAACGCTACTTGGCATTTTAAAGCGTGATTTATCTGTAGCCATTTCACTCATCATTTCTTTAAAGATCAACTGTGCAATTTTCGTATTTTTACTACTAATATACTCGTCTTTACCATCTTTCATATACCCCGTCCATACTGCCATCGTATATTGCGGTGTATATCCAGCAAACCAACTATCACGAGTTGCACTTTCTGGAATTTTATATTGAGCTAATTGTTTTGATGAGTAGTTTGTCGTACCCGTTTTACCAGCTACATCTAAAGATGCTATATTTGCAGATGTACCAGTACCTGATGTAACTACAGAACGAAGCATATCTGTAATCATATATGCCGTAGAATCTGTCATAACTTGTTTTGGCTTTTGTCCAAAACTTTGTGACTTACCATCTGGATAAACAACTTTCTTAACAAAATGCGGTTTCGTATATTTACCATCATTACCAAATGCCGCATAAGCGCCCGCTATTTCAGTTGGTGATACTTCATTTGTACCAATCGCTGTTGATTCAGTCGGTGCCGCATTAAATGTAATGCCTAATTTCTCAGAGAAGTCTTTTGATTTATTAATTCCAACTTCTTTCGCAGTCTTAATTGCTGGGATATTTCGTGACTTTTCTAATGCTACACGCATTGTAATAGGTCCCATATGACTTCTATCTGAATTTCGTACTTCTTGTCCCGTTGAATACTTAAATGGAGAGTCATCAATTTGATGGTACGTGGCCCATTTTAAATATTCAATTGCAGGAGCGTAGTCGAAAATCGGCTTCATCGTTGAACCAGCTGCACGATCTAATTCAATTGCCATATTATGCCCTTTAAATACAGCTTTATTTTCTCCACGGCCACTACCTATAGCACGAACTTCTCCTGTTTTCGTATCCATAAATGTAAATGCACCTTGGAATTTATCGTTCGGATAATCAATGATATTATTATTTAAAATATTATCAGCGAGTTTCTGTGCTTTCGGATCTAACGTTGTATAAATTTCTAAACCATCAGAACCAATATTAGCATCTGGCAATTCTTTTTCTACTTCTTTCACAACTGCATCCATAAATGCAGGGTATGGCATTGTTTGTAGTTGAGTTGCAGGCTTGAGTCCCTTTTCTACGTCAACTTTTAATGCTTCTTCCATTTCCTGTTTTGTTATATATCCATGTCGATTCATTAAGTTTAGAACAACATTTCTTCTTTCTGTTGCTTTTTGAACATTTTCTTTTTTCGTTGGATCATAGTTATTCGGTGCTTTCGGTAAACCTGCCAACATCGCAACTTCTGGTAATGTTAAGTCCTTCAATTCTTTACCATAGTAGTTTTGTGCTGCTGTTGCGATCCCATATGAACGGTTTCCTAAGTTAATTTTATTTAAGTACATCTCTAATATTTCATGTTTTGAATACTGTTGTTCTAGCTTATAAGCTAAATATATTTCTTGCGCCTTACGCTTTGGTGTTTTGTCCATTGATAAGAAGTAGTTTTTAATAACTTGCTGTGTTATCGTACTTCCACCTTGAGAACCGTAATCTCCTTTAAGACTTACTAGAACAGCACGCGCAGTACCTTTAAAATCTACTCCGCTATGCTCATAAAAACGTGAATCTTCTGTCGCTAAAAATGCATTTTCTACTAATTTAGGTATTTGCTCATACGTAACATTCGTCCTTTTTTCTTTTCCATATTCATATACCAAATCCCCGTTTTTATCATAAATTTTTGAGGATAACGGATTAACAAGTTTTGCTTTCTCAAGTTTTGGTGCATCCTTAATCATTACGAAAAAGGTAGCAACCCCCGCCACTAAACCAACAATACCAAGTAATAAACAAGTAATTAAAAACTTGCGAAAGAATGATGTTTTACCTTTTGGTTTTTGTGTTTTAGAAGCTGGTTGTTTTTTCTTTTTAACTTGTCGTCGTTCCTCTCGAGAACGATAATTTTCTGACATGTTACTTTCTCCTGCCTTTCAATTCTCCCGTTGATTTACTTAAAAATATTGAGGTCACTTTCTAAAATGCATTTGATTAAGAAAGTATATTGACCTGGAGCATTCAATATTTTCCCAATTCACAGATTATAAATTTTAGAATACTTCTTATACAAACTATTTTCACTTCTATTTTTCCTAATAACGCTGCCCCTTTAAGCATAGAATGTAAAAAGTGAATTTTTAATACCTCGTATAAATAATATACCTTTTTTTCAAATGGTCAATATTTTCTTATTTATAAATCAAAGGTGAAATAAAAATAGCACAACGATATGTACTTCGTGTGAACTTCCTTATAATTACGTATAACAAACATTTAATATATTGCATATAAGTATAATACCTCTTAATTTATAAGGATTTCAACTTCACAACCTCAATATCTACAAGAAATTATTAAAAATGAAAAGTGAGGAGTTGCGTAATGATGAAGCTATCTCCCGTGATTTCAAAAAATATAGTTGCTGTTGGCTATAATCCTTTTTCTATGATTTTGCGAATCCAATTAAAGAATGGTATGTACGATTTCTTTAATGTACCAGAAAGTATTTATACTGGCCTATTACATGCACAATCTAAAAGTTATTATCATAAAACTTATATTAAAAATTCTTTCCGCCACACAAAAATTTAAACTTAACACCCACTAAAAAAAGGAGGTTAATCCTCCTTTCTTTTAAAAACATTTCACAGATGAATTATCTTCGATTCCTCTTATTAATTTCATCATATGCTTGAATTTGTTTTTTCAAACGCCGATCAGCTTTTTTATCATGCACTACAAGAATTGCATGTATAACTCCTGGCACCCAAAATATTAATGTTAATATGAAATTTATTATTGCCTGAATTGGTTTTCCACAAAATAGTACAGCAACAGGTGGAAGAAAAATTGCTAATAAATACATCATCCCTTGAAAACTCCTTATTTTGTATTTTATATATCCCTTTTCAAAACATACGTAAAGAAACCTTATGATGTTGTTGTTACATAAATTTTCATTAAGTATATATAACATCTCTTACTTTATATATTCTATCTATAGGCAAAAAAACCTACTACTATTTTAATCTTAACGTACCTATAAAATTCATGTATCTCCTTCTATTTATATAAGTATTTCAACCTTTTCATTGTTTTCTAGCCTATTTTCTTCCTCTATTGCAGTTACTCCAATTGCAGAAATTAACGTTCCTATCGCTTGTATCCAAATACCAATGAGTGCAATTATTCTCTCATCCTTCTTATCAAAAATACTATCTTCATTTTCTCTCTCATCTTTCAATACATTTGAAACACCTTGATACGCTTGTAATCCAGCACCTAAACTTTGCATGGAGTTACCTAATATAATAATTTTCTGTAGTACATTTATATCCATCAAAGCTGCTTCTACTCCTAAAAAAGCACCGATCGATTGTAAATTGTTCCCTGTAATAATAAGATAATCATTTTCTTTCGATTGTTCATTTATATTAAAATATGTTCCTATTACATTTGATATATTCCCTAATGCTAATAGCTCAATTCCTATTTGATCAAGTAATTTACTTTGATTCTCTAAGCCTATATTTTGATTTTCTCTTTTTTCTTCCCCATCATCATAATTGCTCGCAATGATTTGTAATATATACCCGAGGGCTTGTAATGAGCTTCCTACAATAACGAGATCCGATTCAACTTTCTCTTCTCCAATAAATCCTCTTGTCGTTCCAATTGCAGCTGTAAGGTTCCCACCTACTTGAAACCATGCCCCTGTAACTTTTAAACCGCTTGGATTCATTTTTATCACCTATTTAAATATTTTCTAAACCTTTCAAAATAAAGTGAAACTTTAATCAGTGGGGTTTTCTTCATCCCCCTCCTAAATTCTTTGCTTTCGCTGAATTTTGAGGTAGGGGTCTTACTAATCGGCAAATAGCGGAATAAATAAATTCCACCCTTAATCTTTTATTTTATTTTTTAAATGTAATTTTGTGAATGATATAATGTGCTACTAATATAAAAAGCACCTTAAAGGTGCTTTTTATATGCATGCTGGGCATGTCAGTGAATCTCCATTTTTATCTATTGTTATATTCAATATATATTGAGTTGCTTTATGTGACCAAGTTTCAGGTGTAGGTGATTCATTTATATATTGTGGCGCACATGACTTCAGCATTGGAGTACTAATACTCCCTCCAGGATCTAAAGCAACTACAGCCATGCCATGAGGTAATTCCAGTGCCATAGATTTAGTGATACCTTCAATTGCAAATTTTGAGGCACAATATGGCGCAAGCTCAGCTTCACCTTCTCTCCCCCAACTAGAACTCATATTAATGATAATTCCTTCTTTCCTAGCTACCATTGCGGGAACAAACGCTCTTATTACATTTACTACACCATTCACGTTTACATTCATTACATTTTCGAATTCTTGAGCCGTAATTTTCCAAAGTTGTGCATTTTGATTTACAATCGATGCATTATTTATTATCATATCGGGAGCCGTATGTCTATTAAGTATATAATTTGCCCAGTTGTTAACTTGCTGAGAATCTGAAACATCAATTACTTGAAAATCATGTATTTTACTGTACTGTTTTTTTAGTTCTTCAATTTTATCTTTTGAACGTCCACAACCATATATGTTCCACCCTAATTCATCAAATCGGTCAACCATCGCACGTCCTAACCCTTGTGTCACACCTGTAATAATTACAGATTTACCAATTTCTTTTCTCTGCATTTCTCTCATCCTCCTTCCCTATATCTTACTCTCTTCATTTTTATTCAGCCATTTACTATAGTATCAACTCAACTCATACTTTAGTAATGGTTTTGATATTGCATACATAAATAAAAAAAGTAACCATCATGGTTACTTTTTGCTATATATCTAAAAATTCATTGTTTATTTCATTATCGTTTTTACATTTCAACTTCTCTTTTCCACATTTTTCACACTGGTAAATATAAACTACACCTAATGTATCTTTTTTAAAATCCTCATTATCCTGCATCTTAATAAAAATATATTTATGTTTACAATGCGATTCACCCAAATAATTTTCAAACCACTTTTTCAACACAACACATTCCACCTTTATGATAGAACCTTTATTTAGCTGCCTTATTACATACTTTTATTTAAATATTCAATCTCATATTGCAATTTTTTAAATTGCTCAAAATGCATGGTAATAGATTGGCTACTACCATAATCAACATTTTGTTTCACTAATATAACACCCGTATCATGAAAAAGCGCTTCAAGTTCTTTCCTAATAGACACTTTCGCAATATGAGCTGTTTTAATTGCAGATAAAATTGCAATTTCATTAAACTTTAATTTTATTTCATTTGGACAAAATGCGTCTTCAACTAATATAACTTCATTACTATAAATTAGTGCAACAAGATTACTTGATTTGGCATCTGTTAAATCAACTTTTTTCATAATATCTTTCATTACATTTTGCCTCCTTTATTTTCGTATATATCAATTATACAAATTTTTTAAAAAAATTACTCAACTTTATTATATTAATTTTAACACACTTTTATTGAAATCCATGCTCCAAACGTTTTACTATTCCACAATTTTTATTATATGAACCATCTGGACTATAACTCCATATAGTAATGTTAACAACTTATTATAAAGCAGGTGAAAATTATGCCATCAGTTGTAGGGAATTTAGTTGTACAAAATAGTAATGGTTCATTTAACTTAGGTGATTTCTACAACGTTTCTCCAAAAGAAAATACGAAAGCTTATAATGGCTCTGGCGCATCAAACGTTGGTTTTGTTGTTAATACTTTTAGCGGTGTTAGCGCGACCAATACATTTGATTCTGACCTTGCAGATCAAAACCAAGTGGGTACAGCCTAATCTTATGTTCAACTTTTAGTATAGAAAATCTTAATTTGTCTATACTATAATCAGGCTGTTTGACAGCTCTTGTTGATTTTGGAGTACCCTATCTTTTTCTCCCTTTCCCTGGGGCTCAGCAGCTAGCACGAAGCTAGCTGCTTTTTCTTGTATTATTTGTCTCATAAATCAGAAATAAAAGAAGCTGCCATTTAATATTCAGCTTCTTTTACGTTATTTCAATAATATCCATAGCGTTAAATACGTAAGTTTTATAAAAGGCGTCTGTACAAATTACAATTTGTTTTACCGGATTGATATGTACAACAGTCATGTAGTTTGTTAGTATGTAACCATCTTCAAAATATGTTACCAATATTTCTTTCTCAGACAGTAATGACGTTAATAATTTATCAGAAATTCTCTCTTTTGCTTCGTTTGTTAAAAGCGGTTTTTGTACTTTTAATTTCTCTCCAATAATCTTTCTCATATTTAAAAGTTGTTCGGATATTACTGTAAACGGAACCCACTCTCTTTCTTCCTTTTGTATCTTTACATCGTTCATTTTTATCTCCTTGATCATTTATACATTTATTTAGCCATACTATCCCTTAGTTATTTTTAATACGCACTAAACTCGGATTTACTTCTAAACTATAATTAGGTTACCTCTCAAAAGAACATTCGTTCTTTTGAGAAGAGCCATACTTATTATTTTTTAACAAAAAACATAATTTTATTTATCTCCATACTTTTTTCCTTTATCAAATAAACTTCTCATTTCTTATGTAAAATGCATATAACAACTAAAAGGCGACTTCACACAAAGTGAAATCGCCTTTTCTTAAAAAATATTTCAATGTTTATTTTTCTATCCTAACTAATGTTCTTTCTGGAATACATAATTCATCTATATTAAAATGATTTATTTTTAATTTCAATTCCCCTACTCGTTCCTTATCTTCATCACCAACCCAACAACTGAATAATTCGAAATAGTCTCCATCTTCCAAATAACCTTCCATAATCTTGCATAAAGTTAAAAGTTTTTCTTTCGCTTCTTTTTTTTCCTTTACGTTTTGCCACTCGACAAGTTCAATTCCCCAACTAGTTGAAACCTCATATATGTAATTTTTTTGGAATTGATACTCTTGTACCATTTCAAGCATACTTTCCTCTGCAAAACATGATCCAAAAACAATTACATCATTAGAATCGGGCTCCGTTAACGGAATTTCTACATTACAGCCTATGTAACTTGCTAAACTCATTTTATACTCCTCCAATATTCGTATAAAAAATACTTCATAGTATATTTATTTACTTAAATATAAAATCCCTGCCTAAACAAAAAAGTTTTAAATTTTTTCGTTTATTAACCATCTATAACTGAACACATATACTATGATGAACGAACTCACAAAGCATAAGAAAAGAGAGCATTTACAACACTCTCTTTTCTTACATACTCTATGAAACTTTACAAAACTGAATCAGTGATTTTTATTATTATATTTCATTACATATACTTAGGTTGTACTATTATATGTAACTCTCTCTCTGTATCCGCTTTTTTCGGATGACGAAAATAATTAAGTTCGTACTTTAACACTTTATACTCAACAATCCCGATTTTAATCCCTTTCGTTTCTTTTAATATAGCTAATAAATCACTTACATTTTCATCATATGACTCAAAAATTTTCGCGCCGCCCTCTCCTTGAAAGATTACTTTCATATATTCTCCCCACCTTAATTTATTGATGTGGTAAATGACGCGTTTAATACGATTCATTATTTATCCTAAAATTTTCACACCAAAAAGAACATCCTTTCCATTCGAATGCTCAGCTTTTTACTAATTATCCATATTAAATATTTATTCAAAAACATTATATGTATTATTTTTTAAATTATGTTCGATATCCATTATTTCCCATTGTAATTCTTAATATTTAAATGTAATATTGTATTGTCTTACTATCTATTTATAACTCACACACTAATTAGAAAAGGGAACTCTATATGAGTTCCCTTTTCTAATTATGATTACAATCATTATTTCTTTTCTAGAAATTTAAATGTATCTTTAAATTCTTTATTATTCACTTTAATATCAGCATCTTTCAATAAATCATTGACTACTTGTTGTTTCCATTTACCTGTCGTATCTTGTAGTCTTTGTTGTTCTAAATCTTTACGAATTTTTTCCTTTACTTCATCAAATGGCTTCAATTCTTTTTTATCCGTCACTTTAATAATATGGTAACCGTAAGTTGTTTTAACTGGATCACTTACTTGGCCTGCATCTAATTTATACGCAGCTTCCTCAAATTCTTTCACAGTTTGTCCAGGAGCAAAACCAGATATTTCCCCGCCCTGTTCCTTTGAACCAGTATCTTCTGAATACTGTTTTGCTAAGGCAGCAAAATCTTCACCATTATTTACTTTCTCCTTTACTTCTTTAGCTGTCTTTTCATCTTTCACTAAAATGTGACTTACTTTCATTTCTGGTTTATAGTTATTTTTCACATCTTTTTCTGTGACTGTTGCTTTAATCGCTTTCTCAAATGCAATTTCTGGCTTCATTTTTTCTTTTAATTCATCTTCATTTTTCAATCCAAGTTGTTCTAAAGTTGATTTAAAGTTCTCACCCATTTTATCTTTTGCTTCTTCTACTTTCTTTTTTGCTTCCTCATCCGAAACTTTATATTTATCTAACAATGCCTTACTTAACATCATTTGATATAAAGTACTTTCTCCATATTGTTGTCTTAATTCTTTACTTAATTCTTTCTCTGTAACATTTCCTACTTTTGATGTTACTACGTTGTCTGAAGAACCACATGCAGATAATGCTAGCATCACGCATGAAATAATTGTTCCAATAAATATTTTTTTCTTTTTCAATTCAAATACCTCACTTTTATCATTATGCAAATTAACTATACACAGGCATTGTGAAAACAGTGTGTTTTCTGCATGTAATTCATTTCATATGAGTTGACTATGTATCATGCATTTCCATTTTTAAACATAAAGAGTCTTCTTACTATTATGTATAGTAAGAAGACTCTTTACATACACCTCAAAAACAATACGGCTGCTATAGTTACTTAATACTTACATGTTCTTCAGGTATCCAACTATTCTGCCCGATATCTACCGCATTTCCCACTCTACCCCACACTCGAAAAGATGTCGATCCATCTATATTTCCTTTATAATTCATACATTCAGGCTCTTCATAATAATTTACTCTGTAGCCGACAGGATATTTCGAAGTTGCATAAAACCATTTCACCTTAAAATGTTTTAAATATGCCCACTGCTTATCGTTCCCTAAACAAATCATATCTTGCTCACCGCCTCCCCAATAACCTGTTAAGATTAAATATGGAATTTTCTGAGTGAGTGCACCTGTAAATTGAGGATTCATGGGGTTCTCATATAAATTTATTCCGTATCCATCAGGATATTTCGAAACTGCAATACCAATGCCATTCGGTTGCTGTTTATACACTATGTTAGATTGATTTGCTTTGTTCGAATCTATAAACCAAGAAAGTGACTTATTTCCTACTAATCGATTCAGATCACATTTCCCAATCCCAGGAACATTCCCTGAATCCGTATATTGCCAAATATCACATGGATATGCTGGCTTATTCCCTCCATAACGAGGGATCCATACGAAATCAGCTTCAATATTACGTGCTCCAAATGATAAATACATGTGATGCCCTACATATAATCCTACTTTTTCCGCACCTAAACGGCGTAATTCATCAATAAATGCCTGTGTCCCGCCTTGCATATCTGCCATCGTTTGAACTTCTACGTCCGCCACCCAAAACTTAGCTGATTGATCACCACGATTCCAAAAATCTTGTGCCTCTTTCTTTGCATCAGCAATAGATATAAAACGGCAAAAAGCATAATTACCGAATGGGATACTATACTTTTTCATTTCACTAACATAATTTTGATACATAAAATCCACCGTATTAGAGCCATCTTGAACTCTAGCAATCACTAAATCTAGCTGAGATGCTGCAATATCCCAATTGATAGTTCCATTCCATTTTGAAATATCTACAATATAACCCATACATTCCAGCTCCTTTTTAATGTCTTATTCATAGCTTGTTTTATTGTAAGCCTTATCTCTCTAAAACTAGCTATCTATAATATAAATAAAAAGAATCGTTACTGTTTTAAAAAATATATTCTCTTTCAGAAATATTTCTATTAACTTTAACATATATACCATATAAAACATTCTCATATTTGAAATATACCCTACTATTCATTTGTTATGTAATCTCGTCCTATCAATCCAGGTATCAATCATTTTTACGGATATTAGAAAACATCCCCCTACATTATTAAATTAAAACTTCCAAACTTAACGCATGCACTAAAATAATATAATTACCACCAACAGGAATAAGCGGCCCAACTGTAACAGTTGGATCAGCACCTATTGAATTTTTTAATTCATTAAAATATGTGATCCACGGTGGCGAAAGCTGAGCTTGTACATTTTCTTCCACTATTTTATACTACCTCCTTATACAATTCTTACTAACATAATATGTAGAAAATAAAAAAATGCATTAGTTATATTAACCATTTGCGTATTTATTGATTATATTAATTAAACGTTTTATTTCGCATTCTCAATTTCCCCTTTACATCTTTAAGCAATTTTACTACTATGAAATTCTTTATTATAAGCAAATCCACTGAAGTTTCATATTATACTAATACGACTCTACATCCTTTAACTTATAATACTCAATATTAGGAGCTGATTTCATGGAAAAAAAACCTATCGTGTTCAAAATCCCACCAAATTCAAAACTAAAAGTTACATTTTTCGGTCCTTGTAACGAAGTAATTACAAATGTGTCTATAATTAATCAACTATGCACCCCTAAATGTCAAACTATCACGCAATATCCAGACTTTAAGAAATATGTGACTGAAGTACGATCGCTATCCCGTTGTTAGTCCGCATAATGTACGATTTTCACAAATTTGTTACCTAAAATAACTGAGAAAGAAAATAAATGCATTCCTAAACTAAAATTACACATTTTATGATATTCCATTGATAATTCATTGATTTTTTACACGTTTTTATTAAAAGAACATATATTATCGTATGGAGATTATCCACTCATAAAACCTATCTTTCTTTAGAGCGTACTTATTATGTATGCTCTTTTTTTATGCAACCGTCCCCCTTCTAAATTGACCAATAATATATTAAAATTCTTTATATACTCAAGGAGGTCAAATATGTTCAAGCTGCATCCAATACTACTCATCTTAGGATTGATTTTGTTTTTATATAGTGTAATCGCCTTTATGTTATTCTTTTCAGTGTATTAGTATTACCTTCACAAATCTATGTTCAATATATAATTTCTATATAGTAAAGAAAAAACGTAACGATACGATCTTTTATGTATTCCTTCTTTCTTGTTCTATAAGAAAACTAGTAAACTTACTAACAATGAGTTTGTACAAGCATGTTACTTATTATTCTGTTTATTATCTGAAGAAGATTGAAACCCTTACAAATTAAACTATACTTAACCTGTTTACTTATATATTTTAGAAAAACAATAATAATCCCCCACCATTTGGTAAGGGGATTAACTAAACCTACTAAAAAACATTTAATGATCTGTTTTATTTAATTGGAGAAGGAAATCTTGCAACTTCAAAGTGAACCGTATTTACACCATTAACATTTTGTACAATTACGCCAGCAATACTACTTTCTGCAAAAATTTCAACTACATCTCCTGCTTCTAATTGAAGAATAGTAGTTACGGAAACATCATTATTAAAAAATACTCCTGTTCCAAAGAAATCATTATCTATCGCTATTGCTGGATTTCCATTCACACGAATTTCTACTCTAGCTCTGTAATTCACATTAAAATCATTTGGAGAAAATGTTATATTTCCTAATACACTATATACCCCTCTAGTTTTCGGAGTGAAAATGGATGTTACTGGATTATATTCATTCGCTAGATCAAATTGTTCATTTTGAAATAATACTTTAACAGGAGTATTTGCTAGAACAGGTTGATTAACTGTATTCACAGCTCTAAATGCCGATGCCCTTACAAGCTCCTCTTTCTTATCATCACAACACTTCACCTTTACATACTTCCTATCACATTTACTACTTTTCCTATAACAATCATGACTTTCCTTTTTGTAATCTTTACAATACTTACAGTAATAATAAGACATAGTTAGTCCCCCTTTACACTTATTTTTACATAGTATGCTATATAGATTAGAATAGCTTGGACGACCTGTTACTATTTTTAATAGAGTAAAAAACCCTCACCATTTCGGTGAGGGTTTACCTTTAAGCTTCTGTAAACTCATTGTTTAATGACTTTATTTAATTGGAGAAGGAAATCTAGCTGCTTCAAAATGTGCACCATCTTCTAAAGGACTTAAAACTCCATCTATACTACTTTGTGCATAAATCTCAACTTCATCCCCTGCATTCAATTGAACAATCGTCGAAACACTTACTACATTTCCAAAACTTATTGGACCAAAAAAGTCATTATCTATAGCTATCGCTGCGTTTCCATTCACACGAATTTCTACACGCGCTCTATAATTTAAAGTTGGATCGTTTGGAAAGAAACCAATCGTTCCAATAATAGAATATACTCCTTTAGTCTTCGGCATAAAAATAGATGTTGCTGGATTATACTCATTCGCTAAATCAAATTGTTCATTTTGAAATAACACTTTCACAAAAGTATTAGCAGGAACATTTTGATTTACTGTATTTCTAGCTCTAAATGCGGATGCTCTAACAAGATTGTCCTTGTTATCATGGCACTTACTAGTGTTCTTACAACAATCATGATGCTTCTTTTTATACTCCTTACAATACTTACAGTAGTAATAACAAGACATACTAATTCCCCTTTCAAACTTATTACTACATATTATGTAAGATTGATTTATAAGGTTTGGACTAGCTATTTTTATTATTCATAAGGGCGCTATTAACCTGCACCCTTATTTATATACACCACTTCATTCCTTACTAGTTATAAGTTGTATACAGTTCCATATGGAATAGTAAGAAAAGAACTTCCGTACGGTGTAACATGATGTACTGGGTAAAAATACTCTACGGATGAATAATACGGTTGTACACCTTGCTGCTGCATTTGCAATTGTTGTTGCATTTGCAATGCTTGTTGAATAGCTTGGACTGTACTTTGTGCTCCACTATACGTTATAGATGTACCATACGCTGGTCGCATACCAGTTTCAGAATTAAAATATGAATAAAACATGATTTTCAGCTCCCTTCCCGTATAAGTTATTACAAATTATATTATGATTCTTTATTTCAGTGGGTACTATAAAGGTAGTCCACTCGCTTATATTCAAATAACAAAATAAAAAAGTAGCTGCTAGACTACTTTGACTCCTTCTTATTACCAAATGAAATGATATACATATTCTCCTGTTACACGCTCATTAATTCCCGCAACCCTGACGAACCTAAGTAAATCCGCCCCTTGCAGAAAATATATCGACATCGTAACCGGTACTTGTGACCACATGAATTGAAAAAGCTCATTCACCCTCTGATTCGTCGTAATGATTAAATCATTTACAGGTCCATGATTCCATGCAGAGGTTTGAACTGAAGTGAAAGAAAGGTCTTTTCCATTAACCACTATTCTTGATACGCTTTGAGTTATGTCCACAATAATCCCCTCCAACATTACAAAAATCGGACCTTTTTTAGTTCATATTATTATAAATATTCTTAACTGCAATAAATGTTTAAGGCAAATCCCTAATAAAGTGAAACTTTAATCAGCCCTCACCAATCGGGCTTTTACGGGCATCCCGACTCCACCTAACTTCTTTGCTTCCGCTGAATTTTGAGGTGAGGATCTTACTGCCCGTTAATGCGAGATAAATTTTTTTATTCATATCCCTTAATTCCCGTTACAACCATATAATTTCTAACCTTATTCAATTTTTGTAATTAAAATAAAAAATAGCTAATTCACTACTTAAAAAGTAAAAAAAGCATCAGATTGACTAGTATGTAGATGGTTAAATGAATGTAAAATGTTTTTAAATTATCTACTCTTTTTTTAGTTTGGAAGTAACTCTCATCTCGTCCCATCTTTATACACCACTTTCTTAATCACACTGAACGCAATATTCAATTGATGAGTTTGTCATTTCGTTACCTCCAATTAACGCCTTTGTTCAATGTAGTAATTTTCTTGTATAATAAAAGTTAATTAATCTAGAAGGGACTGAATTATGCGCAGATATCAATATTTTTAATCTACCTATCATTACAACATAACGGAGGTAAAAGTATTGATTACAGAACTACACTCACAGAGATTATATTTAAGGAAAATGAAAGCATCTGATTCACTAAGTATGTTTAAAATATGGTCTGATCCTGATGTTACTAAATTCATGAATATAAGTAATTTCACTGATGAGAACCAGGCAAAAGATATGATTCAATTCCTTAACGAACTCGCTAAAAATAATAAAGCTATACGTTTTACTATTATTGAAAAAGAATCTAATCACATTATCGGTTCATGTGGCTATAATTCCTTAGATTTTGAAAACTCAAAGACTGAGATTGGCTATGATATTTCAAAAACATTTTGGGGTAAAGGATATGCACCTGAAGCAATATCCTCTTTATTAGATTATGCTTTTACACATCTAAAACTAAATCGTGTTGAAGCAAAAGTTGAACCTGCAAATGTAAATTCCATAAAAGTATTAGAAAAATTAAACTTTACTTTTGAAGGTACTCTGAGAAAGAGCGAAAAATCAGCTGGAAAGCTTATCGATTTAAATATCTATTCGAAATTAATAAGCGATTAATTTTAGTCCCTCTGCCCATACTCAATCAAAGTGTGGGCTTCTTTAATTTTTGTATAAAATTCAAAAGTTTGACACAATCCTGGAAAAAGCTTATAAAGAAAAGTGAGGTTTCGTTATTTTCACACTTAGTAGCGCAGTCATGTTACATACAATTTTATAAGTGTGAACGAACTACAAAACTAAAAAACAAATAATAAGTTTGCAACATGTTTGCAAATACGAATTTTGCATATAAATTCGTGTGATATTGAAAGGAGTTTTACTTATGAAAGAAATTAAAACAGAACAAGAATTCAAAGACATCATCGCAAGCGAGGAGCCTGTAGTTGTTAAGTTCTTTACTACATGGTGCCCAGATTGCGTACGTATGGACAACTTTATCGGAGATGTAATGGAAGAGTTCAATAAATTTGAATGGTATTCTATTAATAAAGATGAGTTTCCAAGTATCGCTGAAGAGTATCAAGTAATGGGTATTCCAAGTTTACTTGTATACCAAAATGGTGAGAAGTTAGGCCACTTACATAGTGCTAACGCAAAAACTGAAGAGCAAGTTACTGAGTTTTTAGAAGCATACTAAAATAAAAGCCCTCTGGAAAATATTTTTCAGAGGGCTTTCATCTATTTTCACACTTACCTTTTGACGTTTTTCATCGTTTAATGAATTACACCTTGTCATTATAAGAATAATACATAGTAAGAAAAGTATTCGTTTCCTCATCCATCTCCCCTCCTATCTCTTTAGTAAATAAACTCCAATTCGGTTTACACCCTGACTTTGTACTTTTCAACATATTTTTCCTTCACGAAACTTTGTTATCCCCTTCTTAAAAAGCTATAAAACGTCAACAATGTTTGTATAGACCCACACGACTTTCGTTTGATACTCTATTTATAGAAAGAATTCCTTTAAAGAAAGGTGAGTGATTAAAATGGATACTCTTTCTCATAAAGAAGCTGATAAAGGTGCTATTGTCAGCATTATGGCCTACATATTTTTATCCTCTATGAAAATCATCATCAGTTATATTACCCTCTCTAGTGCATTACGTGCTGACGGTTTAAATAACTTAACGGATATCGGTGCTTCTTTAGCGATATTAATTGGTCTAAAAATATCTCGTAAACCTCGTGACCCAGATCATCCGTATGGGCATTCGCGGGCCGAACAAATCGCATCACTTGTTGCGTCCTTCATTATGGCAACAGTCGGATTAGAAGTTGTTATTAGTGCCATTCAATCTTTCTTAAATCCGAAACAAGCAGCACCTAATGTACTCGCTGCATGGGTTGCTCTATTTTCTGCTGTCGTTATGTACTGCGTGTATTTGTATACGAAAAAAATTGCAGCACGAACAAAAAGTAAATCATTAGAAGCCGCTGCAAAGGATAATTTATCAGATGCACTCGTAAGTATTGGTACTGTAGTAGGTATTGTCGGTTCTCAGTTCCAAATGCCTATTTTAGACCCTATTGCCGCTTTAATTGTCGGTCTTATTATTTGTAAAACTGCATGGGAGATTTTCGTAGAATCTTCTCATATGCTAACAGATGGAATTGATCCTGATAAAATGGAGGAATACGCTGATGCTATTGAACATATTGGCGGTGTGGAAAACATTGTAGATATTCGAGCTCGTATGTACGGGAATCAAACGTACGTTGATATTACAATTGAAGTAGATGCTCGTATGGATGTTGGAGAAAGTCACTGTATTACTGACAATATCGAGGCTATGCTTCGCAAAAAGTTTGGAATTTACCATGCACACATTCATGTTGAGCCAATGAAAAAAGAACCTATTATGACATAGGTTCTTTTTTTATGAACGTTTTATGAAATATAACACATAAAACGAGCCAGCTACCGCCAGCTGCCCATCCTGCTAATACGTCAGATGGATAGTGCACGCCAAGATATATTCGGCTAACTGAAATAGATAATACAACAAAGCTTGCTATAAGAATAATTAATAATTTTTTATGCAATGAAATACGATCTTCAGTAATTGTGACGTATGCAATAAATCCTAAAAAAGCAGTAGCATTCATCGTATGACCGCTCGGAAAACTATATCCAGTTGCAGTAACAAGCTGCGTGACATCAGGTCTTGCTCGTTCGTACCATAGTTTAAGCATACTGTTTAAATAACGAGATCCGTAGTAATTAATTGTTAGAAGTAACGCACTAAGCAACTTTTTTCTAACGAGAAAATACATTACAAGAATAATGAGTAATGGAAAATATATTCTTTTTGAACCGATAAAAGACACCCAAGTAAAATAGGTCGTCAAATAATCGTTTCGAAAGCTTTGAATAAAATGTGCGACTATATTGTCAAAATTCTCAATACAAGCGGTATGATACGAAAGTGATAATACGACAAAACAAATGAGTAACGTAAAACTTAGCAAGTATAAATGTCGATATCGTTTCACATACATAACCTCACTATGCAAAAAAATGGAGCGGTTGTTTTAGTTTTCCTCTCCATTTCTTTTTTATGCATAGTTTATTAAAAAATATAATTATTAATTTTTTGCTTCATCTCAGGGATATCTTCTCTTGTTACGGTAAAACGAATCACCTTCTCATCAAGATCAAGCGCCTCAGCGAATAATCCAGCTAAACCACGGGATTTTCTATCTACTTCCATAATAATTTCTAGTCGGTCGTATGCACGTGGCAAGATTAATAATTCTAATTCATCTAATTTCCCATAATGCTCTCCAGAAACCCGAATAAACTCAAATTCTTGTGCGAATGGAACTTGCTTACGTAATCGATGCGGTAATTCTTCACATTCTATATGACGTGCTTTAAACCCTAATTCATTTACACTATCTAAAACACTACTTAATAATGCATTGGGTAACACTTGAACGTAGTCGCGGTCACTTGGGTCTATACTACGTTTAATATCAAGACCTGTATGAATCCAAACCGTTTTCATACCAAGTGTAAGTGGTGCTTCAATTGGCATTGGAAAAGAAAATGGAATTTCAACTTTTTCATTCGGTTCTACAGAAAAAGGTTCTGTTAAGCGTACTCGCTCTAAATCATATGTTGCTGTTACTTTTTTATCATCCACTTCTCGTACATACGACGTCGATAATGTTAAGTAAATGCTTTCAATTTGTTGGCTAACTGAACCTCCAGTTATATGAACCTTTCCAACTATTTCTTCCCCAACAATATACTCATCTTTTTCAAGAACAGTATCTACCTTTGCACTTCCAATACCAACGCTTGCTAAAAACTTTTGAAACATGGAGTCTCCATCCTCTCTAAAGCAGAAGCTACATCTTGTTTTAAATCTTGTACATTCTCATAGTACGGCGTTTTTATTTGTAACATTCGCATAAGCATTTCGCGATTATAATTTTCCAAAGTTAATTCTTCGTACCATGGTTTTTCCTGTTTTTCATTAGATTCATATCCTGCATATAATAAAAATAATGAGAAATGACCGAGCGCATAAAAGTCGCTACGAAATTGAACTTCTCGCATCAAAGCTTGTTCACCTTCGTAAGTTGTAGCTCGCTCATCATCCTCACCTTTCCATTTAGCTAATCCAAAATCAATAATACTAATTTGATTTTCTTTCATTAATATGTTTGGAATGCGTAAATCTCGGTGAATAATGCCTTCACTATGAAACACCGATACAATTTCTAATATTTCATATAAAATCTCAAAAACTTCACGTTCTGTATATACATACTCATCTATGAAAATATAATCTTCAAAATTTTTACCAGGCATGTACTCCATCACAAAGAAGCTCTTTTTCTCCCATATGAAATGATCATATAGACTAGGAATTGCATGATAATTTAATGTTTGTAAAATCATTTTCTCTTGTTCAAATGATTTTCTACCAGACTCATATCTTTGTTTACTTTGTCTTAATTGTTTTAAGACTTTATATCTATTTATTTGCAAATCATTAACAACATATGTAACCCCATAACTGCCCATTCCAATTACTGATTCAATTTTATAACGCTCTGCAACAATTGTATTTTTTCGCAGTGGTCTATCAAATAATGCTAGTACACGACGCCATTTCATCAGCTACTTGAAAAGAAGCTACGGCTTTTACGTTTTCTTTTATAATGTTGATGTCCATAACCAGATGAACGTCGTTTATAATCGCTACTTGAATACGAGCGCCCTCTACGACGATAATCACTACTTGAATACGAATGATATTTTTTCTTTCCTAATAAAGAATCAATAATTTTTTTGAACATTACTTCACCTCTTGAGTAAAATTTCCTTTTCATTATACCAATAATTATTGACTATATTTGTGACAGGTTTGTAAAGAGTAAAAAACGACGAGTTATGCCCGTCGTTACTTTCATTCATCCTCTTCATCAAAAACTTCATCAATCATGCATTTCTCTAATAAATACTCAAATGTAATATCTGCGAGATCTTCAATTTCTTCTCGTTTTGGGACGTACCCTCTTTCAATTAGTTGCTCATAAAAAAACTCCGCAATCTCTTCCGTATCAATCACGACTTCAATTTCCTTCATGAGCATCACTCCTTTATTTCTGTTTTATGAAAAAATCTCAAAATTATGTATATGAGATTAGAAAAATAGATTTTATTTTTTTATAGGTCATAAGCTTTGGACGAGATGCATACGATTGTAGTACAAGCTATTCAAAGGGGGAAATAATAATGGAAAATCAATATGAAGTAGGACAAACAAAAGAAGAGTTCATGCATGAAGATCAATGGGCAGACTCTCTTATAAAGTGGCTTTTTATTTTTTTAATAGTTGTAGGCATACCTTATACTGCATATGTTGTTGTTCAATTTATTCTCTCTTTCTAGTTAACTATTTTTTCTCTGTCAATTTAACTAAATAATTATGAACAACATCCATTACAATTTTATATTCTTCATCTTTAAATGTATCGAACAATAATTGATAATCGTTATAAATATCAAGTAATCCATCAATGATTTCTTGACGATTCGTCTTAACACTCACTTTTTTCGAGTTGTTAATTGACTTTAACTTTCCTAAATCCAATTTATTCATACCTGCTTTATCTTGTTTCAGTTTCTTCAAAATTGCATTTGCCGTTTGAGCATTTGCAAGTAACGTTAAATCTGACTCATCCGCTTCTAACCATTCACCATCCGTAATCCGTGACAATTCATAAATTGTATCTTCCCATGCGTCATTCTTATATCTCCATACTTCTGTACGAAAACCAACAATACGGAAAACATCTTTATCATATCCAGTTACTTGCACAAGATCACCAAACGTGAAATTATAATTTAATTCAATCCACTCCGTATCGCCCTTTTTCATATCTTGCTCTGTAACGTGCTGCAATGTTTGCTCTACGTAAAATCCATCATGATTATTGACTTCGTATACATAAACTCCATCTAAAACCTTCATATTTGTGATTTTCCCAACGGTTCCATATAGCGTAATCACGACTATGTCCCCTACGTTGTATTTAGGTTGTTTTTTTCTTGCCATCTCTATCTCTCCTTTTTTTGACGTCGTGATTTTGATATCAGTATATGCAACCTACATAAAAACGCTTATCACAGAAGCTTATATTCATAAATTTTTTCAATAAAAATTATAATCTTATAAAATTTACGTTACACTCAAAAAAAAGCTAGTAACTAGACTAGCTTCAAATCAACAAATTTCGTATAAAAAAACATACAGAATACTTCACTTTAAACAAAGTAATGTATTCTGTATGTTTTCAAATAGTTTTTATCTATCTTGTATGTATAAATCCCAGGCTTCATCAAATATAGACATACTTTCTAGCATTCCGCTCAACTCTAAGTATGAACTAATTTCATCATAGTCTTCAGATTGCTTCGGAAAACTTAAATCATCATACATCGCCTCTGCTAAATCTGAAATTTCATTTCTAAATAAAGCTGCACGATGCTTCATCATATAATGGTAAAATGTTTTTTTCAAAAATATTCCCTACCTTTCTAACTTGGGTACATTATACAAGGCGAAAAAGAAAAAAACCAGCATAAAAGCTGGTTAAAAGTCGAAATAATTTCTTTTTAATAGACGCGGTCTTCCCATTAATTCTTCATACGTTAGTTGTTTTGGTAAATCTTTCGTGTAAATTAAAAATAATTGATCTTCAATTTCTTTTACTGTATGGTCTGATTGATAGTCCATCCCGCACGAGGAACAAGAAATACATGGTGTCTTTTGGATTTCAATGGCTTTCGTACCATCTGGTAATTCCCAATATACAGTATTCAAGCTTTCTTTCGCTTCTGTACTGTCACACCACATACAATTCATACTGCATCACCCTCAGTTTTTTTGTCGTTTTCTTCTAATTTAGCCATTTGTGCTTGATATTTTTTATCTTTTAATTGATCACGCTTATCACGTTTATCTTTTAAAGATGCATGCGTATCATTATCTTCATAGTCTTTACGACGGTTCATACGCTGTAAGTCGTCTGGAACGAGGTTAAATTTCTTATCGCTCATAAGACCTGCGATACCAACATCTGAACGTTTTTCTTCGTAGTTCGGATAAATCTCTTTAAAGTATCCTTCCGCTCTTCCTGGAATATAGCTCTCTGGCTCTGGATACGTCGTAATAACACCTTCAAAGTTACGAAGTACAACTTTATCTGCACTTTGTGAGATTAAATAGTTTGGTTGAAGTGCAATTTTACCGCCTCCACCTGGCGCATCAACAACGAATGTCGGAACAGCATAACCAGATGTGTGTCCACGTAAACCTTCAATAATTTCAAGACCTTTAGATACTGGTGCACGGAAGTGACCGATACCTTCAGATAAATCACATTGATAAATGTAATATGGACGTACACGGATTTTTACTAAGTCATGCATAAGTTTTTTCATAATTGGAACGCTGTCGTTAATACCAGCTAAAATTACTGCTTGGTTTCCGACTGGAACACCAGCATTCGCTAACATTTCACATGCCTTTTTCGATTCTTCAGTAATTTCAATAGATGTATTGAAATGTGTATTTAACCATACTGGATGGTATTTTTTAATAATGTTACATAAATTTTCTGTAATACGTTGTGGGAATACTACTGGTGCTCTCGTTCCGATACGAATAATCTCAACATGCGGAATCTCACGTAAATTTTTTAATACATATTCTAAAATTTTATCGTTAATTAGAAGTCCATCACCACCGGAGATTAATACATCTCGTACTTGTGGTGTTTCACTAATATAAGCAATCGCATCATCTAATTGTTTCTTCGGTACACCCATTCCAATTTGTCCACTAAAACGACGGCGTGTACAGTAACGACAATACATAGAACATTGATTTGTTACTAAGAATAGTACACGGTCCGGATAACGATGTGTTAGCCCTGGAACTGGTGAATCTTCATCTTCGTGAAGCGGATCTTCTAAATCATATTTTGTTTTATATAACTCTTCCGAAATCGGTACTGATTGCATCCGAATCGGACAGCGTGGATCATCAGGATTCATTAGCCAAGCATAGTACGGTGTAATGTTTAACGGGATCGTTTTCGTTGAAATTTTAACGCCCTCTTCTTCTTCAGGTGTTAAGTTAATTACTTTTCTTAAGTCATCTAACGTTTTGATCGTATTCGTTAATTGCCAAACCCAATCATTCCATTGCTCTTCAGTAACATCTTTCCATAATTCGATATCCTTCCAGTGACGATTTGGTTTGTATACATCATGTAACATTGCTATTCCCCCTTTTTATACGCTCATCCTTTATATAAGCAATAGTTATGCCAACTTTACATTGTTGATAAGTAAATGTGCGGAGAACCCTATTACATAAGCGAAAAAATATTTTTAAGCGTTGTATGAAATCAATACTTAACATCATATTCATTACTTTTTATATATGTAAACGCTCTTTTATTCGTGCAAACACACAAAAACCGCCGATTATTCGGCGGTTTTGTCGTACTTGCTCAGTTTATATTGAAGCGTTTGACGAGGGATACCTAACATTTTTGCGGCTTGTAATATATTCCCTTCCGTTTCAATCAACGCTTGATCTATTAATTCTTTTTCTGTTTGATGAAGTGCTTCTCTAAGTGGCATTATACCCTTCTTCTTCGAAAAATTCTCTTTCCGAAATGTACGTGGTAAACAATTGGCTGTTAATGTATTCCCTTCTGCAATAATAACAGCATGTTCAATCGTATGTTTTAACTCTCGGACATTTCCAGGCCACTGATAAGCTTGCAGTCTATCTTTCGCTTCCTCATCAATTTGAAGTACACCTTTTTTATAACTTTTATTATATTCTTTCAAAAAATAAGATGCTAATAATAGTACATCCTCAGTTCTTTCACGAAGCGGTGGGATATATAATGAAAATACGTTTAAGCGATAATATAAATCAGTGCGAATTTTATTCTCTCGTAAACATATTTCTGGAGGCTGGTTCATTGCGGTAATAACACGAACATCTACTTTTCTCGTCTTATTATCACCAATTCTTCTAATGACTCCATCTTCTAACACTCGTAACATTTTTGCCTGCAAATCAAGAGGCATTGAATTCAGTTCATCTAAAAATAATGTACCACCATCAACAAGTTCAAATAGCCCAGCTCTTTCAATCGCTCCTGTATAGCTTCCTTTTGTCGTTCCAAACAATAAACTTTCTAATAGCGACTCTGGTAAAGCTGCACAGTTTTGTGCAATAAATGGCTTGTTTTTTCTTTTAGAAGCTTCATGAATTGCTTGTACGAACAGTTCTTTTCCTGTTCCTGTTTCACCATATATTAAAACATTTGCGTCTGTTGGTGCTACTTTTTGTGCTAACTCTTTCGTCTGTTTAAACCGCGTATCATTTGTCACTATCGTCTCAAATGCAGCATGCTTTTTAATCACTTTTTTTCTAGATGATCGCTTTATTTTCGACTGTAAGTCAACAATTGTGTCAGTAAGTTTTTGAATTGTAGAGTAATCCTTTGCAATTTCAACAGCCCCAGCAATATTCCCATCTATAAAAATAGGTAACGTCGTATTTACTGTACAAACATCTTCACCATTTAAATTTTGATAATGCTGTGCTTGATGTACGATAGGTTTTTTTGTATCTAGTACTTTCATCAATGTACTCGTTTCCCTTGATAAAGACGGGAACGCTTCTAACAGATGTTTCCCTAACACTTTTTCAATCTTCGATCCATCGTGTTTTGCAGCTACAGAATTATAAAATATTGTAATTCCATTCTCATCTACAGCGTGTATAGCCTCATCAATACTGCCCAAAATCGCTTCAATGACTTCTTGTGTCGAAACTGCTAGCAATGTCATCCCCCCTCTTGCCGAAAATCCAGCAATTACATGCCGAATTTTGGGCACACCTATGTGCGATTGTAAGCATGACGATTCCGTTCTATAATTTTGACCAATTTTATATTTTCATTAGATAACTCGAAACTCTAATTAGTACAGCTTTTCGAACACCCAGCTCCACCTAACTGTTTTGCTTTACAGCCGAATTTTGAGGCGGAAGTTTTACTGCTTTCGAATAGCTAGAAAGATCTTTCACCCATATATTCATATCTTCCAACTTATCGAAAATGTAGCAATTATTCGCCAGTCTTCCTGTATACGTATAACCTAATTGATGAAAGGCAGCATTCATTCCGAAAGAAAGCGATCGAGCAATTGTATAGGAGCAGAAAATAGATCTTTCTCGAAGCTCTTCCTCTAATTTAATTAGTAAACTTTTCATAAATCCATGTTTACGATATTCAGGTAAAGTAGCACAATTCGTTAATTCTGCATTCCCTTCTTTTATATTCATTTCTGCAGATGCTGTACTAATAATTTTTCCCTCATATTCATATACGTAGTAAATTGTATCGTCTTCTTTCATCGTCTGTAATACATAACTCGCTTCATTTAAAGGTGTCGGATACACTTCAAATACTTTTCCGAATACAGTTGCTAATTCTTCTGCATCTTCTTCAGTCGCTTTTCTCAGCAAAAATTTCTCTGGAACTACTTTTTCTTTTATTTCTTTTCCTTTTACACCGCTTAATATAGTATCTTCCTCAGTCCAATGCATACTATTTCGTCTTTCATCATTATTATATTTCACCAAAAAGTATGCATCGTGTCCTTGAAAATAATGAGGTATCGTTGCTTCCAACAAAAAACCGAAAGAGAGCCATGTTGAAACATGCTCTCCCTTTCCTTTAATAATACATTTAGTGAAAGAATGTTCCTCTGCTAGTTCGTCAATTGTCTGTATAATACTTTCAACATTTCCTGTATAGTGATCTACCCGAATACGCTTATTAAAATAATCTAAAACGCCTTCTACTGTATAACAATTCGTCTGTTCTCTAAAAGATTCATAGTATTTCATTTTTTCACCTCACACCAATCTAGTAATGTACATGCAATAATTTTTGCGGCAGCTATCATTTTATCAACTTCTATATATTCGTTTGGATAGTGTGCTACTTTCGTCTCTCCTGGACCAAATACTATTGTTGGTACGTTTGCAATTTGTGTAAATAAACCTCCATCAGTCCCCCACGGAGATGCTTCAATAATTGGTTCGTTCTCTTCGATTTCAACAAAGTTGTGATGAAGTGTTGTAATGAGTTCATGATTCTCTTCTAATTCACCAGGAACCCATCTCGCTCCAAACCACTCTACTTCTACTGGATTTTCAACAAACCAATTGTCCACATCATTTAATTCAACAATCCAATTCTCAAACTCTTCTTTTGCCGCCTCTATAGTCTCATTCGGCGCAACACCGCATCTTCCTTCTAAAATTAATTCATCTGGAACAGAACTTGGCCAACTCCCTCCTTCAATTTTCCCAATGTTAATTGGAATTGGAATCGGAATCCCTTTAAATAACGGATCTGTAATTCGACTATTTCTTTTCTTCTCTAGCTTTCTTACATGTTCTATAACAAACATACTTTTTTCAATTGCACTAACCCCTTCATAACGCGTTCCACCGTGTGCAGCTTTCCCTTTTACACGTAAACGAAACCACATGGAACCTTGTTGTTTCGGGAAAAACTTCATATTAGTAGGCTCTGGAATAATGACACCATCTGCCTTATATCCTCGTAATATAGTTGCTAATGTCCCTGCTCCGCCACTTTCCTCTTCTATTACACTTTGAAAATAGATGTCTCCTTTTAATTCAATGCTAGATTCAATAATCGCTTCCATTGCAAGCATGAGTGCGACATTTCCACCTTTCATATCCGTCGTTCCACGGCCATATATACGATTTCCTATTTTCTCACCGCTATAAGGATGATGTTCCCACTGATTCACATCCCCTTCTGGAACTACATCAATATGCCCATTTAATATCATAGATTTCCCGTCGCCACTTCCTTTTAAAGTTGCTACAATATTTGGGCTATCTGAAAAACTTGTACGGGGTGATACAAAATAAGGATGATCTTTCATTTTAGAAAAAGAAGGCTCCCATATATCGAGGTCTAAACCTAATTCACGTAATTTTTCAATCACAATCGCCTGCGCACCGCTTTCATCACCAGATACGCTCTTTTCTTGAATTAATCGTTTTAAAAATTTCACACTTTCCTCTTCATGGCTCTCAATATAATCACAAACTTGCTTTTTTAATTGCTCCATATATTACATCTCCCTTCATTCAATTACTAGTAAGTTAGAATTAATTTGAAAATCAGCTTCTGTATGTCGTTTTATATCTTCTACTGTGTATGGGCTCATTAATTCTTGTAATATAAGTCCACTCGGAGTTACCTCCATGACTGCCATATCAGTAATAATTAAATCTACACATTTCTTTGAAGTTAATGGCAATGTACACTCTGAAACAATTTTTGCATTTCCGTACTTATCAACATGATTCATCACAACAACGACCCGCTTCGCTTTTTGTGCTAAATCCATTGCTCCACCAATACCTGGAACACGTTTTCCAGGTACAATCCAGTTTGCTAAATCACCATTTTCACTTACTTGTAATGAACCAAGAATCGTTATATCTAGCAAACCTTTTCGAATCATACCAAACGCTGTGCAACTATCGAAATAACTCGCTCCTGTTATAAGAGAAGTTGGTAAACCTGCTGCATTACACAAATTTTCGTCTTCATTCCCTTTACTTGGCGTTGGTCCCATGCCGACGATTCCATTTTCCGCATGAAACATAACATTTATATCGTCAGGCAAATGATTTGGTACAAGCGATGGTATGCCAATACCTAAATTTACAATCATACCATTTTGTATTTCTTTCGCCGCACGCCTAGCAATCTTATCCCTCACTTCTACGCCCATACCCATTTCCAGTTCACTCCTTCCGACGGTACAATATAATTTACGAAAACACCTGGAACGACAATTTCCTCTGGATCTAAACTTCCAAGCGGGACTATTTCTTCTGCTTCTACAATTGTTATATCCCCAGCCATCGCTACATGAGGATTCATATTTCGTGCACTTTTGTCAAATACAAGGTTACCAAACGGATCTGCCTTTTTCGCATATACAATTGAAACTTCAGCAGTTAATGCTGTTTCAACTAAGTAGGTCTTACCATTCATTTCAACTGTTCGTTTTCCCTCTTCCACAATCGTATCAACACCAACATCAACTAAAACACCACCAAGACCAACGCCACCAGCGCGAATGCGCTCTGCTAATGTTCCCTGCGGAGAAAACTCAATTTGTAATCTTCCCTCGTTTAGTTGCCTTCCTGCATTTGGGTTGGAGCCAATATGAGAAGTAATTAGTGATTTAACTCTTTCATTTGTAACAAGACGACCGATACCTACATCAGGGAATCCAGTGTCATTTCCAATCAAATTTAAATTTGTAACGCCTTTTTCTAAAATTGCCTGTATTAAAGATGGAGGGGATCCAATCCCTCCAAATCCCCCAAACATTAATGTCATATCATCATGGAACAAAGAAATTACTTCCTCAATTTCTTTTAATTTACCGAATGTATTTGTAATAGTTGTCATGCGATACTATGCCCTCCTTTTTGCATCATCTCTTCCACACTTTTAGAGAAAATTGAAAGTAATTCATCTAACTCGGAATATGTAGTTGTCATTGGCGGTGCTACAAGCAGTGCACTATCTTCTTTTCCTGCTTGCCCTGAAACTGCTTGGTATAAAAGTAGACCATTTTTAGCTGCAACTGAAATAAGCTCCGACGCTTTTGTAAACGGTTGCAATTCTACTCCGATTAGCAACCCTTTTCCGCGCACATCAGCAATGATTGTCGATTGTTGCTGAACTTTCTGTAAGCCTTTTATTAAATACTCTCCCTTTTCTGCTGTTTTTTCAGGGAGATTATGTTTCTCCATATATTCAATAACAGCTAAAGCCGTTGCTGCAGACAATGGATTGGCACTTAACGTATGACCGCTCATTACTGAACGTGACCCACGTAATATTGGTTCCATAACACGATCACTTACAACTGTCGCTGCCATCGGTGTATATCCCGCTCCTAACCCTTTACCAAGTGTCATGATATCCGGTTCTACACCCCAATGCTCCATTGCAAACCATGCTCCAGTACGACCAAGCCCAGTCATCACTTCATCCGCAATAAATAAAATATCGTAATGGTCGCAAATATCTTTAATGACTTTATAATAGTCTTTCGGCGGAACAACCGCGCCTCCAGCTGCTCCGATAATCGGCTCAGCAATAAAAGCAGCAATATGCTCTGCACCAATTCTTTCAATTGATCTTTCTAGTTCAGTCGCACATGCCAGCTGACAAGTTGGATATACCTTTTGAACAGGGCATCTGAAACAATATGGAGCTGGTATAGTCGGATAATCTTCCAAAATAGATACGAAACGTTGTCTACGTAGTGGGTGGCCAGACATCGATAACGCACCCATCGTAATACCGTGATAACTCATCCATCTTGATAATATTTTATGTTTCCCTTGAATACCTCGCTCTTGAAAATGCTGAATTGCAATTTTCATAGCTGTTTCATTTGCTTCCGTACCACTATTTACAAAGAAACTCCAGTTCAAATCTCCTACACTTAAATCACTTAACTTCTTTGCTAATTTTTCAGCTGGTTCACTCGTAAACTGTGATCTATAAACAAAAGCAATCTCCTCAGCTTGCTTTTTAATAACGTCTGCAATCTCCTTTACGCCATGCCCAATACCTGCCGTAATTGCTCCTGACGAACCATCAAAATATTTATTACCATTTTGATCATACAAATAAACACCTTTTCCATGTGAAATCATTGGATACGGCTGACCAACAAGTGGTTTAATTAAGTAATCGCGCATAGCGCTCCCCCATTTCTCCAATTTGTATATATATATGAAGAAAATTGACGTTTCTTTCATAAAAAAGAATCCTCTGCAAAAGCAGTGAATTTATCAAAAAACTATTATAAAATATACAAATGAGTGCTTAAAAATATTTATAAAACAGAAAATTCAGAACTCAAAGTGAAGACCAATCCTTTTCTATACGCCCAAATAACCCTCCCTTTTATATGAAATGACTACATCACCAAATGTTTTTATAGCATAATGCCAGCTGCCCTTAAATGCCGACATTCTGTACACTTCGACGGAACTCCCGTTAAACTCCTTCCTAATATCCTACTTTAAATTGCATATTTTAAAACAAATTTCGACACCCCACCTTACTAACCAATTCAGATTCATATTTAATATGTAAACTTTTCATTTTTAAACTATAAAAAAAGAACCGATTAACCACACTAATCAGTTCGTCATGACGCTCTCTTATGGGTTAATACTGTCAATTGCTAAAATAAATAGAAAAATCATGTTTACAAATTCATCCTACAGCCTATAAGACAAAACCTTTTCATAACTTCATTCACAATTACTATCGGGATATCCCTATCCCGAAGTGGCACCCCTTTCCTCAGATTCAAACTACCTTTCCTTTATAATTTATGTAGGACAATTATCACTTTGTATGTGTATTTGCCTATAATTAAAAAAAACTCTAGTTTTCTAGCGATTGCTGGACATGTATTCAATATGTTAATTGAAATGCAGTTTCAATTTGGCATTTATTTTACTTTCGTGCAGTCATATGTACTGCTTTACTCTGCCAAATACTCGTAAGCACCAGCACCTCTTTATGAAAACATATTTGTTGTCAATTTTTAATTTTCCCTTTATAAAATTATTTTTTTCGCATAACCGCTTTCTTGCTTCGCATATAGTTTTAATGATGACAAAGGAGGAATGTTCATGTCTCAATCTGAAATTGAAAAATATGGACAAGAAGTTACGCAATACGAACAGCTCGCACGTTACTATCAGTTTCGTAATCCTAAAAAATATATAGAATTATATATGAAATATTGCGATGCACTTTCAAAACTTGTACAGGCGCATGAGAAAAGGGATTCACAAGAAGCTGCTTTACCGTCACATATAAGAATTTTTCATGCCAATCCAAATATATCAGCGGTTGATATTTTAGTAAACGGACAAAAGGTTATTAAAAGTATTTCATTTAAGCAATTCAGCCCTTATTTATCATTAGTGCAAGGTAAATACCGTATAGATATTGTCCCTGTCGGAAATGAAACTCCAATCTTTTCAGCATTGGTACCAATAATGGGAAATCATACTTATACTCTTGCTGCAATAAATAGTGATAATCACCTACAATTACAACCTATACTTGATAATACACATTTACCAGCTGGTCAAGCTAAAATACGCTTTGCACATTTCTCTCCAGATACCCCTGTTGTAAATGTAGATTTAAAAGATGGAGATCATTTATTTGAAAATGTACTCTTTAAACAAATAACAGATTTTTTACAAGTTAGCCCTGGTACAGCAGATATTGAAATTTCACTCGCAGATAATAAAAACGTTTTATTGACTATTCCGAAATTCAATGTTGAACCAAATGTTATTTATACAATTTCAATAGTAGGTTATTCAACTAAAGATCCTAAATTAGAAGCCGTTATACTTACAAATTAAAACAGTCTACACCATTCATTTGGTGTAGACTGTTTATTTTTGAAATGCAATTTGAAATTCTGTCCAATCGTTATCTGATCGACACATAATGGATCCATTATGTTTTTCCACAATTTGTTTACATACAAATAATCCAATACCAGTTCCTAACTTTTTAGTAGTTACAAATGGTTCAAAAATCGTTTCTACATTTTCAGCTGGAATCATTGGTCCATTATTTTTTATCACAATTCGAATAGCTTGATCTTCTTCAAATACATCAATGATAATTTTTCGTTCTTCTTTCATTGATTCAAGAGCATCAATTGAATTCATTAATATGTTTAAAAATACTTGTCTCACTTCACTTCGATAACCAACAAGCGGAATTGGATACGGTAAATTCTTTTCAATCAAAACATTCGCATTGACCAAACTCGGATATAAGAATTGTATAATGTCTTGAAACAAGTCATTAAGCCAAAACCGTTCCGATTCATTCCACATTTCTTTTTTCGATACGAGTAAAAATTGCGAAATGCGAAAATTTAATTGATCTAATTCATGCGAAATAATATCTAAATACGATAAACTCGGATGATCTGCCTTTAATAATTTGACAAACCCCATAATGGAAGTAAGCGGATTACGAAATTCATGTACAAAACTAGCTGACATTTGTCCTAAAATCGTCAGCCTTTCTTTATGTGTTTCGTTAATATATTGCTGTTTTTCCTCTAAATTCTTCGATATAATTTCCGAGTATTTTAAAACAGTATAATAAATTAATTTGTCAAAACAAGTATGTATTTTTGCCATAATTGGTTTCAATTCACGAGCGCTAACATCTAATTCACACATCGCTTCGAAAAGTTCATTTCTTCCCACGTTTGCGTTATAAACAAAATCTCCAATATTCGCATCTGCTCCAGCACGTTCAATAGCAATTTTCTCGCATAACGGTTGAAGATAATTTATATCTTTATCTTCCATAGTAAGTTCGATAATTAACTCTAGTAAATCCTCTCCATTTTGAACTACTTCTAGTTTAAATGGATCTTTTTCGGAAATTATCATTTTGTTTTTCCAGTTCTCTACGAATTGGTGCCTATTGTTTTTCAAGTGTGAACAAAATATTTCTTTAATATCCTTATCGATTGGAAAAACCTCCATTCCCTCCATTTCCATACGACGAATACCCTTTATATTTTGAATATTAACACAAAAAATACGATTCGTTAATAGATTTTTGTCACATTTTGTTAATTTCTGTTGATAAAATTATTTTTTCTTTCTTATTTAACTAATTGTATGCAAATTCCCTTTTTCCTTCACATATTTTCATTATTTCCGTAGTCAAAACGACTTTTTTTTGCATCATTTTTAATTCTTGCGTACAATAGAAAATGAAAGGTGTGAAAAATATGGTAAATAAAAATGTGGAAGATTATCTCCAAGAAGGCATTTACGGCCAAAAGCAAAACAAACCAGAAGAACGTAATATGTATTTAACTACATTACGTGAGCGTGTAGAAATCGCTTTAACGATCGGTCAAGTAATGCAAAGTAATGTATACTCTGAAGTGGCAGGTAGCATGCGCTCTTCTCAATCATTACAACTCCTCCTAAATGGTAGCATTGCTTACCCACATTTATCAAAATACATTAAATTAGCAAACGAAAAAAATGTTCCTTTTACAATTGTTCAAAATAAAGATACAGAAACACCAATCGGTTTAGTATTAACTCATGCTACTGCTGTAGATAAAGAACAAATTTATGTAGAAGATACTATTTTCAAACAAGAAATGAAGTAAAAGTTACACTTAATTAAATAGTTACTAAAAGCGTAAAAAAACGAGTATGGAATCGTAAACATTCCCTACTCGTTTTTTAGCGCAAATTTTAAGTTTTCTATTTTATTTTTTAATACATACTAATTTCATTTCTGTCATTTCTTCTATTGCATATTTAATTCCTTCGCGCCCCGTGCCACTTTCTTTCACACCACCATAAGGCATATGATCTACTCTGAACGTTGGAATATCATTAATCATGACACCACCAACCTCTAGCTCATCAATTGCACGCATTGCTTTAAATAAATTATTTGTAAATACTCCTGCCTGTAAGCCGTAACGCGAATTATTTACTTGCTCAATCGCTTCATCAAATTCTTTAAATGTATTTACTGTCATGAGTGGACCGAATACTTCTTGGCACTGCACAGATACATGATCTGGAACATTTGTTAATACAGTTGGTTCAAAAATTCTTGCATCCCGCTTCTTACCACCGCATAAAACAGTTGCTCCTTCCTTAATTGCTTCTTGAACCCACATATCAATTCGCTCTACATCTTTTTTTGAAATTAAAGCTGATACATCCGTTTCCTCAAGCAGTGGATCACCAACAACAACTGATTCCATCGCTTTCTTTAGCTTCGAGAGAAATTCATGCATTTTCGTTTCATGTACAAAAACACGTTGTACGGAAATACAAACTTGCCCATTATTAACAAATGCTCCCCATTTTACACGTTCAATTATTTCATCTGTTAACTCTACATCTTCATCAATAATAACAGCAGCATTTGAGCCTAGTTCTAACGTAACTCGTTTTAGCCGAGCCTTTTGTTTTATTCCGATTCCAACTTTTGGACTTCCAGTAAAAGTAATAGAAGCAACGTAATCATTTTTGACGATTGCCTCACCAACCGTGACGCCAGGGCCAGAAATGATATTTAAAGCTCCATTTGGCAATCCTGCCTCTTCAAATAACTCAACTAATGCATAAGATGATAATGGCGTTTGATCAGCTGGCTTTAATACAACTGTATTTCCAGCAGCAATTGCTGGTCCAACTTTATGCGCTACTAAATTTAACGGGAAATTAAATGGTGTAATAGCCCCTATAACCCCAATCGGCTTTCGGATTGTATATGCAATACGCCCATCCGCACCAGGTGCGGCGTCTAATGGCAATGTCTCACCATATATACGCTTCGCTTCTTCAGCTGCAAATTTGTACGTTTGAACAGTACGATCTACTTCTCCCCTTGCAGCACGTATTGGTTTTGCAGCTTCTTTTGCAATAATCTCTGCAAATTCTTCTCTTCTTTCATCCATTTTTTGTGCAACTTTCTCTAAAATAGTCGCACGATCATATGCAGATAATTTATTCATTTTTATCATTGCATTTTTTGCAGCAGTAACAGCCTCTTTTACATCTTCTTCCGTTCCTTGTGCAATTTCCGCTAATGTTTCTTCAGAATATGGTGCGTATAATGGTTTATACGTGTTTACAGATTTCCAATTTCCGTTTATATATAAATGCTTTTTCATACTTCTTCTCCTTCCAAATATATGTATACAACAATACTTCACCTAGTGAAGGTTTCAACTTATGTCATTGTATCATAGCCCTTATCCCTCAAAAAACATTATGCTCAAAAAAACTCTGCTATATAGCAGAGTTTACGAGCTAATTTGCTCTTGTAACGAAATTTGTTTTTCATCTTCTAAAATAACAATCGATTCTACTATCTTTGTAACTTCTAATCTTTTTATATAATGTCCATCTAATTCTTTCACACAAAACTTATAATTTTCAATTTCAACGGAATCCTCTTCAGCAATCTCTATATTCTTCGTTAAAATCCAACCACCGATTGTATCAACACCATCATCATCAATCCCTAAACCAAATAACGTATTCACTTCACTAACAAGTACTTTTCCCTCTAGTATCGTCTTCGTTTCACTAACCTTTTGAATTTCTGGCTGCTCATCCGTATCAAACTCATCCTGAATATCTCCAACAATTTCTTCCAAAATATCTTCAACAGTAACAAGTCCAGATGTCCCACCATATTCATCTATCAATATAGCAATATGTGTTCTTTCTTTTTGCATTTTTAAAAACAAATCATGAATTGGAATAGAATCGATAACTAAAATAATTGGTCTCATATATTGCTCTACTGTCTTCTTATTAACAGCTTTATGTTGTACAAACTCAGTAAAAATATCTTTAAAATTCACAAAACCTATTACGTGGTCTTTGTCGCCATCAACAACTGGATACCTTGTATATTTTTCGCGAGACATTTTTTGCAAAGCTTCTTCAGCAGGCATTTCTTTACTTATAATATTCATTTCAGTTCGAGGTACCATTATTTCTTTTGCAATCCGATCATCAAATTCAAAAATTTTATTTACATATTTATATTCAGATTGATTAATCTCACCATTTTTATAACTTTCTGAAACTAACAACCGTAATTCTTCTTCTGAATGAACCTCATCATGCCCCTTCGGCGGTTTCAGCCCTAGCAGCTTCGTAATGATTCGAGCTGAACCATTTAATAGCCAAATGAATGGGAATGCAATACGATAAAAGAAAATTAACGGCTTAGAAACAAGCAAACTCACTTGTTCAGATTTTTGAATTGCAAATGTTTTTGGGGCCAATTCCCCTATTACAACATGTAAAAAAGTAATTAACAAAAATACTAAAGTTACAGCAAAAATGTCTGCTAGTTGAGTAGAGATATTCCAATTTGCAAAAAGCGTATCAAACATTTGCTTTAACGCAGGTTTACCAAACCACCCAATTCCTAAAGCTGTAACAGTAATTCCTAACTGACAAGCAGATAAATATTCGTCTAAGTTTGTAATGACTGTTTTGACCGATGTTGCACGATTATTTCCTTCTGCAATTAAATAGTCAATTCGTGAACTTCTCACCTTAACAATTGCAAATTCTGCTGCAACGAAAAATGCCGTTAAGGCAATTAAAACAATCACTATACTTATACTATATATGTCCAAATACTTTTCCTTACTTACATTGTAAGCAAGGAAGCCACCTCCTACTTAATTTTATTCAAGTGAAGTAAGCATTCTAATACTCTAACAAAATTCTACATTAGCAACCACCTTTTTATATATTATATGCATACATAAAAAAGATATTTATCATTATGATAATCTAATTCATTTACACTCGTCAAATTATTCTAAATGTTACGATAAAACATTTTTATTTAAACTAACTATTCTTCTCAACTCAATTTCGTGAAAAAACACTTTCTTTGCCGATTCCACACTTCTTTTGTCGCACTAGAAGGGAACTTACTTCATAGCTCGAAATCATTTAACAGGATATATATAGGAGGGATTATTTTGGAATATAAAACACCATTTATCGCAAAAAAATTAGGTGTTAGCCCAAAGGCTGTTGTCCGGATCGCGCAACAATTAAATCTTACGATAGAAAAAAACAAATATGGCCACTTTATTTTTACACAAGATGATGTCGATCAAATGTTAGAACACCATCTATTTCAAATAGAGCAGTCTCAAAATCCTCAACCTACTCAAAAGACTTCCTCAAATGAGGTTGAAGAATTAAAAACTCAAGTCAATACAATTGTTCAAAACATATCATCGAATGATTTTGAACAATTAGCTGATCAATTAAACACTATTACGAGAAGACTCGATCGAATGGAAGAACAAATGCAAGATAAGGCAAATGATGTCGTCACGTACCAACTTTTACAACACCGTCGTGAAATGGAGGAAATGTTAGAACGAATTCAAAAGTTAGAAGCTGCCCTAACGAAAGAAGAACCCATTTATATTACTCCTGATTCAAAACCAACATACGAACGAGAAAAGAAACCGAAGCGCCGCAAAATGATTTTTAGTATATTTGGATTATAATTTTTAGACCCTTATTAAAATAATAAGGGTCTTTTTTTATGAAGAGTTATATCTTATAAAAATATTATTCTCTTTATTATACATATTCACTTCGTTTTATTTCGTTAACATAATATTTTTACTGTATTCTGCAATTAATGCCTGTGCATGAGCATTCCCTTGAATCACATCGCGAAATTCTTTTAAAGAATACAAATGCGTAACCCCTTTTCGAGCATGAATTCTTACTGGTACACCTTGTAAAGTATCATGAAACTGAAATGGATTATCTATCGGTTCAATTGGAAAACCGAGTGTAAGTAAATACATATACATTCTTTTTGTTACTGCTGCAATGTACCATTCAGCTTTTGTTTCTAACGCATGTATAAATAAAATAGCTGTTAGCCTTTTGAAATGTCCTCTCCCACGAGACGTTTTCGAAATACTTAACTTGCCTATTTCATACACATTCTTCAAATCTTTTACTAAATCATTTTTAGAAAACGGATAGAAAAACTCAGAATTTGATTGTTCAGGTACCGTATACTTAATACATTCTACTGTACCAATAGGATGTTCATCTTCTATTAATAAAAATCGTGATGGATTTAAATTACGTTCTACGAACATTAAGTTTCTTTCTTCACAAAAATCTCCCCATAGTTGCTCGAACCCAAAATGTTCTTCCTTTGTTTGAACACGCTGGAACATATTTAACCGCCTTTCCCATCGTCGCTCTGTTTTTGATAACGCTTTCACTATCTATCATATAAGAACAAATCTTCGTATGCAACTAAAAATATTTATTACTTATTATATTCTGCAAAATGAATTAGATTCCAATTTAATCGACTTTTATCCCGCGCTCACATTCCTTTTAATAACACATTTGTATCACTTTTCAAATCTAACTTACAATATGTTTCTTTCCATACAGCATATAATTCTTCTTAATCTAAAAAAATCCTTTATGAAAAAGGATTTCTTTTACTTCTCAATGCTTTTTAACCACTTTTCAAAAATTTGTACCATCCCATGTTTTCCAGCTAATTTCTCTTCCCCTTGTTTCGTCTTATATGGATATAACTGCAAGAAAACACCGCATCCAGACTCAATTTTTTTACTATGCATATGGCTTCCTGGATATACACAAATGACTTCATAAATTGACCTTCGATAATAGACTCGCTTTCCATCCTGTTCTTCTACATACTTTATAGACCAATACTTATACATTTGCTCAGTTGCTTTCGTATTTCCGACGTGCTGAAAAATATTGTACATTGGACTATACTTCACTTCAATAATAATAGAAGATTTATATACGTATTTCCCATCTTCTTTTACAAAACAGTCTAAGCGAATATCTGGCTTCTTCGTATCCTCACCATTGTAAAAATTACTCCCTTTACTTAATGCAATAAGGGGATGTGTTTCAATTAAGTCATTAAATGCGACATGCACCTTTAAATCATCTCGTCGTAAAACTACTGTCGTTCCATCTTGTAATCCATCTACATAAAAATGTTCTTGTATTTGTTCACGAATGGAATTTCTAGCCTCAAAACCAATTTGCTCTAAAATTGAAATAACGATAAAAAAAGCGTAATATTCATACACTAAAAACGTTGGCTTATAAACAAATAATAACGATGGAGATTGATCCGTATATTGCGGGAGTACTTCTAAATGATGTAGTAATTGTTGATGTGGTATCGGTAAATCATGTAAGTTCATGTTACTTGTTTCAGTAACTTCCCTCCAAAACGAGGAGTGCATTAACATTTGAAAGTATTGTACATTTTCATGAACAATGTGCGCCAATATTTTATATTCTTGTATTTTCATTGAGCTCTTTCGTAAATCGGCTTCTTTTAGTAAATGTATATTTTTATATTTTTGCTTCTCTCTATCGGTTACTGATCCATTACGCTCAATTGTTTGTATAATTGTTTTTACGGCTTGAAACTCTTCTGATTTTTTCTTTTTTTCTCTTTCTAATATTTCAATTGTTTGACGTAAAAAACTTTTAGCTTCAATTAAATAATGATAAAATTGCATCGATTTATATTTAAGAAATGCATTTTCCTTACTATTTTTTTGTTCCATAAACTTACGATTATAATGTTTTGCATAAGGTTTTCTTTCTGCCACTATGGTTCCTTTTCTTGTTGGCTTTCTCTCTTTTCCTTCCCATTTATATGCATTTATAAATTTTGAGCTTGATTCTATTTTCTTAAAGATTTGCTTTATCATCTTCATTTTTTGGGGTAACTTTCTAAGCAACACTAAATAAGAAGAATCCTCAATATCGCTAAGTGCAGAGAAAGTCTTTTTATAATAACCTCTATCCAAAATCAACTCATTTAAAATTGACTTCACATAGTCTTGAATCATTTCAAATTGATCATCAAAAAAGTTTTTCGGTACGATTTGAAAAGCACCATAATACGTTGTATCTTCTATACGCACTTCAAAATGGTATAAACCACAGCGCCATGGATAAAAGAATTCTGTTTTCCCATGTTCATATATTAATACTCTTTGTTTTTTTTCATTTATTTCATATTGAGCCTCTTTTATATTTTTCTGTCCCTCATATACTTTATTCCATATAAAAGTAATATTCATTGGGATTTCATAATTGTACTGCAATCTAATCGGTTTTAATTCTTGTACTTTATAAATGCATTGAACTAATGCTGTAGTAGATGTACAAAGACGATTTAATAAAATATAATCTCCTTTTCCCTCATTTCCAATGATTAACTTTAATACAAAAGGGAGCGTTTCATTCGTATCAACGATTTTTGTTTCGTAACGCCCTTCATTTTGCATATCCATACAGCTCCAGTTCCCTACGTTTTTCTCGTATATATGATAAAGAGTGTTCAAATGTAGATACTCTGTTTGCAAGTGCAGATTGCAAAAGAGGTACTAAGGTCGCTCCCCTTTTTGCTTCTTCAGAAAGTAAAGAACCAACCATCATTTCGGTCCCTCTGATTTTCGTCAATACACGCTGCTTTATTTGTAAATCAAACCCTTCTTCTCTACTGATCATATAGGTATGGTTATTTTGGAACGGTATATTTTGCAAATAAGTCGCAATTGCGTTTGCACATCGGAAAGAAATTCCCTTAGACGCATCATGTGATGACAATACGACATGCAACTTATCTAATAGCTCTAATTCTTCTTCAGAAAACACTTCAATCATCGCTTTATTTCTCATCCAATTTATCCGAAATTCTCCCGCTGTTACTTTCAAAGGTGGGTGTAATACGACTTTCCCCAGTTCCATGCCCATCTCACAAAACGGAATTTTTTGTAACGTTATTAAGTTCGTTCGGTCTAATAATCGATCGGAGAGCTCTTTCGTTGTTTCATCAAAATTCACAGTACCTACAAATATAATATTTTCTCCAATTTCAATTGTTGATGGAATTGAATTCTCAATGTCCTGAACACCCTCATACAAGTTTAAAATACGATTTTTTGTTTCAAGTTGAAGAACAGATAAAAATGGAGTAAACCAATGCTCAATATGTGACATGTTCATTTCATCAAAAACGATAATATACAGTTGATTGGGATTTTCTTTCGCCTTCATTAACGTCCTAACTAACTTCGTTTCACTTTCAATAAAAGTACCATTTGGATGAAGGTAACCAAGTAAATCATGTGGTTCTTGATACGATGGTGAAATTGGAATCCAAACCAATTCTTCCCCATACTGTAATCCTAATGCTTCTGCATAAGTTTGCACAAAACGTGATTTCCCAACGCCCGGTATACCACCAAGAATCGTTAACATATTTGTTTTTACACTTATATGGAAATTATAAATATCCGTTGCATCCAAATATAGCCCTTTATTATGCACCATACTTTGTACATACTGTAAAAAGGACGATTCACGCTCATCCCATTCCCATTCATCTTTTTGCACTTTTATATCCTCTACTTCAACTAGCTTACCTTCTTCATGCATTCGTTTTTTTAATTGCTCATACACATGATCACTTACAAAATATAATTGATCTTCTACCGCTATTTCTACATACTTCGTCCAGTCACTGCAGTTTATATATTTACATTCACGTTTCTGTTCAAAATATGCGATTGAGCTAATTGATGACTTTAAGGATATGTTTCCATACAGTCTTCCATCGTGCCACAATAATTCGGGAGGCTCAAAGTCCTTCGGAAATTTAGGCATTAGGAATGATAAATAACCGTTGCTAAGTTTTCGTTCTAAAGATTCTCTTTTTTTATTATTTGTAACTTTAGGTGCCGGAATCATTTTATAGCTGCTTGCTATTTCTTTCGGTTCTTCTGTACATATTAACTCCACGTATACATTTCCTCTTTCATAATAAAGACGAAACATCACTAATTGCTTTTCTAGTTTTCTTTTCTTTAATTCCAAAAAGATTTTTTCATTCTTTTTATTACTACATAACCCCTCAAATACATATGGTTCATTTGCAAATTGTTCCTGTAAAGTGAATGGTATTGGCGATAAGCATTGTACAAAGAAATTCTCTCCACTCTTCTCTTTTTCAGCTTTTGTAAATTTCCCTAAAAATCTCATATAGTACATTCGTTTTATAAAACTTGGCTGAAGAGCTTTATGTAATTTCACCTTAGTCACCTTCTTTTTTCATACTATTCTTAGTGTATGAAAGAAACGAAAAACTAGAAATAAAAAACCTGACGTTATCCGCCAGGTTCAAAATTAAAACGTATATTAATGAGAAGGAAATGCTTTTTTCTCTTGTAAAATTGCATTATGAGCAATTTTCATTTTAGCAAGTACGTAACGTAATCGATCTTCAGCGTTTTCATCTTTACTTTTTTGCAATTCCGCCAAATTTTCAACAGAACTTGCTAAATTCTCAATGACTCCTCTCAGCTCAGGATGATGATTAAAAAAAGATTCTTGCACTAATACTTTCCTTAACTCACTAGCTAAATCAATTATTCTAGACAACTGTTCTTTTTCTTCCATTCTCATCCCTCCTGAATATCTTATGTAGTAAATATTCTCTAAACAAAGAAAAAAGCCCTTTAAATGAAAAGGACTTTTTACATTTTTATATTTCCAGTTAATAACATATACAGTGATGTGATAGCCGCAATAATAATTGCCCACATCACATATTTCTCTGCACCTGCAAAGCAACGGTTCCCTTGTTCTTTTCTTGCAAACGTGTAAACAATAATTCCAATTCCATATACAATTGAAACGAGTAGTAAATTCTTTAAACCAGCTGCATAAAGAAGCCATACAGAGTAAATAGAAGCAATTAAAGCTAACGCTCCATTTTTTAATTTAGCGTCTTTTAGCTCGTTTGTAATGACTAATTTAAATTGGAATAACGCTGATAATAAATATGGTAATAAAATTGATGTTGATGCAATGAAATACATAATTTGATATGTTGATTCTGAAAACAGAACGATGATAAATATAATTTGGGCAACACCATTTGAAATCCATAATGCCATGTGCGGTGTTTGCTTTTTATTTGTTTTCGTAAAGACTTTCGGAAATACGCCATCTTTTCCGGCTACATGAGAAATTTCAGAAACAAGTAAAAACCAGCCAATTAATGTACCGACAAGTGAAGCAACTAACCCAATGTTAATCGCAACTGCACCCCATGGACCAACAACATGCTCTAATACATGTCCCATTGACGGAGTTTCTAGCACAGAAAGTTCGCTTCTTGTCATCGCTCCCATTGACAGAACAGAAATTAAAATATATATGGACATTACTAAAATAAGTCCCATTACTGTTGCCTTACCAACATCTCGGCTATTCTTCGCTCTTCCGGATAATACAACCGCTCCTTCAACTCCAATGAAAACCCAAAGTGTTACAAGCATTGTATTTTTCACTTGACCAAGTATAGCGGAAAGTGAGAAGGTTCCTTCTCCCCAAAAGTCATGTGTAAATGTGTCCCAGCGAAAGGCTGTTACCATTACAACAATAAATAAAACGATTGGAACTAACTTCCCTATTGTTGCGATAACATTCATAATAGAAGCTTCACGGATTCCAAATAAAATTAGAAAATGAAGTGTCCATAATAAAAGTGATGCCCCAACGATAGATGCAACATTATTTCCTCCTTTGAAAATTGGAAGGAAATAACCTAATGTACTAAACAGTAACATAATTGTTGCGACATTACCTAAGATTCCTGCTAGCCAATATCCCCAAGCACTATTAAATCCAATATATTCACCGAAACCAGCACGTGCATAACTATAAATTCCACCTTCAAGTTCCGGTTTTTGTCTTGCTAACGTTTGATATACGAGCGCAAGTGGAATCATTCCCATCGCTGTAATACACCAGCCAATTATTATTGCACCACTGTTTGCTCCTACTGCTAAATCATGCGGTAAACTAAAAACACCGCCACCAACCATTGTTCCAACTACTAATGCGATTAACGGAAAAAATCCTAACTTCTTTTCTATTTGTACCACCCCATCTGTCATTCTAGGTGTTATGTTCGTTCAACTATTAAAGTCACCTTTTTCTCTAATAGACGTTTCTCTTATATTTTTTCAGGAAAACATTACTTATTCTAAAAGAAAATGAACAAAAATGGAATACTTTTTTGAAAAAATGTATAAGTATGCACAAAAAAAACCGCTCATTTTGTAATGAACGGTCATTTCAAACATATAAATTTGTATATTTCTTGTAAATTTAACGAAGTAAATTCTCTTTTTCTAAAAATTGTTTTGCGACTTCTTCACTACTTTTACCATTTACGTTAACTTCATAATTCATTTTTCGCATTTCTCCATCTGTAATCTTTCCAGATAATTTATTTAATACCTTTTCAAGTTCAGGATATTTCTGTAACGTTTCTTTTCTTAATAATGGTGCTCCTTGATAAGGTGGGAATAACCCTTTATCATCTTTTAGCACTTTCAGTCCGTATTGCTCCAATTCACTATCTGTTGAATATGCATCAATTACGTTAACATCTCCAGATTGAATTGCGCTATAACGCAGCTTCGGCTCCATCGTTTTAACATTCGAGAACTTATAGTTATATAATTTTTGCATTCCTTTATAACCATCTTCACGATCAGCAAATTCCAATGTAAACCCTACTTTGGCTTCCTGCGCAACATTCCCTAAATCAGAAATTGTATTTATATTCTTTTGATCTGCTATTTTTTTCGGCATGGCTAGTGCATATGTATTGTTATACTCCATTGGCTTCAACATAACCATATTATATTTCTTTTCCATTCCAATGCGAGCCTGATCATATACTTCATCACGATTTGTGCTCTTTGGTTCTTCTTTCACGAAAGTAGATAAAGCTGTTCCTGAAAATTCTGGGTATATATCTACTTCCCCGGATTTCAACGCTTCAAATACAAATGCTGTTTTTCCAAGACCTGGTTTTAATTGTACGTTTAAATCGGTATCTTGTTCAATAAGCTGCTTATACATTTGAATTAAAATTTCAGGTTCTGATCCAAGTTTGCCCGCAATAACAATATCTTTCTTTTCTGTACTCCAAAGAAATGGAGAAGCAATCATTACTACAACTATACATATCGTCAATATAACACGCTTAGAAGAGCGTTTCGGTCGTTCAAGTATGCGAAGTACTATATCAAAGAATAAAGCGAGTAACGCGGCTGGTACGGCCCCTAAAATGATAAGTGCATGATCATTTCGATCTATGCCTAATAATATAAGCTTACCGAGCCCACCAGCACCAATGAGAGCTGCTAATGTAGCCGTTCCAACAATTAATACCATCGCTGTACGAATACCTGCCATAATGATAGGCAATGCAAGAGGAAGCTCTACCTTCCACAGCCTTCTCCAACTATTCATCCCCATAGCTCTCGCGGCTTCTATTAGTGATTCATCTAATTCCCTTATTCCTGTATATGTATTTCGTAAAATAGGTAATAGTGCATACACAACTAATGCAATAATCGCTGGAAGTTTTCCGATTCCTACTAACGGAATTAATAGTCCGAGTAATGCAAGTGATGGCACTGTCTGCATTACTGCAGAAGTTCCTATTATAAATTCAGCCATTCGTTCTTTTCTTGTTAATAAAATGCCAAGTGGCACCGCTATAATTACTGCAAAAAATAATGAAATAAGCGATATTTGTAAATGCTCACTTAATGCAGTTAGTAATTCTATTTTTCGTTCTTGGAACGTTTGTATAAAATTAGTCACTGTTTAGCCTCTTTCCTTCATTTGTTCAACAATGTAATTGACGATATGACGACTTGTTAACGCTCCAATATATTGACCGTTTTCTTCAACTGGAACGATTTCCTCATCACGCACACGAACTAACGCTTCTTGTAAAGAAGAATGTAATGATAGTGCCTGCCCTTCTAATTGCACACTTTGATCAAGTGGCAATACATCTGCTACACTTTTCTCCTCATACCAAGTTCGTCCACGATTTCCAATGAACTCCTCTACAAATTCATTTTTCGGATTATGTATAATTCCTTCTGGTGTATCTAGTTGAACAACTTTTCCTTCTTTCATAATACAAATGCGATCTCCAAGTGATAATGCTTCTTGCATATCATGTGTTACGAACACGATTGTTTTTTGAATCTTTTTTTGCAACTGTACAATATCCTTCTGAAGCTGTTCCCTACTTAATGGATCTAACGCACTAAATGGTTCATCCATAAGAACGATTTTCGGGTTTGCGGCTAATGCTCGCACGACACCGACACGTTGTTTTTGTCCTCCTGACAATTCATCAGGCATACGATCTCGATATATATCCGGATCTAATCCAACCATATGTAACAAGTCATCGACGCGTGCTTTTATTTCCTTTTTGCTCCATTGCCTCATTTCTGGAACAACTGCAATATTTTCAGCGATTGTCATATGAGGAAACAAAGCGATTTGCTGCAACACGTATCCTATATCCCAACGTAATTCGTTTATATTATATTGTTGAATATCTTTTCCATCGATTAAAATCGATCCTTCAGTCGTTTCGATTAAACGATTAATCATCTTCATTGTCGTTGTTTTCCCGCAACCACTCGGACCGATGAGAACGAAAAATTCTCCCTTTTTAATTTCTAAATGCAATGAATCCACTGCTTTCGTGCCATCTTCATACGATTTTGACACATGATTAAATTGAATCACAAACACAACTCCTTTACTGTTGTTTCCTTTATTTTGATGGAAGATGGCATTCATTTCAAATGATACGCTTTTAAATTAAAAAAGAGCTCGCATTTGAGCTCTAACGGTCGAACAATATTGTTTTCATAATAGCAGCATATTCGCGAACATACATTTTTCTCTTAGAACGAATTGGTGTTTCAGCAGCTAGCGCCTCCATCTTCATACCTAAACGCTTTGCAATTATTTTCGTTCGATATAAATGATATGTATTACTTACAACTACCGCATGTTTCACATTATATAAATCCATACTAAATTTTAAGTTTTCATACGTATTTGTAGATTGATCTTCTATTAAAATACGACTCTCATCTATACCGTGTACCATTAAATAATTTCTCATGCTATGAGCTTCCGGTATATCTTCATCTTCTCCTTGACCACCTGAAACAATTACTTTCGCTTCAGGATGGGAAAATAAATACTCCAACGCTACATCCAAACGATTTTGAAGAGATAAAGACGGTCTATCCCCAAATAACTTTGCACCCAGTATAAGAACGTACGGAGAGTGATAGCTCAACTTTTCACGAGCAACTTTGTTCATTCGAAACGTCATATAAATGATGTATAGTGGCGGTAATAATAAAATCATAAGAAAGATCCATTTGTTCATAAATAAGTATTCACTCCCTTTCTTGTTATTATATAGAAAAAGAAAGGGAGGCAGAAGTGTTTTTTCAAACGATTGATTTATTAGAAACATGCGCCGCTACTTTACGTTGTGATAGTACATAATAAATAGCGATTCCTAATGAGAAGATCAATATGCAGCTTAATACGTAAAACGGCAGCATGACTCCGACTTTAGATACACCCGCTGTAAACAACATTAATAATAAAATTCGTATTCCAGTACCAATTAGGCGAAATAAGCTGTCTACACGTCCCATTACTTCATTTGGAATTTCCTCCATCATCAATACATTTCTCGCCACTCTTGTACCCGCATTTCCAACTGCATGAAAAATTGCAAGTCCATATAAGAAAATTACGGAAGGTTCAATACTCATTGCGGTAATTGAAATTACATAAATGAACATCGTCATAACGATTGAAACTTCTGTTTTGACATATTTCATTATGAGTGGAATACAGATTCCTGCAACAACCGCTCCGACACCGTACATCGTGCCCTCTATTGCGTATACAGAGGCATTGGCTTTGAGTATATCCGAAATATACACGGGTATTAAATAATTTGCCATCATGACACCTATAAACGGCATATAAGTAGCCAGTAAGAACCAAAAGAGCTTAGGACGTTTTTTCATAAAGTGAATTCCTTCAAACAATTGCTTCTTAAATGTTATTTTTCTTTTCACTTCTTTTTTCTTTACGTACGGTATACATAAGAAAAGAAAAAATGCTCCAGCAAAAGTTAACATGTCTACTAACAAAATCCACTTCAAAGATACAATTTCAATTAAGAAGCTCGCGGCCGCTCCAGAAATAACTTGTGTTAACTGTCCTTGTATTTCCATCGTTCCACTTAAACTTTTATAATGTTCCGCTTGAAATATCTCTTGGTTGAACGCAAATATTGTAGGATAAAATAATAAATAGTAGAATGATCCGGCTATATAAATAAGAATATAGTGAATAGAATGATAAGGTTGCCCCGCAAATCCCCATATAACCATTATTCCAATTACGGCAATTCCGATTCCTTCGTTACATAGCAATAAAGATTTTCTTGAAAAACGATCAATACTTTGCCCAATGAATGGTGTTAATAAAAACATAATGAGGGTTGCAATGATAGAAACATAACCAAATGTTGTCTCTCCTCCACTCTCTTTAATTAACAGCCACGGAATCGTTATCATAACAATTCCGGAACCAATAGCAGATAGACTATTGGCCCCTAGAATGTAATACAAGCGAGAATCATGATAAAGTGAGGACATATCACTCCACTCCTAGTTGCTTTTTCACCTCTTTATATACGCTCATATATGCTTTTAATTCTTTAACTACATCATGAATTAATGGTTTGGCATCTTCCCCAAGTTCACCATCTTGCACATGTAATCCATCAAGCACAACTTGTTTTGGAATGGCATTTGCATAAACACCTCTAGCGACCGTTCGCATGCTGTTTAATGCATTTATTCCACCTTTACCTCCACCAGCAACCGCTAACAACGCAACTGGTTTATGAATAAATTCACTACTACTTAAGTAATCTAAAGAGTTTTTCAGCGCACCGCTCATCGCATTATGATATTCTGGTGTACATAATACAACCCCATCCGCAGCTTTCACTAACGTTTTCAATTTTTTTACTGCCTCTAAATCACGTTGTGACTCTTCTCCATTGTATAAAGGTAACTCCTCAATTGCTAAATCATATAATTCCCCTTCAAATTGATCCGCAATATATTTTGCCACCACGCGAGTTCTACCAAATTTTCTTGGTGTACCATTAATAACGACTAGTTTCATGATTATTTCTCCCCTTTGTTTTCAAGTTCTACTTATATATTATCAGAAATTTCTATACAAAACACAATATTAAGAGTTAACTTGTTTCATAAAATAGTATGATAAACAAAAAAGAACTCATACTTTCGTATGAGTTTCGCACAATTACTTCGTTTCATCTCTGAGACTCAATGTACCTAAACTTTCATTTGCTTCAAAATGATTATATGCTTTTTCCGCTAATCTTTTCCGTTCTTCTGGTAATTCTATATATTTCATTACGTTTTCAATTATTTTTTCGTACGGAGTAAACACAATTCCTGGCCACTCTACCTCATCTTCTGGATTACTATTTTCGGAAATAATAAATTTCTTATTTGCGACTGCATAAGACACGCGAGGTGTTTCAAGAATTCCTGATAAATAAAAATGAATATTTAATATAATTTTAGCTCTAGCAATCAATTCATTTCTAACAATTCCCCACGCATTATTTTTAAAAACTATATTTAAATTTGGGGCAATCGCTTTTAGATGATCAAAAATAGCTTGCCGCCTCGGATTAAGAGCACCTATAAACAGAATATCAATATCTTCAGTAATGTCATCTTCAAATGCATCTTTTTTTATTTCCAAAGTTGGAGCATAGTTCATTTTTACATGTTTTATTTCTTTTCCTACCCCTTTTTGTTTTAGCCATTCTATATTTTGTTTACTATAATCCCAAATCACTCTATCTTTTAATAATATTAAATAAAGGGGGTGCGCATATGGACTTCCTTCGTATAGCTGTTCTAAATTATAAATAATTGCATCTTTCGGAAGAAGATTCGGGTTATATGCGTATGTATGTGCTCCAAAAACAACTGTATTCTTTACATTTTCTAGTATTGTTTCTGATATAATTACTGTATTTCCCTCCTGCTCCAACCGCCACTTTAAAGCTCGCGCAACATCTATGAAACTACCGTATGTCTTTGGGCATATAAAAAGACAATAATCATATTCTTTATTCAAATAAGCTTCCATTAATTTTAAATTATTTTTATATAAATCTACATCCGGATGTTTAAGCACTAACTCATTTGCATGTTTTCTTGCTACTTTATATAATCCAGCATAATAAGCAGCGATGCATCTTCTTAATTCGATTCTTTCACGATGTTCATCTAATACATCCATGTTTAAAAGAAGATTTGCGATACAATACGCTTTTAAATGATCACGGTCATAATAATAGTCTAGTAGTGGCATCAATTCTTCATACGTATTTCCATGCACCGATTCTCCTAGTTCAATCGCCCATCGCATTAATTCCATGATTACTCCACTACTCCTTTAACCGAAAATGTATTTAATAAAATTTCGCATTATTCTCTACTACATTTGCTATATGAAATGGAATCTCTTCTTTAATCGATTCCAAATACTTTTGCGACACGGCCCCTAAATGTTTTTTATGAGGTATATAGAAAGCACTAATAGAAATTTCATAGTCAAATAAGTAATCATACACATGATAATCTACAAATAAAAGATCATCCTTTGGAAAAGGAATTTCCTTGCCTTGCAGAGCATACATCAAAGCAATATTGTTTTGAGATCGTAATCGATACAACCTTGCAAGTTGGTATAATGGTTCAGCCCGAGTTGGTCTATATTCCCACGCTTTTTGAAAATAAAAAACAGCTAATGCTAAATATTTCTCTTCTTGCCCTTTAACAGTTTCTTTTTCATCAGCATCTGTCACTTCATTTTGTTTATTTGCTGAACGATTTGCTAACTGCTCATAACAAAACCCTATTCGCAATAACGAATAGAATACCTCTTCAACCCAACCCCCTGCTTCCACTCGTTTTTTATACCATTTAATCGAATCTTCAAATTGACTTAAATGAAAATAAGTTTGGGCTAAATAAAATAAATATCTTATATGCAAATCTGGCGTTGTTTCTGAATCGTTTATTCCTTGTAACAACAACCTCTCATCTCTTTCAAATTTATCAGCTTTACTCCCGCCATCTCCGGGATCATTCACGACAAGAGTCTCTAACCGATCTACCCTCGTATTGTAATTCGCTCCAACTTTTGAGCGATCTATATCCCAATACTCATGAGTAACACCGACAGATTTCCATGGTAAAGAAGCTTTTAATAGACGTGTAAGCCAATATTTAATATGAACATCATATTGCAATGTAAGATAATGATCTTCCGTTAAGCTCGTTTTATCGAAATTCGGATCAACCTCTAAAATCATATCCGCATCTAATATTAATAAATAATCCGCTTCTGGATATGTTTTTTGCGCTAATGAAACTGCTAAGCTTCTGTTATAACCAAAGTTTTTAAACGGCTCATGATGAACTGTCCCAGGTATCTCATTTTCCTTACACCAATTTTCTATAATTTCAGGCGTATTATCCGTCGATCCAGTATCACAAATAGAAACATAATCTACAATTGATTTTGTTGCATTTAAACATCTTTCCATAATTCTAGACTCATTTTTGACAATCATACAAAGACATAACTTTTTTTCTTCCTTTACAGACTTCACTTGCTCATTTCCCATTTAACCACCTCATATTTTATTAACACGCTCTTCTCATATGTAACAACATTTTTTAGCTATACTGATGACATAAGCACCCTTTTACTATTTATGAAAACTTCATTTTATTTATTCTTACTTTTATGTTGGGACATATTTCATGCTTCGCTTTATATTTGATACAATCAATACAAAAAAACATAATACGGGAATCCGTACATTTCAAAGTCTAAGAGGAGGTTATGTTTTGTTGGATTACATTTGGCTAGATGACAAATCACCAATTTTAGAACAACTACCAAGTAATTTTAAATCTGCAGCTATATTGCTACATCCATTTGTCCAAATGCCTTTAGGATGGGAAAAGTCTGTGAGAAAAAGACCATATGAGCACATCTATCCTAGCGCTGAAGAAATCATTCACAATGGGAAATCCGTTTCTTGGAAGGAAATGATGTCTTGTAGTGGATTACATTCATACGCAGACCTAGCAATGGCCATGTTGACTTCCATTAGTGCCTTTTCAGAAGAATATAAAAGAGAGGATTTAGCTGAAAAGCTACATTCAAACTTAAAAAAAGATCTTTATTATCCAACAGAAGATTATACGTCTATATTTTTATTACACAAATTACTTAAACTCCTCGGTTCTAAAGGTGCAAAAAATCTATATTTCTCTGAACCAATTCTTGATACAAACGGATTATTACAGGTAAATAATACTACTCCATTAGATATTTGGGACATTAGCAATAATGAGTTAATTATTACTGGGGAAGACAATGAGTATGCGTTTATGAGTATATACGATTCCTTTACAACCTTATTATTAGCTAAAGAAGAAAATATAGAATATATTGTTCAATCAATGAATGTTGAAGCTGTCATTTGTGACAAAAAAACGATGATTGATTGGTATTTTTAAATTAGTAATTTCTTAAACTATAAAAAAGAAACTTGCGCTTATGCACAAGTTTCTTTTCAAAAACATCCTTATTTTTTTACAACTTCATGTCCACCGAACTGATTACGTAGTGCTGAAACTACTTTTCCATGGAATGTATCATCTTCCTGAGAACGATAGCGCATAAATAATGACATCGCGATTACTGGTGCCGCTGCTTGTAACTCAAGCGCAGTTTCAACAGTCCATTTCCCTTCTCCTGAAGAGTTCATTACACCTTTAATGCCATCAAGTTTAGGATCATCTGCAAATGCTTTTTCAGTTAAGTCCATTAACCAACCGCGGATTACTGATCCGTTCGCCCATACTTTTGCAACATCTTCATAATTGAAATCAAAGTCACTCTTATCTAGTACTTCAAATCCTTCAGCAATTGCTTGCATCATGCCGTATTCAATACCGTTATGAACCATTTTTAAGAAATGACCACTACCAACGCGGCCAGCATAAGAATAGCCATTTTCTACTGCTAAATCTTTAAATAAAGGTTCTAATTGGTCGTAAATTTCTTTTTCTCCACCAACCATTAAACAAGCACCGTATCTAGCTCCTTCTACACCGCCAGATGTACCGATATCTACATAATGTAATCCGAAGCTTTTTGCTTCTTCAGCACGGCGTAACGTATCTTTATAGAATGAATTTCCACCTTCAATAACGATATCACCTTCATCTAATAACGGATACACATCTTTTAATACTGACTCTACAACTTCTCCTGCAGGCACCATTACCCAGATCGTACGAGGAGCTTCTAATTCAGCGATCATTTCTTTTAATGTATGACGTGCAGTAATTCCTAGTTTTCCTGCCTTTTCTACAAGCTCTTTATTTACATCGTATACAACTACTTCATGCTTGTCTTCATGTAAGTGTTCAGCTAATGGGAATCCCATTTTTCCTAATCCAATTAATCCTAGTTTCATATTAATCAATCTCCTATTCTATACAAATATATTTAATATCGAAATTAGCCCAAGTGCTACTACAGATAATATAGTCTCCATTGCAGTCCATGTTAATAACGTTTCTTTCACAGTCATTCCGAAATACTCTTTAATCATCCAAAATCCTGAATCATTCACGTGTGATAAAATTAATGACCCTGCACCTGTTGCAAGTGCTAATAATTCAACATTTACACCTGGTGTACTTGCTGCAATCGGCGCAACAATACCAGCTGCTGTCATCATAGAAACAGTTGCCGATCCTGTCGCAACTCGGATAAGTGCAGCAATTCCCCATCCAAGTAATATTGGTGAAATATGTGATTCTTTCGCCATTTCAGCAATTGTAGTACCAATTCCAGAATCTAATAATACTTTATTAAATGCGCCACCTGCACCAATTACTAACAATATGTTTGCAATTGGTCCAAGGCAATCATTTGTAAATTGTAATACTTTATCTTTAGAAAATCCTTTTGCATAACCAAGGCTAAAGAAAGAATAAATCGTTGCAATTAATAAAGCGACTATTGGATCTCCAATAAAGTGTAACACTTGTGCAAGTTGACTCGTTTTATTTAATGCTACTTCAGCAATGGATGCACCAAGCATAAGAAATACTGGAAGTAAAATAGTAAACAATGTATTTCCGAAGCTAGGAAGTTCTTTCTTCTTATCTTTTTCAACAAATTGCTCCGCTATATCTAATGGTACTTCCTTATGTATACGAGCACCAATCCATTTCCCGTAAAGTGGACCTGAAATAATTGCAGTTGGAAGTCCGACAATTAACGCATATAAAATTGTCTTCCCTACATCTGCTTTAAAAATACCAACTGCCGCCATTGCCGCTGGATGCGGTGGAACAAGTCCGTGTACGACTGACAGTCCTGCTACTAGCGGAATACCGATTGTAATAAGTGATACCCCAGTTTCTAACGCAATTGTAAATACTAACGGAATTAATAGGACAAATCCAACTTGGAAAAATACCGGAATCCCTACTAAAAATGCAACGAACATCATCGCCCAGTGAACTCGTTTCTTCCCAAAACGATTAATTAATGTGTTAGCGATACGTTCAGCACCGCCAGATTCGGCCATCATTTTTCCAAGCATCGTTCCTAGTGCTAAAACTATCGCTAAAAAGCCTAACGTATTACCAAGCCCTAGTTTAATAGAATCAATAATCCCTGGATCTTTTGGTGAAGTTCCAATTAAAGGCATTCCCATTGCTAAACCTACACCAATTGCTGTTAAAATTAATGCGACAAATGGATGCCATTTTACTACCGTAATAAGTAAAAGTAGTATGACAACTGCCGCTAGTACGATCCCAACTACCATTTCTCCCAATCCCCCTATTGTTTACGTTGGAAAGCAGCTATACAATCAAATTCTTCTTTCAAGCGATTGTAAAGTCGTTCATACATATAAAACATTTCTAAATATATAGCCGTATTTTCTTTATTCGGTACATGATGATGGACAATATCAATCCAATCCTTTACCTCTTCAAGAGAATCAATTTTTCCTACAGCATATAAAGCAACTGCCGCTGCCCCAAGCGCAGATGCTTCATGACTTTCAGGTACAAACAATTCTTTTCCCATCATATCGGACAACATTTGTCTCCAAAATGCAGATTTTGCAAACCCTCCTGAAACTCGTATTTCAGTAAGTGGCCCTGTACAATCCCTGATTGCGAGTGCTACTGAATATACACTCATACAAACACCTTCCATCACTGCACGTATAAAATGTTCTCGTTTATGTTGAAGATTGATTCCAAAGAATGTACCACGAGCGTTTGCATTCCAGTAAGGTGCGCGTTCTCCAGATAAGAAAGGTAAGAACAATAGCCCATCCGCTCCAGCTGGTACGCTTTCTGCATATTTAATTAATAAATCATAAGGATCAATGCCGAGCTTTCTTGCTACTTCTTGCTCTGGACTACCAAATTCATCACGTAACCATCTCAGTAATATTCCGCCGTTATTCGTTGGACCACCGATTACCCAGTGCTCATCTGTTAATGCGTAACAAAACGTTCTCCCTTTCTCATCTGTATTTATATTTGATGAGATTGTTCGAACCGCACCACTCGTTCCAATCGTAATTGCAGCCGCACCCGGTGATATCGCACCAACTCCTACATTTGCAAGAACCCCATCACTTGCTCCGATGACAATTGGTGTTTCTGCACTTATCCCCATCTTCTGTGCTAATTCTGGCTTCATACCTGATAAAATATATGTAGTGGGTACAGGGGTTGATAATTGTTCTGGTGACATATGTAACATAGTCAAAACATCTTCATCCCAGTTTAATGTTTCTAAATTAAATAACCCTGTAGCAGAAGCAATCGAATAATCAACTACGTAGCGTGAAAATAATTGGTAAATCACATACTCTTTAATGGAAATGAATTTATAGGCACTTGTATATAACTCTGGTTCCTCTTCTTTCATCCATAACAATTTAGAAAGTGGTGACATCGGATGAATCGGTGTACCTGTACGTCTATAAATTTCATGCCCATTCATTTGTTGTAATAATTTTTCTGATTGCTTCGTACTTCGATTATCTGCCCAAATGATAGAACGCGTTAATGGCGCACCATTTTCATCTACTGCAATTAATGCGTGCATAGCTGTACTAATACCGATTGAAGAAATATCTTCTGGTAATACATTACCTTTTTCAATGGCAACGCTTACACTTTTGTATACAGCGGCACATATTACATCAGGATCTTGCTCAGCCCATCCTACATTCGGTTGAATAATTGGGTAATCGATTGCATGTGATGCAATGACTTTTCCTTTTTCTGTGAACACAACCGTTTTTGTACTTGTGGTACCGATATCAATCCCGATTACTCTCCCCCTTGTTTCCATGCGAATCTTCCCTTCATTTCTAGCAAAATACGATTTAGTAAACCGTTTACATGAATTAGTATATAAAATATTTTTTCATTTATCAAGTTATAAAAAGAAAATTTTTTTCACAACAAAAAGTAAATCCCCTCATTCCATTTCACTTATATACTAAATTTAGCTTTTCCGTGCGGTAAAATTACGTTATATTCTTTACGCAATACACTCTTTCCTCTCATTAACAACACATACATAGTCCTCCATACGTTCTACTCATTTGCATGAAAAAGCGTTGAAAAGCAATATTCATTTTTAGGGATCACGTTACATAACCATCAAGCCAAGAAAAGTAACTACCCGCAGAATGAGAATTCTGTGCATTTTGCTCTTGTTTATTGCTTTAGATTCACTAGTCCTTTTATCTTGATAAACATAGAGCGCGGCCCCCCTGCTATCACTTTTTTATCTTGTAAATATATCTTACATACTATAAAATTTAATAGCATTTTTATTTTTCAGAAAAATAAAACAATAATATAGAATTTATTGTATAATGTTGTAAAAAGGTGTCGGAGGGGTTTAATGTTAAATAAAATATCTCAATTCACAATTAAGCTTTCATCAATTCTTTTATCACTCTTACTATTATTAAATTTACCTTATTTATTTATCACTCAACAAGGGTTTACCATTCAACCAATTTATTTTTTTAATCAGATCGTTACCATGTTAAAACAGGTCTTCTCCCCTGAATCATTAGTGATTATAGGATCAGACCCGAAGTTTGGCCATTTCAAAAAAACACCATTATTTCCAACTGTTTTAGAACCTTACCTATATTCATTTACTATATTATTTTTAGCCTTTTTTCTTGCTCTCTTTCTATCATCTAGCATGGCATTTTTTTATTTTTTAGCGAAAGATTATATAAAAAAATGGATAAACCGAATTGTTTTCATATTAGAAGCTGTCCCTGATATGATGATGATGATTTGTTTGCAAATATTCTTCATATGGGTACTTCAAAAATTCGGGGAATCTCCTGTCACTATTATTTCTTTTAATGAAAATCGAGCTTATTTACTCCCTATTTTATCATTAGCTGTCTTACCTACATTACAAATGTTTCGGATGATGGTGTTATACATAAAAGAAGAAGAAGGAAAACATTACGTAGAGGTTGCATATGGAAAAGGCCTTTCATCAAGTTATATACTCTGCATTCATTTATTCAAAAATATATCTATCCACTTCTTTCACCATTTAAAAACGATTTTTGTTTTCTTACTTTCTAATTTATTCATTTTAGAATTTGTTTTTAATATGGAAGGCATTATTCAATTTCTATTTAATAAGGCGTTTGTTTCACCTCCCGCTGCATTTATCATACTTGTTATGATTATTTTACCGTTTTATGCCATTTTCCAAATAGTCTCATTCATGATGAATAGATGGAAAAAGCAATTGAAAGGAGTATCATTATGAAATCTATTTGGAAATCAAAACGCTTTTTAATCGGCTTTACTTATCTATTCATACTTATTTCAGCTAGTTTTATTTATAGTTGGTTCTTTAAAGATAACATCCCAAAACCTCCTCAGTTACTTTACAATGACAATAACGAATTACTTGGAAAGGCCCCCTTTCCGCCATCGTTAATTCCACCTTTTGGATCTGATCGTTTTGGAGAGTCTGTTTTCTTACAAATTGTAGAAGGAGCAAAATTCACTATTTTATTAGCCGTAGCAATTAGCTTCTTTCGAATTTTATGCGGAACATGTATAGGAATCCTCTTAAGTTTATATGCTCCAAAACTCAAGAGATTTTTCCAGTCATGCTCAGAAGTTTTTTATTATATTCCAACTCTATTTATCGCATTCATACTCATCACGCCCGTTAATATTATAATCACATCAAATGCTGATGGGGTAGATCCAAATATTTCATTTACGTTTTATCAAGTACTCGTACTTATTTTCGTCGCTCTGCCTACACTTTCTTTATACATATCCTCAGAGGTTGATGAATTTATGAAACAAGATTACATCTTAAGTTCACAATTACTAGGGGCTAGTCGTTTTCATATTATTAAAAAACACTTACGAGTCTTATTACTTGACCGCTTATTTGTATTATTTATGGAACATATCGTCCAAACACTCATACTCGTTATCCATTTAGCGTTGCTTAACATTGTAATTGGCGGCATACAAATGCGTGAACTCTATGACGGAGTGCTCAAACCTGTTTCTCTATCTAATGATTGGGCAGGTCTTATTGGATTAAATCGTAATGAAATGAATCTTTCATGGTGGATTATTTTTTATACTCTCGCTTCATTCTTTATTACGATTCTATTTATTAAGCTTATGACCATCGGGATTCAAGATGCACTGAAAGCAAGAGATTCGCAAATTGTAGCAATTCAAAACGTTCCAGATCATAAAAAATTTGTTAAACATAAAGATTCCTTTTCGTTTGCAAATAAAGTAAACCTTTAATCATTTCTCATTAATCAAGTATTAATTGGCATCGATATTAGTAGAAAATAAAGAAGATGATCCCTATTAAATACAGGGATCATCTTCTTATGCTGTCTAACTTTTTTACATGTCCTTTGCTAGACTCATGCTTTTTATATTTAAAGTGAATTATTTGCAATTACAATTATGTTTTTTAAAATCAATTACCATACGCCCTTGAATTCTACCTTGTTCCATTTCTTCGAATACATTTTGTACTTTATCTAGCGAACAAGTTTGAACAACCGGCACTACTTTTCCTTCTGCCCCAAACATAAACGCCTCTTCCAAATCTTTACGAGTACCCACTAGAGAACCAACTACTTCAATTCCATCCAGTACAAGTCGCGGGATGTTTAAGTCCATTGTTTCTACTGGTAGCCCTACTGCAACTACTTTACCGCAAGCACGTACTGCATCAACTGCTGAGTTAAAGGCTACTTTAGAGACTGCTGTTACTACCGCAGCATAAGCGCCACCAAGCTCCTCTTGAACAATTTTATCAGCAGGACCTTGAGAAATTGGATTGATAGTCATATCAGCACCAACTTCTTTCGCTAAGGCTAATTTGTCGTCATTAATGTCTACTGCGATTACCTTTGCACCAAATACATTTTTAGCATATTGGATAGCTAAGTTACCTAATCCACCGCAGCCATAGATTACAATAGGTTGACCAGGTTTAATATCTGATACTTTAATAGCTTTATATGTAGTTACACCAGCACATGTAATTGATGATGCTTGAGCAGGATCTAATCCTTCTGGTACTTTTACCGCATAATCAGCAGTAACGATACATTGTTCAGCCATACCACCATCTACTGAATAACCTGCGTTTTTAACTTCACGGCAAAATGTTTCTCTACCAGTTACGCAATATTCACAACGTCCACAAGATTGGAACATCCATGCAATACTTACACGGTCACCTATCTTTAGCGAATTAACATCATCAGCTATTTTCGTAACAATACCTACACCCTCATGACCAAGAATACGGCCATCAGTGTTACCAAAATCATGATTCGCAACGTGTAAATCAGTGTGGCAAACTCCACAATACTCTACATCTACTAACGCTTCGCCTGAGCGTAACGGACGTAATTCTTTTTCAATCACTTCGATGTTTGCTTTGCTGTTTTTATTAACCACTACTGCTTTCATATGTGATCTCCCCTTTAGTGTTTTAGCGTTTTAATGAGTTTATCTCACAACTACTTTCCTCACTACTTTGGCTAGTTATTGTACCAAATTTAAGTGTTCAATCATCATTACATCTTCATCATAACATGACACTTCATAAACAGCTTGTGAAATTATGAACAATATTTGAATTATTACACAAATCGGTCTTTATTTTAAATTTTTAAAAATGAGAGTTTATCACTGACTATAAGTAAGTCATACATTTCTAAAAGAAAATAAAGTAACAAACTTCTCATCGATAAAAAAGCTCTTCACTCAATATTTTCTATATTTAAACACTTAGTTTCACAGTAATAGCCTTTACCGCCAACATAAACTTTTTCTATTTTATTTTTGCTATTGGTTGCTAATTTAACTAATATTTCAGAAGGCAAGTGTAATGAATAACCTTGTTCAAATACATAGACTTCTTTTTGCAAGTAGTGCTGTTCATAAAGGTAGCAAGCTAATGCACCGTTTGAAGTTCCAGTCGCTGCTTCTTCATTAATGTCGTATAGTGGAGCAAAATTTCTGCATATAATTCGATTGTCATTAAAAGTATATAGATGCATCCCGACAACATTATAATACTTGCTGATTTCTTTAATTTTTTCAAAATTAGGTTGTAGCGCATGTAATTGTGTTTCGCTTTTTATAGGAATTAAAATATCTTTTAAGCCCGTGGAGACAATTTGAATTGGGTAATTATTGTCTATATCTTTAATGTCAAAACAGTCGATGAACTCGTTTGGAGATACAACATCATAGAATATCGGTTTGTTTTGTTCCATGAATATGATGTCATCTTTTATAGTAATAGTAAGAACACCGCTGTTCGTTTCAATCGTATAGCGATTCTTGAAATTTTTATTTAAATGCATCAGTATCGTGAAAGATCCGATTGTGGCATGACCACATAAATCAACTTCTTCTTTTGGTGTAAAATACTCAAATTTATAATCAGCAATTTCAGATTCTGATATAAATGCGGTTTCCGCATAGCCCAGTTGTTTGGCTATTTCCATTTTTTGAGTAGTGGTCAATGTATTCTCAATAAATACCACTCCCGCTTTATTTCCGCCTTTATGATCCTTGCTAAATGCACTTGCAACATAAACAGATATTTTCATAAGACACCTTCCTCGCCTATAGTAAATTTTAATATAATAATCACTATATATAAATATAATTGGATAAATTATCAATAAAACAAGATACAAACTATTTTTTTTAGCATTTGAACTCTCCAAAAATAGTTTGTCTACAGTCTGAAAGCACTTCATTTGAAGAGCTTTTTTTATATTCGCTTCATCGAAATCGTTTCACGTATACTTTGTAAATTTTTTAGCGTTTCCTCTTGTCGCTGCAACGACAACCCTACATACAAAGTATCTAATAAGCTTAACTGTGCTAATCGTGATGAACTTGCTTCTGTGCGGAACTCAGTCTCACGTGTTGATGTATATAACGTAATATCAGCAAGTTGACTTAATGCTGATTTCTTATAGCTCGTAATCGCAATAATTTTGGCCCCTCTTGCTTTCGCTACTTCTAACGCTTCAAGTAATCCTTTATTGCTACCAGAATGAGAAATGCCAATAACAACTGAATTTTCCGAGAGTAAACCTGCTCCCATAATTTGAAAATGCGAATCAGTATGAGCGATACAAGAAATACCCGTTCTCATAAACTTATGATACGCATCCATCGCAATAATACCAGAGCCACCATTTCCATAAAACTCAATTCGACTTGCTTCTTGCAAAGCTCGTACAGCCTGCTCAAGTGCTGTTTCATTTAGCAAATGTAAAGTATCTTGCAGTCCTGTAATATGCGAATGAAAAACTTTTTTAGCAACAGTTACCATACTATCTTCTGCTGATACCTCTTCATGAATATTTTGCATCGGTGTATGTACAATTTCACGAGCTAATGTAATCTTTAAATCTTGAAAACCTTGCAAACCAAGGTGTTTACATAAGCGGAATATCGTCGCTTCGGAACTACTCGTAACTTCAGCTAATTCTGTAATAGATTTATGTACAACATCTTGTGGATGTTTCAAAATATGTTCGGCAATACTTCGCAATTTCGGTGATAAACCATTTAACGAAGCCTGAATCTTTCCAATCCCACTCCTTGTACCAGGCATAGCATATCCTCCTCTTCTATCGTAGCTTTATCCTGTAAAAACCGATTAGTTTAACTTTATTGTACCTAATTATTGAAAGAAGAAAAACCTATATTAGGGATTACTATAAATTTTAATTGCTCCTATGTATTCTGTCATACGATATAACAGAATTATTCATGCTTATGAATAATCCTCCCCATGTTTCACTGCGTATAATGCGGCTTGCGTACGATCATCCACTTCCAATTTAGCTAAAACGTTTGAAACGTGTGTTTTCACAGTTTGTTCTGTAATATGAAGTTCTGCTGCAATCTCCTTGTTGCTTCTTCCTTTCGCAATTTCGCGAAGTACCTCTTGCTCTCTTTTCGTTAACATTGAAAAAGGATTTTCTATTTCCTTCTTTACTGCGGTACGCCCCATTAATGCAGGTGTTACTTTCGGGTGAAAATTCGCATTTCCTTGATGTACTGCAATAATAGAAGCGACAAGTTGCTCAGGTTGTACTTCTTTTAATTGATAACCATCTGCTCCAGCTTCAAGTGCTGGTATAACATAATCTTGCTCTGAAAAACTACTTAATATAAGTACCTTTATCGTCTCATCGTATTGCTTTAGACGTTTTGTTGCCTCAATTCCATCCATTTTCGGCATCGATACATCCATTAGTACGACATCCGGTCTTTCTTTTTGCACGAAATGTAATGTCTCTTCGCCATTTTCCGCTTCCCCAATAATTTCAAATTCTTCTCTCGTTTTCAAAAAGAATACAAGTCCTCTTCGAACGATATGATGATCCTCAACTAGTAGCAATTTAATCTTCAATCTTATTCTCCCCTTCAAATCGGCAATTGAATTTCTATTTTTGTACCCTTTCTCAGCTCTGTTATAATTTGAAACGACCCCTTCATTAACTGAATACGTTCCTTCATACTTTTCAGGCCAAGTGCTGACTCCCTTACTTGCTCTTGTATAAATCCTATTCCATTATCTTCTATGTAAAAATGTAACTGGTTATTTTCTATTTTCAAAAGAACATGTACCTTTTCACACGAAGCATGCTTTTTACAATTATGTAGCGCCTCTTGGCTAATACGCCATAAAACTTCTTCTATTTCATCCCCAATTGAAACCATCCCATCAATTCGAACTTCCACTTGAACTCCTAATAACTTCCCGTAATTTTGAATTGCTTCTGCTAACCCTTTCTCTAATCCTTCAGGTCTTAATTGCCAAATTAATAGAGTCATCTCTTGTAATGCTTCTTGTGATAATTCTCCAATATAACTTAACATCTCTTGCAATTCTCTATCTTGCGTCATATTCAAAGTACCTTTCGCTGTTAGCATAATAGAAAATAACAATTGTTTTACTGAATCATGTAAATCACGTGCAAGTCGATTTCTTTCCGCTACCACTACATATTTACGTTCTTTCTCAACTAACTGAATACGTTGTATTGTTGTTCCAATTTGAAATGCAATTGATTCTAATAACGCTAACTCTTCCTCTGAAAAATGAGTCTTATGAGGCGCAGCCACATTTAGTAGACCAAATTTTTCTGATCCAGACCTAAGCGGAATTGTCGCATGATGTGTAACATCTTCTGTCTCTCCCCAATTACATTCAATTGCATCTTCTATTCGCTTACATTCAATAATATTAGTCGCTTTTTCTAATCTCCCATTCACAAAACGTTCTACACACCAACAGTTTCCTTCACACATCGGCTTCTTCTCTTGCCACGTAAGAGCCTCTGGTAAATTTTCGTCTACAAGCATGCTATGCTTTCCACTTTCATCAATAAAGAATATCCACCCTGTTTGTAAATTCATTACTTGTAACAATGTATGCAACACTTTTTCTAACATATCCTGTAAGTTTGTTGCTTCATTTAATAATTCAGCAATTTCTTTTAATGCTTCTAAACGATGCATCTCTTTTTCTTCAAAGTTCATTCTCATCACCAACTACAATTATAACATTAAGAAATTTCTAAATTCTATAAATAAAAAAAGAACCGAATCCCTTCAGCCCTTTCTTTATATCAATCATTTTATTATTGTTATTCTATCCAATGTTGGAATCAGAATTTTTGTTAACAAACGATTCTACTTTAGCTTTCCGATAAAGATTGTCCACCATGGATATGCTGTAAACCTTCAGTAGTAACAACCATATTCGCTGCTGGCATTTGCACTTGATTCTTATGAAACATAGACATTAATTCAAATCTTACTTGTCTAGAAGTTTCAAAATAATCTTCTGGCTTTATTAAACCTGTAATACAAAATTCATAGCCAACATATTTCAAGTTAGGATTTAAGTCTGTAACACCGACGTATTTAAATGGTTCAACAGCGTCATCCTCTACTCTATAAAGAGTTTGATTCAATTTTTCATTGCATATAACACATACTTCTTCTAACAATTCCTTCACTCTTGTTGGATCTTCCTGATAACTTACCGTGATGCGTTCAATTACACGCATCCATCCTTTATTAAAATTTTGTATCGTTCTAATCTCTCCGTGCGGGATGGTAAGTAGTTTTCCTGACCATTCACGTATTTGCATAAAACGAATACTAATCTCTTCAATAGTTCCTGAATTTGTTCCGTTAAAAGTTACAAAATCACCAACTCGGAACTCTTTGTCCGCTAATCTTGCAAAGCCTAATATAACATCTTTTAGCATCTGTTGTGCTGCAAAACCGATGACAACTCCAGCTATCCCTGCACCTGCAATAATACTTTTTATATCTACAAATTGGCTAATTAAATATATGATAAGACTGATGATAATGATATATCTAAAAATAGATCGAATTACACTTTGAATCGTCTGCTCTACCTCTTCATCAAAAAAGCTTGATTTCCTAAAAAACCAATCAATAATACGATTTATTACAAATGAAATAATGATTAAAACTAAAGCAAATAGTAAAAATCTTAAAAGTAAAAACTCCCTTACATAATTAAAAAATTCTTCAGTATACGTTAATAAGCTCATTCATCCACTTCCTTAACTAATAAAAATTCTATACAAAGCTGCTATATTTTTAAAATTCATTAGACATTCTTCTATAAATATACCCTTTTTCATAACCTAAAGGGAGCTGACAATTGAATTTTTTTATGACTTTACTTTAAGACTACACTACCCATCCAAATAAAAGGAAAACATTTACATAATATCGAATAGTTCATTTGAAAATATTATTACTCACGGAGGTTGCAAGCAATGGGATATATTGAAGAACTAAGAGACGTTGTTGGATCAAGACCGCTTAATTTAGCAGGCGTTGCGGTAGCTGTTTTCAATGAACAAGGACAAATACTACTACAACAAAGGCGAAATGGCATGTGGGGCGTTCCAGGAGGTTTTGTAGAACTTGGTGAATCTATAGAAGCAGCTGGAAAACGAGAAGTACTTGAAGAAACCGGAATCGAAATTGGTACACTTCAGCTAGCAACTGTATTTTCAGGTAAATAATTTTTTGTGAAATTAACGAACGGAGATGAATTTTACCCTATAACAATTGCTTACCTTTGCAAAGATATTACAGGTGGCTTGCTAAAAGCTGATGGAGTCGAATCATTACATGTACAATTTTTTAATTTAAATGAGCTACCACAAAATATTAGCCCATTCATAAAAAAATTAATTGAACAAAATGTCGTCTCAGTTTAAACGCAAAAAAGAGACCTTTTTAAAGGCCTCTTTTATTTCACTTCTGCATGTAAACAAGATTTAAAATGTCCAAGTGCAAATTCATGCCCTTGCGCATTAAAAGATGCAACTGCCTTTTCATAAACAACAATTTTAAATCCTTTATTATAAGCGTCTACTGCTGTGTGAAGAACACAAATATCAGTACAAACACCTACAAGATGAACTTCTTCTATTCCTCTTTCTCTTAACTTCATTTCTAAGTCGGTTCCTGCAAATGCACTATATCGTGTTTTATCCATGTAATATACATTTTCAGCATTTTTATATGTTTCGTATACATCTTGTAATTCCCCAAACAAATCTCTTCCACTTGTACCAGCTATATTATGGGGTGGGAATAATTTTGATTCTGGATGATATACATCATTTTTTTCATGTTTATCAATCGCAAAGACAACGTAATCTCCATTTTCAATATATTGCGTCGTTATATGTACAATTTCCTTCTCAATTTCTTGACCTGGTTTTCCGCAAGTTAAAGCACCTTTTTCCGCTACAAAATCATATGTATAATCAATATTAATAAGAGCTCGTTTCATAACTACTATCTCTCCTTCTTCTGTTTCACAGTAAACAATAGAAAATTTGTTATTACGACATCGTATGTACTATTCGACATTTCAAATGAAATACCTACATTTTTCTTGTAAAACTCACCTTAATTCGAGTTTATCATAAAGTGAAACTTTAATCATTGGAGAGTTTGTTCATCTCCAATGATTATTAGTTAAACCAATCGGACAGTTGATCTCCCACCTAATCTCCTCACATATACCGATTTTTAAGGCGAGGTCTTACTGCCCATTAATGCGGGATATAATAGATACACAATGGTAAAACAACTAGCTCCTATTACTAAGTCATGAATTTGGTAATTAAACGTAATTTGAATCACCTCTTGTATCGTAAACCAAATTACTGCCATCATTATACTAATCAAGACGATACGAATACACCGATTCACATCTTCAACCTCTTTCTCTGTCATAGTAGTAGCAAGTGATTTCTTCCTATTTAATCGTATTAGAAAACGAAACAAGTTATTCACTCTTGCACACTCTAGTCCAAATAAAAAAGCACACTACTTTTTTAAGTAATGTACTTTTTATTCTTATTAAGACGCAGGCTTTGTCTCAAATGTTGCTTGATTAAAACTAATAACCTTTCCTTTCGGGTCATTGTTTTCATACTGAACTGCAGTAATCGTATGACTACCTGTTTCAAGCGTCTTTTCTTTTAATTGTACTGTTGTCTGCGTTGTACTAGTTACTTGATGTCTATCTGTATACATTTGATCTACAAATATGAAGGTTTCTTTATCACTTTGAAAATTAGAAAGTTCTAATTCAACTTGCTGAATTAAAGTATCCTTTTTAATGAATACAGTCGGTATATTGCCATTTTCAGAAGTACCATCTGGAGTAATAACTTTTACTTTCCCTTCTCCAATTGACATTGCACCTTCAGGAAATACAACCATATTCTCATCACTTGCGTTTACAACTTGTTCTTCCTGTTTTGATTGCGCGTCCTCTTTTTCCTGTGGAGCACCGCAACCTACTAATAACAATACAGACAATCCAGTGATTATGAATTTTTTCAAAATTCATCCCCCCTGTCATTTGATTATAATTTATTATACAAAAATAACTTTTAAATTTTAAGACAACTTTTAAAACTTTTATGAACATATAGAAGCTTGCTCACGATTAATGTATCATACTTTCCTTAATAGAACATTAATTTTTTTTATGAAATAAATAGTAATTCCTTCTTATTTATCATTTTAGCCCAACAAATCGATATAATACCCCCTCAAAAATAAAAAGACATTGATATGTCCAATGTCTTTTCTATGTAGCACTTTAAAAAACAAATGTTGTGATTTCTTCTACTTCTTTTCTTGGAAGTTTTTTTGGCTTATCTTTCGGAAATCCTAGTGAAATAACCATATTTATTTGTTTTTCAGGCTCAATTTGTAAATATTGGCGCAGTTCATCTTGAGCTAGCAATACTGGCCCTGTCATTGGACAAGTACCAAGTCCCTTTGCATGTGCAGCTAACATTAAGTTTTGTGCCGCTAAACAGCTACTCTTAATCCCTTCTTCTTCCCAAACTGAATCTGGAACAAAAGCAATTGGATCAAATATCTTTTCACGGAACTTTGATTCATATGGTGTTGCCAAACATACGATTAATACTGGTGCCTCCGAGAAAGCTGTTGCATATGGTCCGAAAGAACGTGTAAGTAATTTCCCTGCTTTCTCTTCTCCATTTTCTGCTGCTTTTGCCGCAAGTTTATGTAATGCATCCCATGTCATTTGTTCAATTTCTTTAATCTTCTCTCGATTCATGATAACTAAGAATTCCCACGTTTGTGAATTCGTATCACTCGGTGCGTAACGCGCACAATCAATTATTTCTTTTATATCATTAGTAGATACTTCTTGATCTTTAAACTTTCTAACACTTCGTCTTCCGTGAATTACTTCTTTAAAATCTTCATAATTCATATATTAAATCCCCTTTTTACAGCGTTTTCAAAACTTGTCCTATGCTTGAATTATATCATGAAAAAAAGCCGGAAGAATACCAGCTTTTTTCTTCATGATTAATTTGTCACTTTAAACAAACGAATACTCTCTTCATATGCAGCTTGTAATTTTTTCGTAATTGGTCCTCTTTCACCAGCTCCAAACTGTTCATCACCAATTTGAACGACTGGGAATATTTCAAGTGGCGTCGCTGTAAAGAAGCACTCATCAGCTTCATATACTTCTTGTAATGAAAACTCTCGTTCTTCTACTTCGATATGTAACTCTGTCGCTAATGTAATCACGTAGTGACGTGTAATACCATGTAAAATGAAATGATCCGCTGGATGTGTAATTAACTTATTATTTTTCACAATAAAGAAATTGGAATGACACCCTTCAGTCACAATGCCATCCCGTACTAATATTGCTTCTTGATATCCTTGTTCATTTATTTTGTTTTTGATCATAATATTAGGAAGCAAATTTAAAGATTTTATATGGCAAAACTTCCACCTGATGTCCTCTTCTACTGTTACCTTAATCCCTGCCTCCATTGAAGCAACTGGTCTTGGAAACGAAACAAGATTTGCAAAATATGTCGGTTGTAAATCTGATTCATATACATGATTGCGCGGTTGTGCACCTCTTGATATTTGTAAATATACATTCCCATCTTCTTGAAATTGATTTTTTTCAATCATTTGATATAACTCTTCTACTAATTCTTCCTTCGTAAATGGTGGAATTAGTTTTATTTCTGCCATAGAGTTAAAGAATCGTTCTAAATGTAAATCTAATAAATGAGGCTTGCCATCGTATAGTCTAAATACTTCATAAATACCATCACCAAATTGGAAACCGCGCTCTTCTAATGCGACCATCGGCTGTTCTTCCTTCGTATTAATCATTCTCCCATTAAACAAGATCCAATCTTTATGAGTAGCTTTCATTCTTCCCCACTCCTTTATCACATGATTGATTTTATTGTACAACTTATGTCACCTCGAAAGAAGGAATTTTCTGTATTTTCACAAAAAAATACATCACTTCGTAAAAGTGATGTATTTTATCATTTATTTAAGGAAATATTTTTCAATATCATCTAACATAAGGTTCGCAGCTTTAATACCGCCTGCTGTATTCCAGATTACCTCATCTACTTGGAATACTTTATTATTTTTAGAAGCCTGTAGTTGCTTAAAGAGTGGATCTTCTGTCCATTCCTTTGCTAACGAATTTCCTTCATTATTCTTATCTGCATCTTTATCAGACGTGAAATAGAATAAGTAGTCTCCGTCCATATTTGGAATTTGCTCTTTTGTAATTCCTTTTATCGCAAAATCATCTTTATCTTGTAATGGTGGTCGTTTAAATCCAATATCATTTAAAACAACTCCCGAGAATGAGTTTTTTTGATAAATACGAACATCACCTGGCACGAAACGAATAATAGAAACTTTAGAATTCAATTTATCGCCTAACTTCTCTTTCATTCCTTCAATACGTTTTTTATAATCATCAAGAGCTTTTTGCCCTTCTTTTTCTTTATTTACAGCTTTTGTATAAAGCGTAAAGTTTTCTTTCCAATCACCGCGTAATGTTTCTGCATAAACAGTTGGTGCGATTTCTTTTAGCTGATTATATATTTTTTCGTGACGCATTTTATTTCCGATAATTAAATCTGGCTTAAGCTTCATTACTGCTTCTAAATTAATATCACGTTCAGTTCCTACAACTTCCGTATTTTTTAACTCTTTCGCTACATGAGGATACCATTCATCACCAGCACGTGGTTTCGTAGTCCCCACTGGCGTTACGCCCACAGCTAGAAGAGCCTCTGCACCTTCATTTGTTAAAACAACAACTTTTTTAGGTGTACCATTTACTGTCGTTTCACCCATTGCATGCTTTACCGTATATGAATCTTTTGCTTTCGCTGATATATCATTTTCCTTTTTCTCTTCTTTACTACATCCTGCAATTACAAGCATGAGTATCATAATGCAGAACATAATTAGTTTTTTAGTATGTATCATATGTCCTCCCTAGATGAAATCGATTATCATTAACAATTAAAGATTAATGTATCCTACATACATTGTCAATGTATATCAGAAAACTTTTTTAATATATACTGTTTAGATTCTATCCGCTTTTCTAATGTTTCTTTTTAAAACATAGTGCATAAGTATGAAAATAAATGTTGTTATTAAAATGCGTATCTTTGTTATACATAACAAAGATACGCATCCATATTGCATTATCATTTTAATTGCTAATATTGAGTATACTTAATATACGATGGATCATTATATACCCACTGATTTCCACCAAGGTTTAACCAACCATTTTCATTTATATATACTAAATAAGATTCTGGAGAATTTAATTGGCGGATAACTGCAGATGTAGTTGATGGACCACTTCTTAAATTTACATTCATCCCTTGTATATATGCAACCCCAATCGGACTTCCATCACTATTACTTGTCTTTACAAAATTAATGTAAGAAGGATCATTATACACCCATTGTCCATTCCCCAAATCTAACCATCCGTTACTTTCCTGATATACAACGTAAGATTCTGGAGAATTTAATTGACGAATAACTGAGGAAGAAGTTGATGGACCATTTCTTAAATTTACATTTTTCCCAAGGATATAAGCGATTCCCTTCGTTTGAGGTGTCGGTTGTGGGTTAGGAGGTTGTGGATTTGGAGCTACTCCAAAAATAGCCGCTATTCCATTCGCATACGCTTGACTTAGATCTTCAATAAATTGTGGATTTTTTAATAAATTTGCATCAAACGTTGTATCAATAAAGGCAGTCTCAGTTAAAATTGCATCCATTGCGGTTTCTCTTAATACCGCATAATTTTCTTTTTTTGCTCCTCGATCACGAAGACCGTATTTTGTTAATACAGGATTTACTGCTGTATGCATCTTTTGTTGCTTTGCATATGCAGTGCTGCTGTTGGATAACGCATTATAAATATAGCTTTCAAAACCTGTACCCCCGCCGCTATTAATATGAAATGAAATAAAATAATCCGCACCAAAAGCATTGGCAATATTAGCACGTTCCGATAAAGAAATAAACACATCACTATCACGTGTCATTTTAATTGTAATTGGGTAATTTACCGTTAAAATGTCTCGAACGCGTCTAGCAATTTGAAGTGTTAAGTTTTTTTCTACTAAACCATTACCAACAGCACCAGAATCATATCCACCGTGCCCTGCGTCTATAACAAGTTTCATTTTATTGCCCCGCCCCTTTCTTGTAATATGTTTGCATTGCTACTCGTCCTATTTTATGTGAAATGTACAAGTTCTGTTACAATTACAAATAAAAAAAACGCCTTATGTAAGGCGTTTTCTATCATCTTGCTTTAACCAATTTAAAATAAATATATACGATTGATAGTGAGCATAACGTATGCAAAATAAAATAAATAAAAGTATTATTCCAGCACCACTATAAAGTAAACCGAACTTTAAAAAAACATTCACAAGTGGTGGAAAGTTCATTAGATTTTGTAATGTACTAAGCATACAAAACATAATGAAAAAGACAGGGACGTATTGTAATTCATACGGCTTTTTTTTCTTACTCATTCTTTTCCGAATGAGTATATGACATAATTCTGCTACTATAAAGCACCCTCCAATTAATACAAGACCAGAAGTCATCGTCATACATCCACCTGCCTTATATTTATTTTATCGCATAAGTAATCATCGTTATATTTTTTTTACATACTCTTCATCTTCTGAAGTAAAACCAAAACTCTCTATGAAAGACTTCGCCTTTTCTGTTAATTCCTCTTGTAGCACTTTTATTTCTTTCACATTTCTTTGTTTCATCATTTCTTCAAATGTAAAATACGTATTTGCACCATAACCGTAACCTTGGTAATCAAAATGAATAATTAGCTGTGATAAAACAGCTCGTTCCTCTTGAACACTATAATCTATTACACCAATATATGTATCATCAACTTTCACACAGTACTGTACCTTTTTCTCACCTAAACTATGCGATTTAAACATTTCTTTAACAACGCTTTCATTTTCTACGGTAACTTTCTCAAACGTAATCATATGTTGTCCATCCTTTTACTATTATTGTATCAATAATACTTCCTATTTATGAAAAAAACCTTAAGACCGTATGCGATCTTAAGGTTTTTCTAATTAAACTAAGCTATACGCACGTTTTGTTTCTTCATGGAACTTATTCGTATCGTATTTATGCTCAACATAAATTTGGTGCCATACCATAAACGCAAGGACAGTCCAAATTTTACGGCTATAATCGCCTTTATCTGCACAATGTGCTTCCAGTAAGTTTAATACATACTGTTTGTCGATTAAATGCTCTGTTTTACTCTCGTTTATAATATTGATAGCCCAATCATGCATTTCGTCTTTTAACCAGTGACGAATTGGTACTGGGAATCCAAGTTTTTTACGATCTAATACGTGATCTGGAACGATTCCGCGTGCTGCTTCACGTAAAATAGCTTTCGTAGTTCCGTTAGCAATCTTAAATTCAGTTGGAATTTTAGATGCAACATCGAATACTTCTTTATCTAAGAACGGTACACGAAGTTCTAATGAGTTTGCCATTGTCATTTTATCAGCTTTTAATAAAATGTCACCACGTAACCATGTGAACATGTCAATGTACTGCATTTTGCTTACATCATCATAATCTTTAATCTCGTTATACAATGGTTTCGTGATATCCATATAGTTAACACTTTCATTGTAATACTTCATTAATTCAACTTTTTCTTCTTCACGGAAGATTTTCGCGTTTCCATAGTAACGCTCTTCAATTGGCGTACATCCACGCTCTAGGAAGCTCTTACCTTTAAATCCTTCTTTAAGAGCACCACTTAATGCTTTTAGAACGCTCTTACCTGGGCTAGGAATGTAAGAGAACATTTTTAGTGAGTTTGGCTCACGATAAATGTTATAACCACCAAATAGCTCGTCTGCACCTTCACCTGAAAGAACAACTGTTACATGCTTACGTGCTTCTTTTGCAACGAAGTACAATGGTACAGCTGCTGGATCTGCTAAAGGATCATCCATATGCCAAATGATTTTTGGGAACTCATCCATAAACTCTTTCGCTGAAATGAATACGTTATGGTTTTTAACGCCTAATTTCTCAGCAGTTTCTTTGGCAACATCAACTTCACTGAAACCACGTTGTTCAAAACCAATAGAGAATGTTAAAAGATTTGGATTCATTTCTCTTGCGATAGAAGCGATAATAGATGAATCGATACCACCAGATAAGAATGAACCTACTGGTACATCACTGCGCATATGCACTTTTACTGAATCGTATAACACATCACGAATTGCTTGGATATGCTCCTCTTTCGTTGCGCTTGAAGCATTGAAATAAGGTTTCCAGTAGCGATGAATCTCCATCTCTTTACCGATTTCTTTTACGAAATAATGACCAGGCTCAATTTTATTAACATCAATTGTTAATGTTTCTGGCTCTGGACCATATTGGTACGTAAAGTAATGTTGTAGTGACGTTGGATTAACTCCTTTATCTTCCATCACATGCATAATACTTTTCTTCTCAGATGCGAAGAATGTAGTATCACCTTGTTGTGCGACGTATAAAGGTTTAATACCGAAGTGGTCACGTGCACCGAAAAGTTTCTTCTCTTCACGATCCCAAATCATAAATGCAAACATACCACGAAGATAGTCTACACATTTTTCTTTCATATGTGCATACAATGCAATGATAACTTCTGTATCAGATTGTGTTGCAAACGTTGCACCTTTTTCAAGTAACATTTCACGTAATTCTACATAGTTGTAAATTTCACCATTAAAAATAATTACATATCGATCATTTTCATAAGTTAGCGGCTGATGTCCTGCCTCTAAGTCAATGATACTTAAACGGCGGAAGCCAAATTGTACATGTTCATCACGAAAATATCCTTCGTCATCTGGACCACGGTGGAAAATCATCGTGTTCATATTTTCAAATTGATGTTTTTCTGTTTCTGAAAACTCTCTAGGGTTTTCACATAAACATCCTACAAAACCACACATACTTCTTACCCTCTTTCGGTTTTCATTCTGTTTCTATACTACTATATCAACCCTATTTATACTAGCATAATCAACTGAATATGGCGACCAAAAACTATAAAAAAATCACTCCATTTCACATTTTTAACAATTTTTTATGAAAACATGAAAACTAGGCACTCACCTTTCTCCGCTTTTGTCATATGATATTGCAAATTGATTTCTAGGAGGGAATACCATGAGTGAAGAAAAAAAAGATTCTTCTCGCCCACCGGTTCGTAATTACTTAAAGCAAATTGATGATTTCTTCGAGCAAACACCTCTTCGCAATGTAATCGCTGATTTAAATCATTTTTTCCAAAAAGGAAACCGTTTATTAACATTCCCTGTAGATTTATATGAAGTTGGTGAAGAACTCGTTGTTACAGCTGAACTACCAGGTATACAAAAAGAGCAAATTCAAATTGAAATACAAAGTGAATACTTAAAAGTCTCTGTAAAAGAAGAGATACTCGAAGAAGAAGAAGAAACATCCCATAACTATTATCGCCGGGAACGTTCCATTTCAGAAGCATCAAGATTGATTAAGTTGCCGTATTCAATTAATAAAAAAGCAGCAAAAGCTTCTTATCAAAACGGCGTATTAGAAATTCGGGCGCCGAAACTTCCCCAACAACATGACATTTTATCCATAGACTAATGCAAAAAAAAATAAGGGTGCATAGCACCCTTATTTTTAATCCACTAATCGCTTCATATCACGTATAATGTCTTCATATGGCGTATTACTAATTCCACTATACTTTTTCATTACTTTTCCGTTTTGATCAATTAAATAAAATGATGTACCATGCATGACCTGACCATTCTCCGGCTTATCTACAAGTGATTGGAAATTATCTTTTGAAAACTTCGTAATATCTTCTAACGAATATCCCGTTAATAAATTCCAGTTACTAGTATCCTCTGTAAACTTTTGAATAAAAGCTTTCAGATTTTCCGGCTTATCAAGGTCTGGATCTACACTAAATGAAACAAACTGAACGTCTATCTTCTCTTCTTTTGCCATCTTTTGCAGCTTGGCCATATTTGCAGTCATTGGTGGACAAACTGTTTGACAATTTGTGAACATAAAATCTGCAACCCAAACTTTCCCTTTTAAATCTTTTGTACCAAATTGCTTTCCATCTTGATTTGTAAATTGGAAAGTTTCTAAATCCCAATTTAATGGTTTACGAAGCTTTGAACCTGATTCACTACATCCAGCAAGTACAAAGAGACAAAATACAACCATAAGACCAATTATTTTTTGATAACGCTTCATTTATAAACCTCTTTTCTCTATCCTAAATTTAAATAGGTTATGTTTATAATAACAAAAGTTAACACTACGAGAAAATTGTTTACTACATTTGTTCACGAAATCGTACGAATTTACGTATGTTACTTCTTTATTTCAAGCGAATTACTAGACAAAATATATTTTTTACTATTATTTCTATAAATAGAATTGATAAAACTAATTTTATTGTTACTTTTGTAAATACCTCTCCCTATTTTTTAACAATTCCTTAAACATTAATCCATGTTTTACACTGTATTCCTTAACAACATTTCGGTACAATACAAATACAACGATTGTAAATGAGGTGATGTTCATGGCAAAGCGCTATGAAAATATGGATAATGTTAGTACAAAAAAATCAATTCGCTCTTTTTTACGCTGGCGTAAAGAACGAAAGCAAAACAAAAAAGATTTTTCTTTCTTAGTAGAACAATCACCCGTTAAACAAAGTGCATTTTTGCAAAGTAATGTAAAAAAAACGACTGTCACATGGATTGGGCATTCTACTTTTCTTATCCAAACGAATGGACTTAATATATTAACAGATCCAGTATGGGCCAATAAATTAAAGCTAGTTACAAGACTTACAGAACCTGGACTCTCTATAGAAGCACTGCCTAAAATTGATATTGTCCTTATTTCACATGGTCATTATGATCATTTAGATTTTTCAACTCTTCGTCAGTTGAATGATGATGTTCTATATCTTGTACCTATCGGATTAAAAAAATTATTTACTCGTAAGAAATTTAAACATGTAGAAGAGTATAAATGGTGGGAAAGTACGATAATTAACGAAGTTTCTTTTCACTTCGTACCTGCTCAGCACTGGACGAGAAGATTCTTATTTGATATGAATACGTCTCACTGGGGCGGATGGATTATTGATAATGAAACGACTATGGAAACCATATATTTTTGTGGCGACAGTGGCTATTTCCAAGGTTTCAAAGAAATCGGTGAACGCTTTTTAATTGATATTGCTCTTATGCCCATTGGCGCTTATGAACCAGAATGGTTTATGAAAGTATCTCATGTTTCACCCGAAGAAGCTGTGCAAGCTTATTTAGATTTAAACGCTACGCATTTTATACCGATGCATTACGGAGCTTTTGCACTCGCCGATGAAACACCTCGTGAAGCAATAACTAGACTTCGAAATAATTGGAATTTGCGCATGTTACCATGGGAACAACTGCATGTACTCTTTTTAGGCCAAACTTTTATTTATAGTAACGCAACAAATGATAAGCAAGTAAATGAAAAAATTGAAACTTTACATGTGTAACGTAACGACTGATTTTCTATATCCAACATATAATATAGAAAATCCTATAATGAAACTTTAATCAGTGGGAGTTTCTTTATCCCCACTGATTATTAACCTTCACCAATCGGGCTTTTACGGACAGCCCGCCACCTAACCTCTTTGCTCCAGCTAAATTTTGAGGTGGGAGTTTTACTGTCCGCAAATAGCAGGATAAAGGGTGTTATCTATGAATGAATATTTACAGACTCGCTATATCATTAGCGGTAGTGCCTGTATAGCTCTTCTTATTTCTTACTTTCTATTTACATAAAAAAGCTACTTGAAATATATTTTCAAGTAGCTTTTTTATTACTCTGCTAAATACATAAATCCGATTGCACCTGGACCTGTATGAGTACTAATTATAGGCGTAGTATAGAAAATTTCTGATTGAGCAAACCCACTCACTTTTTCAACCGCCGCTTTCATACTTTCAGCTAAAGGAATTGCTTTCGCATGCGGAATTGCAACAGCCTTTACAACTTTTCCAGCTGTATCTTGCTCAAATAACTTAGCTAATGTTTTTACAATTTGGCCTTGGCTACGAACTTTCGTTACAGGATTATAAACACCGTCTTCAAGACTAGCAATTGGCTTTATATTAAGTAGCGAACCGATAAACGCTTTTCCTTTACCGATACGTCCACCCTTCACTAAGTTTTCTAATGTATCTACTACTACATATAAACGAGTATTCTTTCTTACTTCATCTACACGTTTTAAAATTTCTTCTAGTGAGCGTCCTTCATTTGCCATTTTTGCAGCTTCAATTACTTGATATGCTAAAGCATGTGTAATAAATTGAGAATCAACAACTGTTACTTTTGTATCGGTCATTGATGCAGCACTATTTGCAGTTGCTACAGTACCACTCATTCCACTTGTCATATGAATGGAAAGTACTTCGCTTCCATCTTCACCTAACTTGTCATACATTTCTACAAATGTACCCATTGCTGGTTGTGATGTTTTTGGTAGTTCCTCTGATTTAAGCATTTCTTCAATAAATTCATCTGGTTGTAGATCAACGCGATCTAAATATGTTTGTCCATTTACAGAGATTGATAATGGTAGAACATGAATGTCATACTTCTCGATTACCTCTTGTGATAAATCTGCTGTTGAATCTGTTACAATTTTAATTTTTTGCATATTATATTCTTCCCTTTCCAATACGCTCTCCTTGTTATTATACTAGTATTCCCATTGCTTTCAACAATTTGGAACGAAATTTCATCAAATTAATTATATTTTTATATCTAAAATGAAAAAGACAGAGCTCCTAACCCTGTCTCTACTCTATATCATGCATTTTTTTCAAGAGTATTTGTTTTATATACATTTAAATAATCATTCCACTTCAAACAATTTTGTAAATATTCACGGAAAGAATATGAAAATCTTGGATGTTTTTGTTTTTGAATTTTTGCAATAAATAATTGAAGACGAGACTGAATTAGAAACGATAATGGATGCTGTGCCTGTAGGACAGGGATTTCAAATATTTTAATACAATCCCCTGTTGAATGAGTGAAATAAAAACTTTTCGTAATCACAATATCAATCCTCTTTTTCATTGGATTTTTGAACTTCCTCTACTTTGCGCTGTAAGACGTTGTTTAAAGTGGAGTAAAATCAGACTTATATGATTTCTGTAGCCCTTATGGCTAGAAGATTTATACTCTATTCATCTCCACCTAATCCATCTTCCCGTCCTAAATATCCCTGAGACGGGAACCTCATTACCCATCAATTGTTTAATACATTTAGTATAAGCTTATAAAAGCGCAAAGTTTGTCTAAATTTTGGAGATTCTATAATTTTTTTCTTCTATATATTGTATACGTTTATAGCTATAGTATAACAAATAAATAAAAAAGTGCCTTTATAACGAGGCACTTTTCGACTGCATTTCTTCTCTTTTCTTTTTTCTCTTACTAACAACCTTTGATAAAGCAATACTTACTTCATAAATACAAATAAGCGGCACCGCAACTAAACTATGAGATAAAAAGTCAGGCGGTGATATGCAAGATGCAATGATAATCAACGCTACGTAAGCATACCTTCTTATTGTTATTAAAAATTCCGCCGTAAGTATTCCAATACTAGTTAAAAACATTACAACGACTGGCAATTCAAAAATCACAGCAAATGGAACTGTTAAATTAAGTACAAAATGAAAATACTTTTCTGTCGTAAACATCGTATTAAACATTTCATTACCTATAGTAGTTAAAAAGTGAAATAGAAACGGCATTACAATAAAGTATCCAAAACATAAACCTGCGATAAATAATATAGACAATACCGGTATATACATTATTGTCATCTTTTGTTCATTTGGATGTAAACCCGGTTTTACAAATAACCAAATTTGTATAGCAGCAAAAGGAATTGTACAAACGATAGCAAATACTGTAGCAATCGAGAAAAAAATCCACAATACATCACTTGGACCGAGAACAGTTAATTTCATTGGTAAATCTTTTACAAGCCAAAAATAAATATCCTTTGTAAAAGTAAATCCAATAATTAAAAATAGTACAAAGGATAACACCGTATATATTACTCTTTTTCGAAGCTCAACAATATGTTCTACTACGCTCATTTCCCGATCTTCCATCTCGTTCACCACACTTTATTTATCCATTACAAGGAAAATACATTACAGTTTTTCTTTCTTTTCCTTTTCTTGAAATGCGTCATCTGTCAATTCTTTCGTTGATTTTTTAAACTCTTTTAACGTTTCCCCTAAAGCCTTCCCGATTTCCGGCAATTTTTTAGGTCCAAATAAAATGAGTACTGCTACTAAAATTAAAATTAACCCTGGAAAGCCAATATTTGAAAACATTTCCCCATCCCCTTTATTAGTAGTTTCCTTGTCCTACTATTACATAATTTTATTTTGTCAAAAAAGTTTGAAAACGTCAACAAATCCATTGCCTTTTGTCAAAAAAATTCAAAAATATAATCAATTATACAAATTTCATTTTCTATTGCTCTTGTGTATGATATGGTAAGGGAAATGACATATTATTTTATGATAGTAGAAAGGATTTGCATTATGACTGAAAAAATGACACGAATGACCCAATTTGTAAAAGAAGAAATTGCAAATGCAATTACACATGGTATCGGTGCCATTTTAAGCATCCCTGCCTTAATCATATTGATTATTCATGCTTCTAAGCACGGTACCGCATCAGCTGTAGTCGCATTTACTGTTTATGGTGTAAGCATGTTCTTACTGTACTTGTTTTCAACATTGCTACATAGCATTCATCATCCTAAAGTAGAAAAAATATTTACTATTTTAGATCATTCAGCCATTTACTTATTGATTGCTGGCACGTATACTCCTTTTCTACTTATTACACTTCGTGGCCCATTAGGATGGACGTTGCTTGCTATAATTTGGACACTTGCAATCGGAGGTATCGTCTTCAAAATCTTCTTTGTACGTCGCTTTATAAAAGCATCAACTTTATGTTACATCATTATGGGCTGGCTCATAATCGTTGCTATTAAACCACTTTATGAAAATCTAACTGGACATGGTTTTTCACTACTTTTAGCAGGTGGAATTTTATATTCTGTCGGAGCTATATTCTTCCTTTGGGAAAAGCTACCTTTCAACCATGCCATATGGCACCTGTTCGTTTTAGGTGGTAGTACGATGATGTTCTTCTGTGTACTCTTTTATGTCTTACCTACAGCATAATAAAAAAGGTTTCAGCTTACTATAAGCTGAAACCTTTTTTATTACTTATGTAATTGTGATGCGATAACTTCCTGTGTATGCTTCGTTAATTCTTTAATATCCATATTCGCATACTCTTCAGGTGTAATCGGCTTAGAAATTGTTACTGTTGCATGAGCTGACTTCATACGATTTCCATTCGCTTCAAACATCTTATATGTACCATCTAACGTTACAGGTAAAATTGCTACACCTGATTTTACTGCAAGATGGAAACTACCAGCCTTAAACTCTCCAACTTCGCCACCTTTACTTCTCGTTCCTTCTGGGAAAATTACGATAGAATGTCCATTCTTTAATAGTTCGATTCCATCTTTAATTGCTTTAAGAGATTGACGACGATCGCTACGATCCATAAATACACAATTCATAAGTTCCATCCAAGTTGGTACAACTGGGAACTTTTTAATCTCTGCCTTTGACACGAATCCAATTGGTTTATTTAAGTAACCTAGTAAAACAGGGATATCCATATTACTTTGGTGATTACTTACAACTAGTACCGGCTTGTCTTTCGGAACATTTTCAAGCCCTTTCACTTCTACTGTCCCTCCAGCTACACGTACCATTTTCTTACCAAACCAATTTGTCGTTTTATACACAGCATTATCTTTTTCTTTTGGCGCCATCGTATTTACTTGTCTTTTAAGACGCCACATTCTCGGTGTAATCGCAATTACAATTAAAATTAAATAAAAGATTTTAAAAAACGTTTGAATCATACAGAACCCCCACCTATTATCATTCCGACCTTCATTATACTAGACAAACGAAGGAAAAAGAAGAAAAAAAGTCCAAACAGCAAGTGTTTGGACTTTTTAAGCATTCTATATTAGAAACGTTTTGCTAATTCACGAGCATTAGCAATTGCCGCTTCTTTAATTTCTTGTGCTTTTTCAGGGTTTGCATTCATACCCTCAACTGCAATATAATCAGTATCATTTACACCGACAAATCCTAATACAGTTTTTAAATGATTGCGTCCGAAGTCTACAGCTGCGTATGCTCCTTCAGAATATACGCCACCTGTTGCTTGAATGTGAAGTGCTTTTTTACCTTCTAATAAGCCGACTGGACCATTTTCAGTATATTTGAATGTTTTACCTGCGATTGCTACGTTATCTAAGTATGCTTTTACTACTGGTGGATAGCTAAAGTTCCACATTGGAGTTACGAATACATAACGATCTGCATGCATAAATGTTTCTAAGTTTGTGTTCATTGCTGCTACTTTTTGTTGTTGAGCTTCCGTTAAAGTTTCAAAGCCTTCACCTGCTGCAAATTTACCCCAAGCGGCAAATACATCTGCATCGATTGCTGGTACAGTAGTATTGAATAGATCAATTGTTACAACTTCGTCTTGTGGATGCTCGTTTTTATAAGCCTCGATGAAAGCTTCCCCTACTGCCATTCCGAAAGAACCTTCTGCTGAATTTGGATTTGCTGTGATAAATAGTACTTTTGTCATTGTATTCTCTCCCTTTTTTCTCTTTATCTTCAATTCAAGATTTGTTTTTTAAAAGTTAATAACTTACCTTATGTAAGTATAATACAAAAAGTTTTATTCAATGTCAATAAAAAATAGCTACTTTTTTTTCGTAAGTTAATGATTTATTTTGTTTCTCTAAAATTTAGTATACAGATATTAAGACTTCTCATACAAAAAGGCTACCTCTATAAATTATAGAGATAGCCTTTTATTACATATTATTTTTGAAAAACATGTTTTACTTTTTCAGCTGGAATGTTACTTCCACCTCTACCTTTTACATCTTCAATCATCATTGTAATGACCATATCTGGCGCATTCAAATCAAATGCAGCGAACCAGCCTAGTTCTTTTCCTTCGGCCTCTTTTGATACTTTTAATTCCGCTGTACCTGTTTTTCCAGCAAGAGTCATTCCATCAATTTTAGCAATTTTCCCTGTACCATCCGGATCATTAATTACTTTCGTCATAGCAGTTTTTAATATATCCTGATTTCCTTTAGAAATTACATTTTCTTTCCAAGCTTTTGGTTGTTTATCTGTTTTAATAATATACGGTGATGGAATCGTTCCATCATTTACAATTGGCGCATACGTTAAAGCTAAATGAAGAGGAGTCATTAATACTTGACCTTGTCCATATCCTGTATCAGCCATTTGAATATCATTTTTAATGCCGTCATTTGCAATTTTAGAAGCAGGGAATCCATATTCAATTGGTAGTTTCTCATCGAATCCGAATTTTTTCGCTTCACTCATAAACTTGTCTTTTCCGATTTTCAAAGCTTCTTGTGCGAAGTAAATATTATCCGAGTATTTCATCGCCTTATCAAAATCAATCGGATTTGCATCTTTCACACGCGTTACATAATAATTACCCCAAGAAGAATCTTTTGTCCATTTTAATCCTTCAATTTTCAACTCTTCTTTTGGATCGATTGTTTTCGTTTCAAGACCAATTGCAGCTGTAATTGGTTTAAATACAGAACCCGGTACCGATAATTGTGTAAAGCGATTCGTCATCGGTTTTTTCGGATCATTATTCCAAGCTTCGCGTTGCGCTTTCGATGTTCCTCGTGCAATTAAATTAGGATCATATGCTGGACTACTTACTAGTGCAATTGTTTCTCCACTTTTCGGATTGATTGCTGCACTTGAACCAGCTTCGCCCTTCATTTCATTATACGTTTTTTCTTGAACAGCACTATCAATAGTTAAAGTTACATTTTCTCCATCAACAGCATCTGTTTTTGCCAAGTTTTTAATTTCTTTTCCTTGCGCATCTTCTACAAAGACACGGCCACCTTTTTTACCGCGTAGCTTTTCCTCTAATACTTGCTCTAATCCAGCTTTACCAACTGGGTCATCAGCTTGATAGCCTTTCTTTTGTAGCGTTTTTAAATCTTCAGCATTTACCTTTCCAATATAACCAGTCAGATGAGCTGCCGCTTCCCCTAACGGATATGTACGAACATTTACAGGTTTTGTTGAAACACCTGGTAAATCAATGTACGTATTTTGCGTTGCCCCTTCAGGCAAAATTCCAATTGGTACGAGATACCCTGGTTTTACCCATTTAGCAGCTAATTTTTGATCAATTTCTTCTACAGACATATTTAATAACTTCGCTACTGTTTCTTTCGTTTGCGGAGCAGTATCGCCTAACTTTTCAGGAATCAATCCGATTTCAGAAGCTTTCCCATTCGTTGCAAGACCTTTTCCATTACGATCGTATATTTCACCACGTTTTGGCTGTGTTGTCTGCATACGCACTTTACTATCTTTCGTCATGCCAGGGAAAATAAAATCAGGAGTCCAATCTATTTTCCAAGATTCTTTATCTCCATCTTTTTCTTTCACCATTTTTGCTTCATGGCCAAAAGTAATTTTACCACCAACTGTATCCATGCTTACTTTAAAAGGAACAGGGCCTTCATCTTTTTTATCTTCTTTTATTTCCCCTGTTTCTACCTTTAAGTCTTTCACTTCGATACCAGAATAAATTTTTTCATATTTCTCAGTAAACTCTTTCTTTGAAATATCTTTTTTTGCATTTTTTGATAGTTGATCATACATATCTGCAAATTTTTGTTTATTCCACGCTTTTACATATGTATCAAACGCTTCTTGTGGTTTTTCTTCTTTACCACATCCAACTAACATGAATGTTAAGCAAAGAAAAAGAATCCCCCATATCTTTCTCAATCGATTCTCCTCCTCTTTCTATATTAGTACTTTTGAAAATTTTAGCATTTTTACATGCTACCTATCATTATAGCACTATCGAATCTCATCTATAAACTTATATTGGTGAATATAAATAAAAAGATTGATGCAAATTCTCACATCAATCTTCTTTATTATTGTTGTTTCTCATATACGTGGTAATAATACGTATACGGGTTTTTTTCATCTGTTAAACCTTTTTCTACAAAAATCTCTTTCCAATTTGTCATATCCATTTCTGGGAAGAATGTATCTCCTTCAAATGCATAATGAATTTTTGTTATATACAACTTGTCTACGTATGGTAAAAAGAGATCGTAGATTTGCGCTCCGCCAAAAATAAAAATCTCTTCTTCATTTTTACATAGTTCGAATACTTCTTCTACAGAATGAACAACTTCACATCCTTCAACGTGATATCCTTCATTACGAGTTACAATAATATTACGTCTTCCAGGCAGCGGTCTACCAATCGCTTCATAGTTCTTTCTTCCCATAATAAGCGGGTGACCCATCGTTGTTTTCTTCACGTATTGTAATTCACTCGGTAAACGCCAAGGTAAATTATTATCTTTACCAATTACTCTATTTTCGTCCATTGCGACCATAAATGAAACAATCATTTTTTCATCTCCTCTACAATTATACTGCAACCGGTGCTTTAATTGCTGGATGCGGATCGTATCCTTCAATCGTTAAATCTTCCATTTCAAAATCGAAAACAGATTTCACATCTGGATTTAATGTAAGTTTCGGGAACGGACGTGGTTCACGTGCCAATTGCTTTTCTACTTGTTCAAAATGATTTGTATAAATGTGTGCATCACCAATTGTATGAACAAATTCCCCTACTTCAAGACCACATTCGTGTGCAATTAAATGTGTTAGTAGTGAATAACTTGCGATGTTAAATGGTATTCCAAGGAATATGTCACCACTTCTTTGATATAGCTGACAAGAAAGCTTTCCGTCCGCTACATAAAACTGGAATAATGTATGACAAGGGGGTAATGCCATACTTGGTACGTCTTCAGGATTCCAAGCAGAAACGATTAAACGACGTGAGTCTGGTGTTTTTTTAATCATTTCAATTACATCTTTTAATTGATCAAGTGTCTCACCAGCTGTCGTTTTCCAAGCTCGCCACTGTTTACCGTAAACGTCTCCTAAATAACCATATTTATTTGAGAAATCATCATCTTCTAAAACGTTCTTTTTAAACAATTCCATCTGCTCATCGTACTGTACTTTAAATTCTTCATCTTGTTGTGAGCGAAGACCAAAATCCGTCATGTCAGGACCAGTATACTCATCACTTTCTACCCAGCTCTTAAACGCCCATTCATTCCAAATATTATTATTATGCTGCAATAAATAGCGAATATTTGTATCACCTTTCATAAACCAAAGTAGTTCACTTGCTACAAGGCGAAATGGTACTCTTTTTGTCGTTAATAAAGGAAATCCTTTACTCAAATCAAAACGCATTTGATATCCAAATACAGATACAGTTCCTGTCCCTGTACGATCTTCTTTCTTCGTACCATGTTCCATTACATGGCGGCATAAATTTAAGTATTCATTTTCAGCATGTTTCATATGTAGGAAAACCTTCTTTCAATCGTATATGCAATTTATCATAACATGAAAAATGGTAAATTTAATAATCCTAATTAATAAAATTTCTTCCGCTAATTCTTACAAAATTATTAACTTTCCAAATTTAAAAAGGTTTTCATTTTCTATTACCGAAAGTATAGTGCGGTAGAACAAAATTTATATTTGGAGGTTAGAAGTATGTCTAAAATTGAAACGCCTGTTATGACTTCTTTACAAACAGCGGTTGAAAAAATGATGAAGGATTTAAATGTTCCTGGTGCTGCTGTCGCTGTTATAAAAGACGGTGAAGTTATTATTTCAGAAGGTTTCGGCTATCGTAATATAGAAACAAAAGAGGCTGTTACACCGAATACCCGGTTCGCAATCGGTTCCTCAACAAAAGCATTTGGCACACTTTCATTAAGCTTGTTAGCACAGCAAAAAAAGTTTAATTGGGATACCCCTATCCAGTCTTATATACCTAACTTTACTTTATCTGAACTACTTGCTAGCTCACAAGTTACAGGACTGGATTTAGCTTCTCATCGAACTGGAGTGAGTCGTCATGAGGCTCTTTGGTATAGTTCTTCCTTATCTCGAAAAGATCTCGTTGAAAAAATAAAACATTTACCACTTGATGCACCGTTCCGGACTGCATTTCTATATAACAACTTAATGTATGCAACAATTAGCTACATTGTTGAAAACATTACAAATCAAACGTGGGAGCAATACACTACAGAACATATTTTAGAACCTTTAAATATGAGACATACAAACTTCTCTGTTAACGATTCACAAACTACAGATGATTATGCTTTACCTTACATTGAAAATGACGGTGAAATAAAAGCAGTTCCATTCCGTAACATCGATACAGTTGGCGCTGCTGGGTGTATTAATTCCACAATTGAAGATATGGCAAATTGGGTACTTCTCCACTTAAATGAAGGAAAATTTGGAGATCATGAATTAATCTCCTCTGAATTATTACAACAAATGTATACACCACACAATTCAATTCCAGACCAACCGGTTTTATCACTCCCTGAATCTCCATTAAATAGTTACGGTCTTGGTTGGTTTATTAGCGCTTATCGTGGTAAAAAAGTGATTCATCATGGCGGTAATATCGATGGATTTTCAGCGCTTGTTTCATTTATACCAACAGAAAACATAGGCCTTGTCATTTTAACGAATGCTGGAGGAACATTACTTCCTACTTATCTCGCTAATCAAATTTATGACGAACTACTTGAATTAGAATCCATTGATTGGCATAAACGTGCTGTAGAAGATACTAAAAAAATGAAGGAAATGATGAAAGAAGCAACTGAATCCCTCCCTGAACAAATTAAAGGGACTACACCTTCGCACAAGTTAGAGGATTATACTGGTACTTTTGAACATCCTGCATACGGAACATTACAAGTATACAAACGAGATGATTCGTTATATGTACAATTTATGGAAATGGATATTCAATTAGGGCATCATCATTACGACATCTTCTCTACAAAAGTTGACTTATTCCAAATGAAAATGAGCTTATTATTCGCTTATGAAATGAATGTACGTGGTGAATTCCCATCCCTTCAGTTACATGTACCTGCTATGTTAAGTACACAGCCGCTTACATTTAAGAAAATTAAATAATTATTTTGATGGTAAAAAATAAAGGTAGGTGCAAATCACACCTACCTTTTCTATTTCATATCAATCTTATCTGGTTGAAACCAACTTGGTTTTGATAACTCAAAGTTTTTATGATCTTCCAATACAATAGTAAGACGCTCTAACGTATCATCCAACATATGTGGTGCTGCTCTTAATGTCCAGACAACTGATGAGAAAACTGTCATGCCAACGTACACCGCATATAATTTCCAGAACTCCTCTGGTATTCTCCTATTAAAGTATCCTTCTATTTGTCCGATTGAATACGGAATACTAATGTCCCTTGCAAATAGTGCAATTTTCACGAAATCATGCAGTGGATCGCCCCAGTCATAACCATTAAAATCAACTACACCTACATATTTCCCATCCCGTACAATTATATTTTCTAAATGAAAATCATCGTGTTGAAATCGATTTGGGCGATCCTTTACATACATTTCATTTTCATCTATAAACTTAATAATCTTATCATCATTTTTTATTTTTATTCCGCATGTTTTGTATGCTTCTAAATATTTACTATGTTTTTTCATTGCTCTTTCATGCCATGGAAGTATATCATTAGGAGCTTCATATGTATGCATTTTTGCTAAATCTTTTCCTGCCTCTATGCCAATATCATATTGTTCTTTTGGTGAATACGTAGGCAATAGCTTCTTCGCATCTTCCCCTTCTAAATATGAAAAAATACTATAGCATACACCTTCTTCTTCCAATATACCTATTTCAATTGGCCTTTGTGCCTGTACGTTACGTTTTACCATTTCATTTAAAATTTGAAACTCTATTTTCTTTCTTTCATACTCTTTTATATCTCCTGTCCGAAATAAATATTTTTCATTATTTGCATTCGTAATTACATATTTCTTATCTGGAGAGAAACCTTTAGAAATTTCTTCAATATTCGCTACATCTTTTACAATTTGTATATTGTTTTGCCGTGCTGTAATTATCTTCATATCTATTCCCCTTACATTTCTGCATTTGGTGTATAGGCTACTTCTACAATAAATCCATTCGAATCGTAAAAATCAATCGTATAGTACCTTTTTGAATAATGATTCATTTCAATTGGACCACGTATTACCTTCACTTTCGTACTAGAAAGAAAATCTGCTACTTCATCAACTACTTCTCTATGAATAGCTTGATAACAAATATGTCTAGGACCTAACGTCCTTACGATTTCCTCATCTACTTCTTTAAAGTATATTTCACTTTCTCCCGTGCTATATGCTACTTCATTTAACTTTCTCCATCCAATTATCGGAAACAACTTATCATAATAAGAAATGGATTCCTCTAAATTTGCTACTCAAAATTCAATATGATGAATACACTCCTTGTACTACTTGCACAATTTCCATCGGCTTATGAACCATATAATCGGGTGCGTCTTTTTTCACTGTTTCAATAACATCATATCCCCAAGATACCCAAATTACATTCACCCCAGCCTTTTTACAAGCTGCTACATCTCGCTGTTCATCACCAATGTATAACATATCTTGCTCTGTTATCTTTTTCGATTTTAAAAATCTTTTTATCATTTTATCTTTACCAAACAAATTTTTAGAACAATACACTTCTTGAATATTTTCGATACCATTATTGTGCAAAAACGCCCGAATATGCTCTTCTGAGTTAGATGATATGACCGCAATACCGTATCCTGTTTTATGTAGTTCATCTAATACATCCTTCATCCCATGAAATAAAACAAGATTTTTTATAGCAGGCTGATACAATTTATAAAATTCCAAAGCTAATATCGGTAATTTATACAGTGGTACATCGAGTTGTTTACATCTCTCTGTCATCGTTAATTTACGTAAATGTTCAATTTCGTCTTCCTTTACTGCTTTATACCCATGTTTTTCAGCAAGTTGATTATAAATCGGTACAAATATATTTTGTGAATCTACTAATGTGCCATCAAAGTCAAAAACAATATATTTTTGCATCTCCATACTCCTTTTGCTTCTTTTTTCTAAACCTATGTTATTCAACAACATAGTTGTCTGTCCCTTCTATAAAAATAAAAAAGAACAAGATTTTCTCTTGTTCTTTTTAAGACAACCATTTCGGCGGTACATTCGTATTCCAATAAATATTTCCTAACTCATGATGTCCAGAGTATCCATCATCAAAACGGTGATAATGGAAATTAAAATAATAACCATCTTGCGGCGGATGATCTCTTCTTACATGGAAACGCAATAAATCATTTCCTGATTTCGTATCGTAGACGTGAAAAATCTTTTCATTATTTCCACCAGCTGGTTTTTGAGAAATCGCTAATGATTGTAGTGAATCTTCTGGTACATCACTAGCAAGCTCAGCAATTGCCTCTTCAATTTTCGGTAATATTACATCTTTAAACTCATCTTCAATTACTGGACCAATTTTAGTACCAAACTTTTGCATCGACTGCTTTTCTGCTTCTTGCATTGCATAAGTAATAAAAGTATCGGTGGTTAACCTGTCATTCGTTTCTTCATATGTATAGGACGTGCTCTCCAAACTTTGTTGCCCAGCTGTGCTCGTAGGCTTGTCCGCAGCTTTGGCATTATCAAGTAATATGGAAGGAGGCGTCACTAAACCAAATGTAAATACGGTAATTAATGCGACTAAGGTTTTTCTAAACCAATTTGGCATTTATGTTCCCTCCCCTTTCACTCATTATTTTTTTATATAACGGTGGTTTCTTCTATTATACAAAATGATTGTAATTTTTGCACTTTACAATTTTGTTAACGTTCACATATTTTTCACTTGAATATGAAATTGTAAGGTTTCATACAATATAAATACAACAATAATAAGGAGGCGATCAGATGACTTTAGATGTCATGTATTCCGCCGCAAGCATACTCGTTTTAGTATATTTTATTTATCAATGTGTTACAGACTAGAAAAAGAGCCGTCAATGGCTCTTTTTTAATGGTAAAAATACAATCCATACAATTAATAAAATAAAAATAATGCCACCAATCACAGCTGGCAATAAATAAAACTGGGCAAGTATAACTATTCCATACAAAAGTATTGCTGGTAGTAGTAAATAACGATTTGCCTTCCATCTTAACAAAAGTAAGTTCCCTTCATCACAATATAAATGAAGAAACATCTTATTCGTAAATTCATTCCAATAATCACGTGCATAGCGAGAAATTGCAACTACAGCAAATACGAGAACAATAGCTGCAATCCACCTAGGAGTCATAATTATACTTGCAGTACTGATACATACAATTTGAATATAAAATATTCGTGCAGTACTTGTACGGAAAAACTCTTTCAAAAAAGATTCGACAATACGAGCATCAGCTTTTTTCCCTAATAGTCTTTTAGAACGGGGGAACATCCACGGTTTTTTATTCGAACTACTCGGTTTAGCTGCATGACCACCAACTTGCATAATTCCGCTCGTCCAGCGCATACTTTCCTCTTTTTCTTTCTCAACTTCTTTAAAAAAGGAACTTTTATAATTCATTTTCTCTTTTACTAATACAATACTTAAGAAAATTACTAGACCGATAAATAGAATTGAATAAAATGGATTTTTATAAGTGAAAAATAGACTCATTCCAAAAAAGGATAAGCTCATAGAAAATATTACATTTTTTATAATCCATAAAACCCATCGTTTCCCGACACGTATATGTATAAATCTCGTCAACAACGACAGCATAAGTCGAAACACAGTAAAGAATACCCAAAATAATACGACTTGTATCTCTGTTACTCCGATACTTTTCATCAACACTGGTAACATAATAACAACTACTATTACATTCGTTATCGCTATTCGAACAAATGTGTACATCATGCCGTACTGGACTAATTTTCGCATATGATTTGGATATGAAATTAAAAATAAACTATCCGCTTGTTCAAAAAACGAACGAACTCCTCTCGGATATGTTATTAGATAAAATACGAGTAATCCTAATCCGAAATAAATCGTCTCTTCCATTGATAAATTTCCCATCCATAGCGATCGATAATAAATTCCCATAAGTATAAGTGCTGGAATAATAATATATAATGCAACTGTCCAATCTGTTACTGAACGTATAGACTTCCATTTCCGCTGGAGTTCATGGCGTAATCTCTTATAAAATTGTTGTTTAATCATGTTGTTCACGCCTTACAATTACATCAAAGCAGTCTAATAATGAACTACCCGGCATTTCCGCTAATATTTGAATAGATTCTAAATGTCCATCTGCGACTAATGTACCTTGTGAAATGAGTAAAAATCTTTCGCAAATTTTTTCAGCAGTATCTAATACGTGCGTACAAAGTAAAATTCCTGCCCCGCGCTCTTTTTCTTTATATAAATAACTTAAAAACTCTTTCGTAGCTACTGGATCTAAACCGATAAAGGGTTCATCAATGATATAAAAATCTGGCTCAGTTAAAAACGCCAATATTAGCATCGATTTTTGTTTCATACCTTTTGAAAACTTTGATAAATACTCATGTTTATGCTTATCCATTCGAAAAGTATGTAATAATTGTTCCGCTCGTTCTTCCCAGCTTCCCATTTCACTTCCACGAGCAGCCATTAATAATTCAATATGTTCCCAGAGCGTCAAGTAATCATAGTATGTTGGATGTTCTGGCACGTATGCATACGGATTTTTCTTTTCACCGAATGATATTTCACCGTCCATATTTACAAGTAATCCGAGCATCGTTTTTATCGTCGTACTCTTCCCAGCACCATTTGCTCCAATAAGAGCAACTAGTTCACCTTTTTCGATAGAAAAAGCTATATTATGAATTGTTTCTTCGCCTATTTCATATCCAGCTGAGCGGATATTTACTTCTAACATGTATTTCCCCTCTTTCCATTTCCAATACAATCAAGGAAAAGAATAACATATAACTATCTATATATCATTATAAAATATTTATTTTCATAGCAGGAAAAAACATTTTTTAACAGAATATTAAATGTTTGATTACATTTTATTGGAGTGGATAATATGTCTTTTCAAATTCGTGAAGCAACGATAGATGATATAGACGCACTTTGTTCTTTAACGAAAGAATTAAAAGGTTCCTCTATTTCCTATGAAGATATGAACAATCGATTACAATTCGTACAAATGAGTCCGTTTGATTTTTTATATGTTTACGAAGAAGAAGAAGAAGAAGCTATATTTGGATTACTTGGATTTCGTATACGTGAAAATTTAGAAGATGTAACACGTTATGGAGAGATTTCAATTATTAGCGTCGATTCTAACATACGACGGAAAGGCATTGGACAAGTGTTGATGGATTATGCAGAGCAATTAGCAAAGAAACATAATTGCATTGGCACATGGCTAGTTAGTGGAACAAAAAGAGTAGAAGCTCATCCTTTTTACAAAAAATTAGGGTATGAAGTAAATGGCTACCGATTTGTAAAACATTTTTAAACTACTTATAATTGAAGGGACTATAACTATGACAAACATTAAAGCAATTTTCATTGATCGTGACGGTACAATTGGTGGTGACACTACAATACATTATCCGGGATCTTTTACATTATTTCCATTCACAAAAACATCCTTGCAAAAACTAAAAGCTAAAAATATAAAAATTTTCTCTTTCACAAATCAACCTGGTATCGCAGATGGAATAGCAACTGTAGCCGATTTTGTACAAGAATTAGAAGGCTTCGGTTTTGATGATATTTATGTATGTCCTCATAAACACGGTGATGGTTGTGAATGCCGTAAACCAAGTACAGGCATGCTGCTTAAAGCAGCAAAAAAACATGGGCTTGATTTAACACAATGTGCTGTAGTTGGTGATCGCTGGACTGATATTGTTGCAGGAGCAAAAGTAAATGCAACAACGATTCTAGTCCGAACAGGCGCTGGGTATGATGCTTTGCATACGTACCGAGACAAATGGGCACATATTGAACCAAACTACATTGCAGATAACTTTGAAGATGCAACAAACTGGGTTTTAAATCAACTATAATACAAATGAAGATTTTGATTCACTCAAAATAATTTAAAACATAGTTAAAATAGCCTTTTTGGAAAATAATTGTCTTCCATAAAACGGATCACCTCAAAAGGTAGCAAGTTCCCTTTTGATACGCAAACATTGCAATTCAAATTTTATTTTTTATTAGTAACAGCAATTAACGTAAAGAAGGAATAGCTTAGTGGCTATCCCTTCTTTATTGACTTCTATTATTTACATTTGTTATCTTTTTTTATTGAGTATTCTCATCGTTTTTATACTCCAAAATATCCCCTGGCTGACACTCCAAAGCTTTACATATCGCTTCTAATGTTGAAAAACGAACCGCTTTTGCTTTCCCATTTTTCAAAATAGAAAGATTCGCCATCGTAATTCCAACCTTCTCCGAAAGTTCCGTTACACTCATCTTTCGTTTTGCTAACATGACGTCAATATTAATAATAATTGTCATATCCGCCACCTCAGACCGTCAAATCATTTTCTGATTTTATGTTAATTGCTTCTTGTAGAAGGCGTTGAAGAATAGCAGCAAAAACAGCGATAACGAGCGAAGCAAAAACGATAATAAGTCCCACTAACCCAATAGGAGGGTCCATTTTTTTCGCTATAAAATGAAAAAGTGGCAAACTTAATACATACAAACCACTGATTGTAATTGCACAGCGCTTTATATTCTTTAACGCCTTTACAGATAATTCCGAGAACGCTGTGTTCTCATCAATGTACTGTAAAAGATTGAAAGCCTGATAAAGAGCAACGTAAAAAGGCACAGCTGCTCCATACATCACAATGAAAACAAGATATTTCATCGGAGCAATATTAGGATACAAATTTGCTGCGAAATTCGCCATTTCCGGCACTAAAAATATGCATAAAGCAAGTACTGCAATTCCAACAAGAAAAATAATTACTTTTAAGAACGTTGTTGAACTTCGTTTAAGATTCATTTACAATACCTCATTTTTTTAATGATAACATAATTTTATCATATTGTTTATCGTTTAACAATAAATAAATATCGTTTTTGTCATGTTTAATTTAGGCAAAAATAAAAAAGAATTTCTCATTACAAAGAAATTCTTTTTCTTGAAAATGTCTCTTTCAACTTAATTTTTTAAAACGTTAATTCGTAATGGAAATAACGATTATCTCTCAAATAACCATTTTCAGCATATAATCGTTGTGCTGATAAATTATCAATCTCTGTTTGCAATTTTACACCTTTTGCTCCATTCTCTAATGCGTATTCTTTAGCAGCTTCTAATAATTTTTTACCTGTTCCGGCTCCACGCTTCGCCGCTTGTACAAATAAATCATTTAAAATCCATAATTCTTTCATTGAAATGGAAGAAAATGATGGATATAGTTGTGTGAACCCAATATATTCGCCGTCTTCAACTGCTACGAAAATAACGGACTCTTTTCTCTCAATTCGATTTCGTAAAAATACTTTTGCACCTTCTAAATCAGAATCCTGCCTATAAAACATGCGATAGTTATTAAAAACTGATGCTAGTCCATCTAAATCTGCAATTGTTGCCTCATATATTCTCATTTTACTCCATTCCCCTTCCAATACTGTCTCATTATATCCGTTGCCCATTTAGGCTGGTGTATTTCTTCTTTCGGCATAAACTCTTTCATTATTGGCTTTATATCCAATATAGGAGTACCATTAATAGCATCTAATCCCTCAACAATAATTGATTTACCTTCTCTTTTGATCACCTTTACAATTGTTACACCTATGCGATTCGGGCGATTTTTTCCGCGCTGTGCAAAAATACCTACTTCAGGATAATCTTTATTATTTCTAGGATGTCTAGCAAAATACTGAATTTGCTCGTCAGTTACTTTATGAAAATAAAAAACAACTTCAATATGGGAAAAATCTTCAATCCCTTGTATACTTTCTTCTGCATACATTTCAGTTAAAGTTATACGGGATCTTACTTCTCCCCACTCATCATCTTTTATTTCCTTTCTTTCATTATGTACAAATGCGATTGGTTGAACTGAAAACATACGCATTCCCCCTTAAATGTAACCACTTACATTATAAAATATTTTCTGAATGTTTTCCAGATATATGAATTAAGTTTACATAATATAATTATAATCTATTTATCTAGAGCTATCTTGACTGCTTCAATTGCATGTATATGAGTCGTATCAAATATCGGGACAGATACGTTTTCTTGCTTTATTAATAACCCTATTTCTGTACAACCTAATATGATTCCCTGTGCTCCTTTTTGCACTAACTCTTCGATGACTCTTTTATAATATTCTCTAGATTGAGATACTATTTTTCCTAAACATAATTCTGTATATATTACTTTATTTATTTCTTTTCTATTTTTTTCTGATGGTACTATTACTTTTATATCATGCTCTTCAATACGTGACTTATAGAAATCTTGCTCCATTGTATATTTAGTTCCAAGCAGACCAACCTTTTGAATGTCTTTTCTTTTAATTTCTTTTGCAGTTGCATCGGCAATATGTAAGACTGGAATATCAATTTTCTCCTTTATTTTTCCAACTACCTTATGCATTGTATTTGTACAAATGATTATAAAGTCTGCTCCTCCCTTCTGTAATGAATACGCCGCATTCGCTAAAACTTCACCTGCTCCATTCCAATCTCCTCTAGACTGGAATCTTTCAATCTCTTCAAAGTCCACACTATTAATCAAACATTTTGCTGAATGTAGCCCTCCTAATCTCTCTTTTATTTCTTCATTAATAATTCGATAATATTCAGAAGTTGATTCCCAACTCATACCACCTATAAGACCTATCGTTTTCATACAAACACCTACCTAAACTATTTTTATAAAACTAATAACAATGTTTTATTATGTATATTATACATAATAAAACAAGACTTTAAGTTTGGAATATAAAGTCTTGTTTTAACGGAAAATACGGAAATAATAAAGAATAATTCTACTTTCATTTCCAAGGAAATTTTTATAGAATATTCTGAAATTAACAATCTGATTTTTTTATGAATTCTTTATACTTATAATTAAAACACTCTCGATACAGCTCTTTGATTTCATCATATGATGGAACACGTGGGTTATTAGCTGGGCTACCACTTTCAATTGCATCTGATGCCATTTTAGAAATAGCATTTTCAAATTCAATTTCATCGATTCCGTATTCTTTTAAATTTGGAATACGAAGATCAAAGCAAAGTTTTTTTATTTCACCAAGCGTGTAGTCTGCTACTTCCTCATCAGAATTCGAATACAAATCCTTATTTAAACTACGTCCAATTTTTGCTAACCTTTTCATTGCACTTGTTTTTGTAAACTCTAACACTGTAGGTAATAGTATGGCATTTGATATTCCATGCGGTACATGAAATAATGCTCCCACTGGCCTTGACATTCCATGAACTAATGTAACTGATGCATTAGAAAATGCAATTCCAGCTTGTAAGGAAGCAATCATCATCGCTTCTCTTGCCTCCATATTACGTCCATCTTCATATGCTATACGTAAATATTTCATAATACTTTCAATAGCTGAAAGAGCAAGTACATCTGTAAGTGGTTGTGAAACTTTAGAAATATACGCTTCAATCGCATGACATAATGCATCTATTCCTGTTGCTGCCGTAATTTGTGTTGGTAATGAACTTGTCAAAACTGGATCTATAATTGCTACTTTCGGTATAAAACTAGGATGCTTCATCATCATTTTTACATCTGTTTTTTTATTCGTTATTACTGCTACACTTGTAACTTCCGATCCAGTACCAGAAGTTGTTGGAATTGCAATAAGTGGTAGTGGATTGTTTTCTATTTCAATATCCTTTTGGACATAATCCTCAACTTCTCCACCATTTGTATATAAAACCGCTACTGCTTTCGCAGCATCAATACAACTTCCACCACCAATACCGATAATAAAATCACACTTTTCCTCTTTACAAAGAGATAACGCTTCTAACACGTGTATATTTGTAGGCTCAGCATCTACTTTATTATATGTACTAACAGTAATACTTTTCTTATTTAGTTGTTGTATACACTTTTCAACATATCCTAATTTCTCCATAATTGTATCAGTAACTATAAAAGCTCTTTTCCCTAACTTTTTTGATTGTTCCCCCAGTTTTTCAAGCGAATTCCTTCCATATAATACCGACTTTGGCATACGAAACTCAGAAACTTCTTGCAAGTACTCCACCCCTTCTTATCCTAATTAATATTTTATGATATAAATTATCGATTTGATGAATCTTTACGATTCGAATTTTTAATAGAGTCCTGTTAAAGTATAGAACGCGATAACTAAAAATACAGCAACCGTTTTCAAAATTGTGATAGCAAATATATCTTTATAGGACTGTTTATGTGTTAATCCTGTTACTGTAAGAATAGTAATAATAGCCCCGTTATGCGGTAGTGTATCCATTCCTCCTGATGCCATTGATACGATACGGTGCATAACTTCTAATGGAATATCAAATTGATTGGCCGCTGCAATAAATTTATCTCCCATTGCGCTTAATACTATTCCCATACCTCCTGATGCAGAGCCTGTAATTCCAGCTAAAATATTCGTCGTTACTGCACCATTCACTAACGGATTTGTGAAAGTAGCAGAGATACCATCTCTCATAATTGCGAAGCCTGGAAGTGCTGCAATGACACCACCGAATCCAAACTCAGCTCCTGTATTCATCGTTGCAAGTAGCGCTCCACCAATACTTGTATTCAATCCAGCTTGGAAACCTGTTACTACTCGCTTCCAATATAATAATAACGTTGTTAAGATCCCTATAATAAGTGCCAATTCTACAGACCAAATTCCTACTACTGCACTTAATTCTACTTTTCCAAATGCTTTCATACCAATTGCAGAAAAATCAAAACCGCTTGGATACCACTTCGGTATCATAATAGTAAACACTTTATTCATTACACCTACTAAAATAAGTGGTATAAATGCAATAAGTTGTTGTGCTCTTGTGATTTCAATGTTATTAATTAATGGCATATTTTTTTGTTCTAATTGCAAAGATGCTGCCATTTCAGTATTTCCGTCATTAAAACCAAAATATCCTTCACCTGCCGCTTTTGCCTTCTTACGTCTACGCTCTAAATATAGTAAACCTAATGTAAGAACAAAAATTGCTCCTACAATCCCAAGTATCGGTGCAGCATAAATATCCGTTTTAAAAAATGTTGTAGGTATTACATTTTGAATTTGTGGTGATCCAGGTAGTGCATCCATTGTAAACGTTACTGCTCCAAGAACAATCGTTCCAGGGATTAAACGTTTTGGAATATTAGCTTGTCGAAACAACTTAGCTGCGAACGGATAAACAGCAAACACTACTACATACACACTAACACCACTATACGTTAAAATAGCCCCCATTAATACAATCGCTAATATAGTACGTTTTTCACCGACTAACTCAATAATCGTTTTTGCAATAGAATCCGCAATTCCTGACATTTCCACTACTTTTCCAAATATTGCTCCTAATAAAAACACAGGAAAATATAGCTTTATAAAACCAACCATTTTCTCCATAAAGATATTAGAAAAGAAAGGTAATACATAACTAGGTTCTGTCAAAAATACTGCAAATAATGCAAATATCGGTGCGAATAAAATAACAGAAAAGCCTCTGTATGCTACGAACATAAGTAAACTTAGTGCTAATAATATAATAACTAACTCCAATTTTACCCCTCCATTAAACAGAATATTCTAAAATTTATTGATAAACTTCTACTAATCTTTTAATTCTGACATCCCTCCTCTTATTCATACAATTTTTTCATGCTAAAAATGTCTAATTATAAATATTCGATTACATATGAAAAATCCCTTTAAACAGAAACGAATTCCTCATCATACGTTAAAAAGGGATTGCTAGCATCTATATTTACTAATTTATTAAACTTTTTTCTGCACAAAAATGATACAGTTCTTCAACATCTTTCACTATGTAAGTCGCACTAACTTCAGTCAGTTCTTTCTCACAGCCATAGCCATATAAAACACCAATTGAAGCAATTCCATTCTGATTCGCACCTATTATATCGTGCTTTCTATCACCAATCATTATCATTTCTTCTTTATTTAGTTCTTCATTTGTTTGTAAAATATGAGCAATTATTTCTTCTTTTTTTATTCTCGTACCATCTAAATTACTTCCAATGATATCTTCGAAATAATTCGTTAATTGAAAATGTTCTATAACTTGTTTCGCAAATACAGTGGGCTTTGAAGTAGCTACAAATATGCGATTCCCTGAACTTTTTAATTGTTGCAAGAGCTTCAGAATCCCCTCGTATACATTATTCTCAAACAATCCACGCTGCTTTAAATACTCACGGAAATAAAAAACAGCACGTTCAAGCTCTCCTTCACTCATATTATATCTCTCTATGAATGATTGCTGAATAGGAGGACCTATAAATGAATCTAACTCACTTATATGTACTTCTTCAATTCCTACTTTTTTTAACGCATACAAAACCGAATTTACAATCCCTTCTTTCGGATCCGTTAAAGTTCCATCTAAATCAAATAGAAATGTTTTATACATGTTTCATTCCTCCACTTAATTTGCTGTATAAATAACTGCTAACATCTCTTCCACTTCTCCCTATTATACTATCATTATCTATTTTTTCGAAAAATCAATTTCCATATGTCACATACTTTCAGTTACAAAATACGATAGATATGATAAAGTAAAAAAGTTACAATTATTTTAATAGAAACTGGTGAAACAAATGTCAATTACGTTAATTTTTATAATGGCTTTCACAATTGTAATCCACGCAGTTGAAACAAGCTCTTATAGTATTCGATTAGCGGGGGTTCGTTTAAAGAAGATTGCTGTCGCATTATCCGTCGTAGGAATCGTATTACTTATTTCAAGAACGTCAAACTTACTACAAGCCTTTTTACTTGGCGGGATTGTGGACGAAGCAAAACTAGATCCTTCTATTGATTTAGAGCATATTATACGTCTTGTACTATTATCTGCTTCTATCGGTACGTTGCTTGCGATTATACTGTATCCAACTTTGACAAAACTATTTGGATATGTCATTCAAAACTTTGAAACAGACGGTTCTTTCATTCGAATGATGAAAACGAATAACATTCAAAAATTAAAGTACACAAAAAAATATGTCCGCTTTCCAAAGTTAGAAATGATTCATAGACTGCGTATCGGCGGTATTCCAAAGCGTATAATGCTTATTAACATGTTCGCTACTGCAATTTATACAGCGGGAGTTCTTTCCGCACTATATGCTTCTTTTTTAATTCCAGCTTTCGCAACAAAAGCCACTACAGCTTCTGGTCTTATTAATGGTTTTGCTACTATTTTATTAACAGTGCTACTAGATCCACGTATTGCTCTTTTAACAGAGCGAGCTCTTCAATCAGAAGAAGGTGCTGAAGCAATGAGTAAAATGTATGCTTGGCTAATGATTTCTAGACTTTTTGGTACATTACTAGCTCAACTGTTATTCATACCAGGTGCTTACTGGATTACATGGATTATAAAGCTTATGAATTAAATTTACTCTCTAAAAAAAAGCAGGTGAGATAACAAATGACTATACAAACAGAACAAGATATCATTCGCTTAATAGAAAACGACGAATGGATGATGAATGTATTACAAATGGCAAAATCACTAGAGTTACCTGATTGGTGGGTTTGTGCCGGCTTTGTTCGTTCTAAAATTTGGGATACTTTACATGACTATGAAGCTAAAACGGCTATGCCTGATGTTGATTTAATTTATTATGATAGTCTACATCAAGATGAGATATACGAACAATCATTAGAAACGAAATTAATGAATATGGATGCTACTATCCCTTGGTCTGTAAAAAATCAAGCTCGTATGCATGTAGTGAATAATATGCCACCATATTCTTCTTCTGTTGATGCTATTTCTAAATTTCCTGAAACAGCAACGGCTTTAGGAGTTACACTTGATGAACTAAACAACGTCATATTAACAGCCCCATGTGGTATTGAAGATGTCCTTTCCTTACAAGTGAGACCAACAGCTCATTTTCTTGAATCGAAAGAACGATTACATATGTACAAAAACAGAGTTATAAAAAAGAATTGGCAAAGTAAGTGGCCTAACATCACAATCACATATCCAGAAATATAGAAAGGGTGCCTCTCATTTATAGAAGCACCCTTTTCTTCATTTCAAAAAATGTATGACTGTTTCTGCAAACCTATCTGCTTCCTCATAATGAGGTGAATGACCGCTCTCTTCAAATACGATATACTTGCCGTTTCGGGCATCTTTATTAAATGTTTTAATTTGTTCTTCACACGTTACTACATCATGTTTTCCTACAATTAATAACATTTGATTCTGTACTTCTTTTATTTTATATAATAATGACGTATGACATGAGCCCTCTAATTTTAATCTATCAAAATGAATTTGAGAGCGATTTGAAAATATTTCCCACTCTTCATCACTGTATAAACTCTCATCTGTCCTATCTTCCTTATTATTGTAAATCTCCATTCTTTTTTCTTCTAATTCATTGCTTAGTCTTATATAAGCTTCTAACAACTCTTTTGAACTAGCATTGCTAGATGAATAAGCAAGAGACTCTTCTGCTACTTCTTCTTTTCCATATTTTTTTAATAAATGCCCTGTCTTTTGCAACAAAGCTCTACTTGTTAATGCAAAGTCGAAAGTTGGCCCTTCAAATATTATTTTCTCTATTGAACTTGGATATATCGACGCATATAACAATGCTAAATAGCCACCGAAAGAATGTCCAATTACAGACCACTTTTCAATTTGTAATGCTTTTCTTAGTTCCTCACAGTCTTCAATTAAATCATTTAATCCAAAAGCTTCATCCTCAGTAATTTCTTCTGAGCGACAAACACCCCTTTGATCTATCATCATTACATATAAAGAATCTTTTAAACGTTCCGCTTGATGAAATGAAAAATCATAGCAACTCTCTCCTGGTCCACCATGCAAATATAAGACTGGTTTATCTTTAGGATTTCCATGCGTTTCAACGTATAGCTTTTTCCCTCTAATATTCATGTATCTCCCTGCTTCTATCAAATTTGCCTTTATGATCATCACCTCCCTTTTTTTACTGAATATTATAACATTTAATGTTAAATAATCCCTATTACATTTAAGAAGACTATAATTATTGCAAGTGGTGCTACAAATCGAAGTAAAAATGCCCAACAAGTAAATACTTTCTTTCCATAATTACCACCTACAAAAAACTCTGCTTCTAGTACCTTCTTCTCCATTTTGAATGAAACGAAAATACTAATAAATAGTGCTCCAAGTGGCATTAATATATTACTAGATAAAAAGTCTACCGCATCAAAAATATTCTTTCCAAAAATCGTAATATCACTCCATACTCCAAATGATAACGCAGATGGTATACCTACTAAGAAAATACAGAAACCAATGATCCATGATAGTTTCGTTCTTCTTTCTTGTTCACCATTTGCTAATGCTGAAACAACTGTCTCTAACAGAGAAAATGCCGATGTTAATGTCGCAAATGTAAATAGTGCAAGAAATACTGTTAAGAAAAATCCACCGAATGGAATTTGACTAAATACAGATGGTAATACGATAAATAGTAATCCAGGTCCTTCTGTCGGCTCCATTCCTAATGAAAATACAGCCGGAAAAATAGCAAGACCCGCAAATAAAGAAACAAATAAATTCAATCCAACAATTGTTATTGCTGATTTTGGTAAACTTTCTTTTTTATTTAAATAGGAACTATACGTGACCATAATCGAAATCCCGATACTAATCGCAAAGAATGATTGCCCCATTGCGAACAAAATACTTTCCGAAGTAATCTTTGAGAAATCTGGTTGTAAGAAAAACTTCACACCTTTCATTGCATCATCAAGTGTTAACGAACGAATAATAAGAGCGACAAATAAAACGAACAATGCTGGCAACATATATTTACTTGCTTTTTCAATTCCATTTTGTACACCTTTTGATACAACCCATATCGTAATGAACATAAAAGCGAAATGTCCTATAATCGCCCAAGTGGGATTTCCAATTGTTTCAGTAAATAATGCTCCGTAATTTTGTCCCGGAGTAATAAGTTGTCCCGTTACTCCTCTGAATAAATAAATTAACACCCATCCACCTACAACGCTATAAAACGAAAGTAGTATAAAACATGTTCCAACGCCAAGTCGTCCAATCCAGTGCCATCCTGTATTTGGCGCGATACTTTTAAATGCTCCAACCGCTTGTTTCTGTGTACTGCGACCAATCATAAATTCAGCTATAAGTAGCGGTAGCCCAATTAATACAGTAAATAATATAAAGATTAAAAAGAATGCTCCTCCCCCGCTTTTCCCAGCGATATAAGGAAACTTCCATATCGCACCAAGTCCAATTGCTGATCCTGCTGCTGCCATTATAAAACCTAATTTCGAAGTCCATTGCTCCGTCTGTTTCATCTCATTTTCCTCCTAATTAAATCTTTTTATATAAATAAATAAATTTTATAGACCTATCCAAATAAACCCTCCATTTCTTCTTCCATATAATAAAAAAATGGCCTAGCATCTCTATATAAAGAGACGCTAAGCCATTTACTTAACGCGGTACCACCCTTATTGATTCCATTATGAATCCACCTTAGTAGTAATCGTTTGATTACAAACCTAATATCGAAGGTTAACCGTTAAGATTTACTAAGAATGTGATTCCGTTCCACCTTACTGCTCCTAGGCGAGTTCAGGATGTCATTTGACTATGTCGCACCAACCCATAGCTCTCTGTACAAATACATGACCTTACTACTCCTATTCAACACATTTTAATATTTAGAATATATTTTCTTTTGAAATTAATATGAAGTATATCGGTTATATTTGTAACTGTCAAGGTATCTATTAAAATTTGTTGAGAAACCTTTTTTATTTTTCATTATCCATCATCATTATCATCACCGTGATTATTAGTATCATCTTCTTGATTATTGTCATCTTGTTGTTGCGAAGACTCTTTTTTGCTTAATAATATTTTAACGTGACTTCACCTTTTATTATATGCATTCTTACATCACCCGTTAAAACGTACTTTACGATGACTTCAAAAAATAACACAACCTTTTATTTTTTCCTCTACTATCGTCGTATACTGTACATAGCCACTACAGCCTATAAAACAACAATAAAAATTTAACACTTAATGCACTTATAAAATTATAATGCTCTTTTAAATTTCTACGCTAAAACGCAAAAAAGCACTTGTTGCCTTTAATTAACAATCAAGTGCTTTAAGTTCATATGTTTTTAAGTAGCGTAAATTTGTAAGTTTTGTAGTAACAGTATTACGCCTTTTGTACATCATGACAAATACTATATTAAAACTTACGAGTTTGTACGAGCTTGTTAGTTTAATATACATTCCATGTGTTTATATTCGTCGCCCAATAAAATGTCATCTCGCCTAAGCTCGTACTTCGTTTTATATTCTCTCATTGCACACAGTACTTCATGATGGTACAACCATCATGAAGTACGTACTTTCTAACAGCCTATTCTTTTTCTTTTCACTGTAAATATACTTTATTCGCACTAATCTATATATTCTGCCGTACCAATGAAATCCAACTTGTAGGTAGTCTTATCTACGAAGTTAACAATTTTACCTTCTTTATTATAATCATAATTATAAATTAAAATGATGGTATTGTATTTAGACTTTAACTTAATGTTATTGTACTGTTGTATTAATTGATTATCATATGAAAAATCCACTAACAGCTTTTCTATGTCATCTTCAGCATCAGGAATCCAATCTTTTTCAACTAAGTCCCTATCATAATAACCTAATTTAAAATCTTTCTCAAAAATAGAGGGAATACTATCTCCATCTTCATTATATTCTATTTCAGTGTACGTTTCGAGTTCATCAAAATCACTAAAGCATCCTAACCATAAAGAAACATCGTTTTTCATTTTTTACCTCCTCAAACCTTCTGGTAAATCCATAATGCCATTTTTCATTCTATTTTCAGCCCATTCATTAAGCCCTTTAACAAAACTTTCATAGTCAGAAGCAGAATCAATAATCTTTAACATTTCATTATGTGCTTTTGTCGAGCCTCTTCTTCCATGACGACCAGGTGGATTTACAAATTCAACATCTTTAGTCAGAGACCTCATTTCTTTAATATCATCCATACTAATTCCCCACTGCTTAAATTTAGGAGTTCTCGCTACAAGATGCCACTCATGGTATCCTCCTGGGCGTCTAATCCTATCTTCTATTTTACTTCTCAACTGAGGATTATTCCACATTTCCTCAAATTCTTTTGCTGATAGATTATCAAACCATTTATTAAACTCATTGTTTCTTACTGATGGAATTTTCACATCACTTAAATGCTTACTATTCCCACTAGTACTCTTACTACCTTCACCCGTACCCTTAACACCCTTCTCTCCAACACTTTTCATATACTGATAAGCATCTTTCAGAGAATGCTGTCCCATCTCTCGGACCATTCCTACTCCAGGGATTACGTAGGCTTTTCTGGGATCCATTTGTATTCCAGTAATGTTTTTACTGCGTGCTGGATTTTTTCATTCCCCTGCAAGAAGGTTGTTTTTACGGTTGTGGTACCTTTGTTCCATAGGTTTCCGATTTTGTTTGCAAGTCCTTTTGCGGTGGAGGCTACAAAGTTTACGCCTTCTTTTACTTTTTGGCTGGCTGTTTTTATGCCATCTACAGCTGCTTTTTAGTGGATACTTTTTATTTTCTCAATCTAACAAAATATTAACTTTTTTATTATATCTTATTTCTATAATGAGACGAAAAAAGCACTTGTTGCCTTTCATAGACAATCAAGCGCTTTAAGTTCATATGTTTTTAAGCAGCATAAATTTGTAAGTTTTGTAGTAACAATATGACACTTTTTATACTTCATAACAAATACTATATTAAAACTTACGAGTTTGTACGAGTTCGTTAGTTTAATATACATTCCATTTGTTTATATTCATCGCCCAATAAAATGTCATCTCGCCTAAGCTCGTACTTCTTTTCCTATTCTATCATTGCACATAATACTCTATGATGGTACAACCATCATGAAGTACTTACTTTCAAACACTTATTTCTTTTTCTAAAACACTAATCTTTATTCTGCTGAAGGATTATAATCAACCTCTACATTTTTTAGTCCTTCTATTACTTTATTTATTCTTCTCGATAAGTCTTTTATTTCTTCTAATGTTAATTCATCTCCTGCTTCTTGTGGATTAAACATGCTTAATCTCTTTGTTATACCTTCAATGCGCCCAACAAAAACTTTCTCATGGACGATTGCAATTTCTCCAATAGCAGTATCAACAATAACATCTTCTATCTTACCTAAGTTATCAAATTCATCCGCTAGTTTTGCTATAGCATACCTATATCCCCTGTCTTCATCTAACAACTCTTCGTATGTCTCCTGAATCGCATCAAATAATTCATTATACTCCCAGTCTTTCATTAGTCTTCCCCTCCAAAAAAATTAAGTTTAAGGAATAATTCTATTACCATTGTTGTGTATGACTTCTAATTCAATATTTTTATATTTAGCAGCAAACTCTGCTATGACTTTACTGCAATTGTCGCAAGTATCCAATTCTGTAAATAACTTAATTTTCCCAGTAGCTTGTGTATTCTCTCCAAGCCTAGAAGCAATATCATTTAGTATTTTATACTCCGTATCTGTATTCCTTAAATAACTCTCTCCCTCTTTACCAACTGCTTCTGTAGCTTTAAACATTGGATTTTCAGGTTGTAAAGAAATATCAGGCACCTTATGCTCAAGATTTCCTTTGAGTTCATTTATGCTACTTTGAGCATAAAATTCAGATTTACTTATCCCACTGACATCCACTTCTGCAACAGCAAAATTACCAGATTTCTTATACCTACTTGTTAAATTCCCTCTTAGTTCTTTCACTCTATCAATTATATGCGCTTCTGTTACTGAATCTATTTGTCTCGTTGGATACACTTTTCCCGTACCCTTATTTAAAACCAAAAGCGATAATTGGATTACCAATTATCGCTTACTAAGTCAAACCATTTGATGTACTATAAAGTAACACGTATTTTATTATCTATGATAGTTCTAAAATTGGTGTAATTTCTCATCATGTTATTACCATATGCACTAACTGCTTCATTACCATACACCATACTTTCATAGTTATCTTTAAATTCTTTTTTTATTGACTCTTCCAAACTGTCATAGTATCTTTCGATAGCTTCCTCTGCCAATTCACGTGACCCGTGCTTTAATATAAAATTAATATCTACCATATAACCCTTTTGAGGATAAAAACCCCTTTCAACAACCTCTTTTACAAAGTTGTTCAAATCATTCGTGCACCTTTCTACAATTGGCATAAATACACTATTTAACCAATTGGTGAATTCGTTAACTGTCCGCTCCCACTCTTCCTCATTTGCTATGTTCCAATATAACTGATTGCTTGGTACATTGCACTGACGTGTATTAATATGAAATATTTTATCTTTAGATTTTAAAGGAAGAATTGCGCATTCACCATAAAATACTACATTTTTATCAGATATATTATTCCAACTTGTATAAAAGAATACCTTATAAATGAAATTTTTATCTTTTTTACTCATCCAATGACCCGACTTAGAATATTTCCAACCATTATCTAAATACTTTTCAGATATTAGATTACATACGCGCTCAAATACTTTATTCGCTTTCATTTTACATCTCCAATTCAAACTACCTAAGATTCATATGTTTTAAACTCAATCCTCAAATCTTGAGTATTCTTCCTAAAAACCTCTAATAATTTATTACAATTTTCAGTCGGTTTATATTTAAATCTTAAATCAAATATAAAGCCATCTACTAACTTAGCATCCGGATATACACTATAGATTTGCCCACTTTCAATAAAAGATACATAGGCATTAATTTTATCTTGTAACAATGCTAAGTGCTGAAGTTCATTTTCCCAGTCTAAATGATCTGCAATCATTAATGCTAACTTATTTTCACCCATACTCTTGCCAATTCCATCTATCTTATTTTTGTCTAATATCGACACTTGTCTCTCACCTCATTTATTCACCAAAATAAGTTGTCCCCTCAGGACGAACAATTTGCGGTCGTGTTCCACTAGGCACTTCGTATCCCCCTGAAAAATCTCCCTTTCCTTCACCTACGACTGCCCCACCAGAATTCTTCAATTCAGGGAATCCCTTTTCTTAATTAGTAGTATATGGAGCAGTAGCGGAACTTTTATATTCTTGTATAATAACATTCCCATATTCATCAGATGCAATTGCGTCAACTCTCACCTTGGTCCCTTCATGCGTAACAATGGTTATTTCTCGTTGAGCATTTTCATACTGCTGTGAAAATAGATTAAAACTTTCATCAGAAAATTCTTGCCTCTGCTCTTTAAGTGATGCCCACTTTTCACTTGCTTCTTTCCACTCCAGTGGCTCTTTAGGCGCTTCACCATTCTTGTATTTCCTTTCACAATATACATCATACTTCGTTGGCAACTCAGCATTTTTAAACCTACCGGTATTATCAAGTAGATCAGAATTCCCTTTTCCAACTTTCCCCGTACCCTTATAGTTGTGATCTCACGCTAATTTTTAATTAGGGATTTTTTCAATACACTTAACAAAAGAGACCTCAAATATGAGGTCTCTTTTGTTAAGTCTTCTTCATCTATAACTTCCTCTTTACTTATTCAATATCAGACAATCTCCCTTATTGAAATATAATAAAATCCTAATAAAAACGCGTTTTTCAAAAAGTTCTTTTTCTGCCCTTCGAATCTAGTAAAATGGCTATAAGATATTACAAATTTAAGCTACGCTTAACTTGCACTAATAAATCCATTAATCCATTTCTTTCTGGATTTTTTTCCATTTCTTTTTTCACATGTTCTTCCAAATAATTATAAAAAGTTTCAAAGTCCAAATACACTTGTTGTTCAGACTCAACAGCTGGAGAATCTAATTCAACCAACACATGCTTATCATCTAAAGGTATAGGTAGCTGTGACATATCAAATTCATCTAAATCCGACTGAAAATGAACAAATACTATTTCTTGTCCAAACCCCTCTTTTTTCACAAAAAAACTCAAAGCTCTTTCCAAGTACTTACCGTTTATAAAGTTAAAATATATTGACATTAATTCATCGTTTTTCTCTTTATCTTCAATAAATTCAAAATTACTATTCATTTTATCCTCCTATAAACATTGTATCTTATAATATCAGTCTAGAATTGGGAAAAAGTTAGTTATCTCTCCAGTATCATTTAAATAACCTCTGAACTTCAATCCATTTGAAGCAGTACCTTCAACAAGCCTACCATTTATTGTTCCCTTTTGCATTGCTTCTTTTCCCCACTGATATATCTTATCATCACTAATCATTGCTGGATCGTATATTGTTTTAGGCTCCTTAATATTTTTATACGAAACAGGTTCTGCAATATTTCCAGCCATATCTTTTCTAGGTATTTTGTATTCTATCTCATAAATCCCTTCAATTGAAGAATGTAATTTTTTAGATATAATTAAGTCTTCTACATCAACACCCTGATTTTTCAAAGCATTGTAAAATTCATCCATGTTATGTCCACCACTAACTCCTTTCTTAGTGCTTATATTCTCAACATTTTTCAAATGATTTTTAGCATTATCTCCAAATTTAAAGTTATTAGCTCCAACCGTACCCTTAACAACCTTACTCTCCATATACTGATAAGCATCTTTCAGAGAATGCTGTCCCATCTCTCGGACCATTCCTACTCCAGGCATGACATAGGCTTTTCCCAAACCTGGGATCCATTTGTACTCCAGTAATGTTTTTACTGCGTGCTGGATTTTTTCATTCCCCTGCAAGAAGGTTGTTTTTACGGTTGTGGTACCTTTGTTCCATAAGCTTCCGATTTTGTCGGCAAAGCCTTTGGCTGTGGAGGCTACAAAGTTTACACCCTCTTTTACTTTGTGGCTGGCTGTTTTTATGCCATCGACAGCTGCTTTTCCAGCTTTTCCGGCTACCATTGTTACGCCTTCGCCTAGTCTTTTTCCTGCTTTTACAATCGTCTTCCCAAAGCTAGAAGCGACATACTTTATTCCTTTTCCAGCAAGACTTGCCACTTTTCCAACAGGAACAAAGTTTAGGAGTGCCCATCCTGCGGCGATGAGTCTTTCTTTTGATGATAATTCTTTCCCTGTAATAGGGTCTTTACCGGTAACTGCACGAATTGCATCATTTACTCCAATGAATTCAGCTGTTCTTTAGAATCTATTTTCTTATACTATTTGCTGAAACAACATATGTACTTATTATTTATTATACTATCCTCTCTTCTATCTTAAAATGCAAAAAGCACTTGTTGCCTCTCATAGACAATCAAGTGCTTTAAGTTCATATGTTTTTAAGTAGCATGAATTTGTAAGTTTTGCAGTAAAAAATGTGATACCTTTTGTATGTCATAAAAACTACTACTTTAAAACTTACGAATTTATACGAGTTCATTAGTTTCATATACAATCCATGTGTTTATATTCATCGCCTAGTAAAATGTCATCTCACCTAAGCTCGTACTTCGTTTTATATTCTCTCATTGCACACAGTACTCCATAATGGTACAACCATCATGAAGTACGTACTTTCTAACAGCCTATTCTTTTTCTTTTCACTGCAAATATACTTTATTTTTTACTCATCTACATATATGCTTAACCTCTTAAATTATTTATTATAAACTATTCATCCCACTCCTCATATACAACTGATCCTTTATAAATTAAAATTAAATTTCACTTCATCTATATCTCCATCGTACTCAAAATCATATAATCTAATAAAAGAATCATAGATTCTGCCAATTCTTCTCCATAGTGTTACAATAGGTATTATCTAAAATAAAAGAGACTACCTTTAAGTAATCTCTTGGTCTACAATGATTTATTCTTTCTATTTATTCAATCGGTCCCATAAACTGAGTAATTAAATAAATATGCTCAATCAATTTAACTTTTTGCAGATTCTCTACTTTTTCTGCCCCTCCTAATCCAAGAAGAGGAACATAACCAAAACACTCATTATAAGTTGGTATTCCGTAATTTTGGATAGCTACTGAATAAGGATTCCATTCCATGTCTTCTTCTAAATATTCTTCTTCCTCAAGAAACCTTAAAAATAGCTCAAATTTAGAAGCAATGACTTTTGATTTCCCCTTACGATAATTTAATTGAATAATATATGATTTATCACCATATTTCTCAAGCAAAAGGATATCCCCCATACTTGTTGTAAATAATGGTATTGTATTTTGGTGTCTAATATATGTTTCTTTGACAATTTCAAAATAATCTTCAGGATTAATTAACCTAAGAAATCCATTCAAGGTCGTTCCAAATCCATACTCTTTCCAAATATCAGTTAATGATTCAGGAAGTGTATTAGAATATTTTTCAATTATACTTTCAGGGACTTTTTGTTCCAGTTTAAATTCCTTCATTATTTTTAATTTATGCAATTTTTTTCCTCCTTTAATGTGTTAACTTGACATTCAAATAAGTATTTTTTAGTTGTTCTGATGTCATGTTTTTTGCTATTTCCTCGATTTGTTTATCAACAATTTTGATTCTAGTCCGCCATTGACTACCTATAGAGAAATTAACCCTCTTATCTCCCATCCCTCCTATTATTTCAGGTCTTCCACCCGCAACCTGATCTGGATTATGAAGTGCTGCTTGAGTTTTCATCCATTCATTCGCTTGCGTCTTTGCTTCTTTAAGTGTTAATCCTTGTTCAAATAACTCATCAATTTTATCTCTTAATGCTCTTTCTCTTGCTGCCTGCTGGTATGCATTTCCTTCTATTGCCCTACCTTTATCAATAAATCGATTTCGATTTTCCCGGTATTCATGTACGGTTAATTCATTCATACCTTTTTCTTGATCCTTTAACTGTCTTGCAAATTCTTCTGAATCGAATTTTGTTTTGTAGTTAAATTTCACTTCAATTTCTTTTATCCTAGGTATATCATCTAAATGCTTGACTTCACCCGTACCCTATGTTGTAATCTTAAACCCTCACAACAAAAAAACAAACCATGTAAACCTTATTAAACTACTTCTTTTTCTTCCACTACCGGCAACTCATAAGCTATTTTATATTTCATCATGCCATATACAATGTTTACAAGCCTTCTCATAATACATACCAATGCTTGTCCTTTTGTTTTTCCTTCTTTTAATTTCTTTTGGTAGTACGCATGAAACACTGGATTCCGTGGCTTCTTACTTCCTTTTGCTACTTGCACTTGCTGTACTGCTAAATTATAAAATAAAGCATGTAGCGCCCTGTTTCCTTGTTTGCTTTTATGTGTCTTACCTTTCCCACCAGAACCAAAGTAAACAGGCGCAATCCCCGCAAATCGTGCTAATTTATTGGCATTTAGAAATCGTCTTATATCTCCTATCTCAGCTATTAATGCTGATGCCGTCACAAGTTCTATTCCCGGCATCGTCTCTAATTGATAATCTAGTAGATTTACTAGCTGTTTTAATTCTCTTTCGATGTATTTCATTTCTTTCTTTTTAAACTCAATCTCCCGTACAATACTTCTTACTAAAAAGTCTCGTGTGTCTTGATATTCCTTCATTGTATGTCCATCTTCTTTTACAAGTTTTAATATGTCGCTTGCTTTCTTTACTGAACATATATTGTTGCTAACATCTAATAAAAAAGCTGTTAATTGCTTTATATTAGCCCCCTCTAAACAAGAGGGTGACGGATATTGCTGCCAAAATGCTAATGCTGTTTTTCCATCTAACTCTGAGAAAAACTTTTTATAGCTTGGATAATGATGGTTTAATTGAATATGTAGTTGGTTCTTTAATGCACTTTGTGCTTTTACTAATGCATTCCTTCTTGAAACTAGTTGTTGTATCGACCAAAATAAATCGTTTGGCTTTGCATCTGGTAATTGATTTAACTTATTTATTAGTATACGGGCTACGCATTCCGCATCCCAACTATCACTTTTTTGTGTCGTCACATGGCTTTTTCGCTCTAAAAATGATAAAGCTGGATTTACTTCTTTCACTACTTGTTCATGATCTACTAAATATTTCGCTAACGCTCTTCCATAACCACCAACATCCTCTAAACCAAATACAACTGATACCCCAGCACTCACATATGTCTCTACTTCTAATAAAAACTTCGAAAATGCAGATGGTTTATTCTCAAATTGTATTTCTCCTAGTTTCTCTTGCCAACAATTAATAATAACAGCCGTATGATGCTCCTTATGTAAATCTACTCCTACATACAAATAGTTCTGTCTATTATGCATAACTCATCCCTCTATTCAATGATTTAGTCATATATAAAAATGTCGGCAACCTTAGTTCGAGCGTTCATCTTCCGATGCGCATAGGTACGCAAGCCTATCCATTTTTCATAACTCTAGTAGTATGTATAGTAAAATGAGCTAATTTTTTAAGTGAGTTTATAAAATAATTGCTGGATGTTTCCCAATTGTTTGTATTTGCCCGTATGTATATACCCCTCGATAAAAGTTTTCTCGGTCTAACATACGTTTCACTTGCACTTTCGTAAACAACTTTCCTTTCTCAGTACAATACCCTTCCCTATTTAGTCGTTCTGCCAATTGAGTTAGCGACCAATGTTTAAAAAAGTGTCTTAATTCAAATAGTCTACGTACAACTATCGCTTTCTCCGCATCTACCTCTAACACTTTTTGTCCTTTCTTTACTCTATAACCAAACATCACACCGCCCCCCGCATATCCACCTTGTTCTGCTTTTTTCTTTCTGCCTCTACTTAGCTTTAATGCAATCTCAAGACGTTAATATTGATCTAATAGCTCTAACATACCATTTACTAAAAAGTCATTTGGTTCATGCGTGTATATACTATAATTTGGTTGTTCAATTGCTTTCACATCTACCTCATATTTCTTTAGCTCTCGTTGTATTAACACTTTTGCCATATCAGAGCGCCATAACCGAGATGTATTTAGTACAATAACTTTGCTCACTTGATGATATGCAATATCCGACAATAGCTCTTGTAGACCTTCACGTTCAACTGTTAATCCATCTTCATCTACTGTCGCTCCGCTGATTCCTTTATCTTCGTATATGTGAAGCAGTTGTAATTCATTCTCGTTACAGTACCGCTGAATTTCTTCTACTTGATACGTCAAGCTGTACCCTTCACGTACTTGTCCTTCTGTTGAAACTCGTACATAACCAACAACTTTCTCCTCCATATCAAACTCCCTCTCGTTACAGCAATTAAAGTCCCTGTAACGTTTACCCGTTTTTTGCGGATAACTTGTTTGTAACATGCATCCGTTAAAACGTACTTTACGATGACTTCAAAACATAACACAACCCTTTATTTTTTCTTCTACTATCGTCGTATACTGTACATAGCCATTACAATCTATAAAATTTAACAATTAATACACTTATAAAATTATAATCCTCTTTTAAACTTTCACGTTAAAACACAAAAAAGCACTCATTGCCTTTAGTCGACAATCAAGTGCTTTAAGTAGCATTAATTTTGTAAGTTTTATTGTAACAGTATGACACCTTTTATATGTCGTGACAACTACTACGTTAAAACTTACGAGTTTGTACGAGTTCGTTAGTTTAATATACATTCCATGTGTTTATCATCATCGCCCAGTAAAATGTCATCTCGCCTAAGCTCGTACCTCGTTTTCTATTCTATCATTGCACATAACACTCTATGATGGTACAACCATCATGAAGTATGTACTTTTTAACAGCCTATTTTAAATTGCAACGTCTTGATAACCTACTTCAGTTACTTTTTCATTTAGCAAACGAATCCCTAGCCCATTTTCTGTATCCCATGTACAATTAAATGTAATTCCAATATCCCGACCGTCAAAAATACCTGCATAGGGAACAACAATCCCATCTAAACTTATCATTTCTAATATTTCATTAGTTGTTTCAACTAATGGATAGTTTTCATTTACTTCAATATCATAACCTAGTTCCTGACGCTCTTGTTTGTAATAGTCTAATATTGATTGCAAAAAGCTTTGTTGTAATTGTTCCCAATTTTGCATGAGTGAAGTATATGCTACATATTGTTCTTCATCAAACTTACCATCCTCATCACCTTTTACTATTAGTGCTATCTCGACTTCATTTCCCAAAAATTTAATGCTAGTATCCTTAGACCACACAAAATCATATTCAAGCTCACCAAAAACCGCATCATTTATTTTCATCTTACTTCTCCTTTTTATTTTTTAGCAAATCCTCCTGGCTCAAACGCCCCTGCGTTTATCTCACCTACTCCACCAAGATGCCCAAATCTTTTATTTATCTCTGTCGGTACAAGTTGCATTATTTTCACATCATTTACTTCATGCCATGTTAATTGATTTTTTGTTCGATATTTGTCTATGTCTTTCGCGGTAATCCCACCAGGTTCCATTCCAAATTGGCGAGCTAGTTCAACTGAGTCATTTAGCTTATCTGCTAACTTTTGGTCTGCTTGAGCAAAATTGTATGTCCTAGCCTTTGTACCATAATTTCCTTTTCCTCCAAGCATATAGTCAATTTCAATTTGAGCCTTTGATACTGGTGAAAAATCAGGAACTCCGTTTTTATATTGAATACCTTTAATGCCAGCTTCATCTAATATACGTTTCAATTTAGGGTCTGGTGGTGGTTTAAGCGTACTTAAAGATTCTCCTCTGATTCCTTCAAATTCAACCTTCGAATTAATTGGTGAAGGTGTCTGATTATACCTTGCTTCATAAGAACTAGCAAAATCAGTTTGTCTAAAAGCAGGTGGAACTTCAGCCTCTCTATTACCCGTACCCTTAACACCCTTCTCTCCAACACTTTTCATATACTGATAAGCATCTTTCAGAGAATGCTGTCCCATCTCTCGGACCATTCCTACTCCAGGCATGACATAGGCTTTTCCCAAACCTGGGATCCATTTGTACTCCAGTAATGTTTTTACTGCGTGCTGGATTTTTTCATTCCCCTGCAAGAAGGTTGTTTTTACGGTTGTGGTACCTTTGTTCCATAAACTTCCGATTTTGTCGGCAAAGCCTTTTGCTGTCGAGGCTACAAAGTTTACACCTTCTGTTACTTTGTGGCTGGCTGTTTTTATGCCATCAACAGCTGCTTTTCCAGCTTTTCCGGCTACCATTGTTACGCCTTCGCCTAGTCTTTTTCCTGCTTTTACAATCGTCTTCCCAAAGCTAGAAGCGACATACTTTATTCCTTTTCCAGCAAGACTTGCCACTTTTCCAACAGGAACAAAGTTTAGGAGTGTCCATCCTGCGGCGATGAGTCTTTCTTTTGATGATAATTCTTTCCCTGTAATAGGGTCTTTACCGGTAACTGCACGAATTGCATCATTTACTCCAATGAATTCAGCTGCTCCTTCTACTCCCTTTTCCCACCATGATTTTTCATGTTTCTTTTCTGTTTTATGGGTTTCTTTCAATTTTTCATTTTGTTTCTTTTGATATTCTTCATCTGCTTGACGAAACTTTTGAGCGATACGCCGTAATTCTTTTTCTGTAACTTGTAAGTTACGTATGTAAGATTCCATGAGTCTCATTGATCTCATATATTCCCCATAAAAATGCTGACTCGTTGCTCCTTGCCATTGCATTTGAATACTAAACATAGATTGATTGAGATTTTGTTGTATCGTCTGGCTGTGTGTTTGCATCTCTGATATGTTTTTGGCAATTTGTTCGAGTTGTTCAGGTTTGACCTTAATCTCCAAACCTTCTCCCACCTTCCTCTATTTTATACCAAAAAGAAATAGAACTGCATCAATTTTTACTTATTCCCTTTAGAAAAAACATCAAAAATACTGTTATCACAAACCGCTTCAATTTCTTCCTTTACAAATAATTTTTGAAATTTTGTTCCTGGGTTTAATATTACATTTGCCTCTAAATCTATCGTCTTTAATAATTCAACTGCATTCATAGAGACATACGGACATTCTTCTGGAATAACCATTTCTAAATGTTTCAAATCAGAATACAGTGGTAACATTAATCCTTCTTCCATTTCAAAATAATGAATTTGCAATTGTGTATTTTCAGTTGAAATCAAATTTCCTTCTTCATCTACAGTTGTATCGCCCTCTACCGAAGCAACAACGTACAAATTTGATTTCTGTAATATCTCATAAAAACGAACTCTTTTTTCTTCATTCTGTAAAGCCTCCACTAACGCCTCATCTAATGGACAAATTTCTAGTAAACTCATGAATTTTCACTCCTTATTTGAAATAAGTTCGCCACCTTACCTAGGGTAAGATGGCGAACTTTATTACTTTATTTTTTAGTAGCATTTTTTATCGCTTGTAGCCCATCATTTGCTTGGCTTCGAACGTCCTGCGGAACATGTTTATAATCCGCACGACTTACAAATTCGAAACACTGATATGCAGTATTTAAATCATTTCCCTTTAATGCATTTTGCCCAACAATAACCATCGTCTCTGCAATTTGTCTTATTTTCGCTTTACTTTGTTCATTTGTATATCCATTTTCAATAGCTGTATTTGCATAAACTAATGCAGTTGCAATATCTTTCACATTTGAGCTATTGCCATATTTCGCGAACGATTGACTTGCTACATTGAAATCATTCAGGTAATCAATAGAATTTCTAATTACGTCTTGGAAGCCAAGTCCTTGTGCACCAGGCGTTGTATACATTAATCGGTATAAATTCATAGCTCTTGCAGGATCAGATACTTCAAATCCACGTGCTTTATTTAATAACTTATTAAAAATGTTACTCATATCTCCTGCATTAGCTATACCACGTTCATAAGCTTGTCCATAATAATATAATGCATTCAATTGACTAGCTTCATCACTCTTACTATTTTCATAACTTGCTAAATTCAACAATTGAATACCTTCTAATTTCTTCGTTGCTTCCTTTATTTTCTCATTGAATCTTGCATCATCCACTATAGCTGATGAAATATCTTTTAAATATACAATTAATTCAAGGGATGGTTGAACAGATTTTTTAACTTCACTTTGCCATCCAGAATTCCCCTTTAAATTATTCCATTGCTCCATAGTTTGATTCCAAAGGAAGTTTGTATTTGTTTGTAATTTTTCAAATGCACGAGCATGTTTATTTCCATTACGAATAGAATTCGCCATATATAATACAGCGTTATAATAATCTTTCTCTACTAATGCCTGATCTGCCTTTACTTCTAACATTTCAGGTAAAGATAACGATTTTGCCTTTTCTCTCTGCTCAACAACTACATTTTTAACATTTAAGATAAAGTGATAATTTTGTAATGCCACTTCTGCAGATGTCTCTTCTGCTTTTGATTTTGTTAATAAGTTCTCAATTGCATTTTTCAATTGATCCCGCAATGTGTTTTGTTCTTCACCTTTTGTCTGATCAATGTATTGATCTGCTAGTACAATTGCTTCTTTCCACTTCGCTTCGTTCATATACGCTGTTACCTGTTCAATCGCCCATTGTCCAGGTGTTTTTACTTCATCTTGCTTTGTACCATCTTTATTATCTTTTTGTTCCTCATTCTTTTTATCTTCTTTATTATTTTGTGCTTCTTCTTGTTTTGCATTTTCTTTATTCGTTTGTGCTTCTTCTTGTTTTACATCTTCTTTATTTGTTTTCGATTCTTCTGGCTTCGAATTTTCTTTATTCTCTTGTTTTTCTTCACCTTTTGATTGTTGTACTTCCTTTTCAGTCATTGCTTTTTCTTCTACATTTTTCTTTTGTTCTTTTCCTTGATTTAAAACTGGTACAGTTGGAACATCAACTTTCCCTTGTACCATTTGTTTCAATTCTTTTTCAAGCATTTGATTAAAAATATCTTGCACTCGATCGTAAGCTTGTTTTTGTAAGTCTTCATCAACGCCTTGTAATACAGAAGTTAATAAATAATATTTACTTAAAGCTGCATTTACATCTCGTTCTTCTTCTCTAAGCGCCGCATTAAAAATGTCTTTAGACAACTTTTCTATAACATATTTCTTATTTTCTTTAAAGCGTTCAAATTCTTGGTCGTTAAACGCTGGATCTTGATATAAAGTTAATTGATTTCGAATATAAAATAGTTGCTCATATTTTGAACTAGCTACTTTTTCAAATTGAGCAGAATCCTGTGCTGCTAACAATAATGCTGCTTTATTGGCTTTGGCTGTCGAGGAGCTCTGAGAAATAAGCTGTAAATCATCACGTTCCGCCATTGTATTTGTCATACCATCAATTAATTTCAAATGATTTTGTGCCTTATAAAACTCTCCAAAAAACACCGCACTAGATTTCTCCCCATTTGCTGTATACCATTCTACAAGAATATCACCCGTTTTTGGTGATACTGTAATTGTGGGGTATGTTGGTTCTGGATCTGGTTTTGGTTTTTCTGTTCCAGTTCCTCCTGTTCCAGTTCCTCCTGTTCCAGTCCCTTCTGTTCCAGTTCCTCCTGTTCCAGTTCCTCCTGTTCCAGTTCCTCCTGTTCCAGTTCCTCCTGTTCCAGTTCCTCCTGTTCCAGTTCCTTCTGTTCCAGTTCCTCCTGTTCCAGTTCCTTCTGTTCCAGTTCCTCCTGTTCCAGTTCCTTCTGTTCCAGTTCCTCCTGTTCCAGTTCCTTCTGTTCCAGTTCCTCCTGTTCCAGTTCCTCCTGTTCCGGTATTAGTTTTTGGTGGTTCTACAGTAGGTGTAGGTAATTGAACATTATCATTATTTTTAACTGGCTCCACCACAGGACCACCCATATTAGTTGGCAGTTCCGGCTTTTGTGGCATTGGTGCGTCTGACAATTTAATCTGTGGATCTTTCTTTTCCACCGACACATCATCTGGCTTATACGTCACTGGTGTAATCGGTGATTTATTATTTCCGATTAAGTCTGCTAAATTAATGTTTGGTTTTTCTCCAGGTTTATCATCTTTTTTTGCAGGATCGGCAACTAAATTTGGGAACATAGACTGTAAATTACTCCCTGTAATACGGTCATCTTTTTTCTCTTCTGTATTACTTGCTAGTTTTACCGTTTCTCTTCCTGCTGTACTAAAGCCTTTGTCATACACAAGATATCCTGATGTTCCAAGTAAAGCTGCTGACATTACTGATATAGCAACTTTTTTCCCTAAATTATTATTGTTCTCTTCCATGCATTTTCCCCTTTTCCCATCTTTATTGAATCCAGCCGTTTGTTTTCATTTCTGTTAGTTTTTCTTGTGCTGCTCTTACTTCAGCTTCATTTTCATTTGCTTGTACTGTTTTTCTTAAGAAGCGGTTCGCTTCTTCATATTTTTTTTGTTTAATTTTGAACATCCCAAATGCAAAATTCACATGTGGATCTTCATCATTTTGCGAATATGCTTCTGCGAAAAATTTCTCGGCTTCATTTCCTTGTCCCACTTTATCGTATAAAATCCCTATATTCACAAGTGTATTTGTATCTCGGGTCCCACTGTTGACAACTCGATTATAAGCTTCTAATGCTTGTTGATACGCAGCATTACTTTTTCCACCATCTCGCGATTCGTAAAATTGACCAGCTTCATAATATACAATTCCTAGTTGATTTAGTAACTCTATATTTTTCATATCCTTTTGGATTGCAGCTTGTAATACTTGAGATGCTTGTTGATAATTCGCCTCTTTTTTCGCACTATCAATTAAATTTGTTTTATTCCAAAGCACATATAAGTTTGAAAGTTCAATTGTATATATAGCGTTCTTTGAATCTTGTGTAATAGCTTCTTTAAAGAACGATTCAGCTTTGTCTAACTGCACAGTTGCCGTAGCTAGTTGTCCTTTTAAATACGAAACAATCGCCTTATCTTCATTTGTTTTCGTGCTCATTTTGACGATAACGTCTTCCGCCTTTTCAAATTCTTTCATCTTCATATGACTTACAGCTAAATCTCTCATTGCATCTTTTTTATACGGTTCAATTCCTTTTGCATTATTCGCTAATGCTTGTTCGAAATTCGGAACTGCTTCTTGATATTTTCCAATGCGGAAATTTGCTGAAGCTAATAAATAGGCAGCTTCATTATTTTCTTTATCAATTTCTCTATCCTTTATTAATTTGGTAATATAGTCGATTGCAATTTTATTCTTTCCTTCAGCAACGTAAATTGTTGCTAATTGAAGATGCGCTTCGTCTTTTCCTTTCACTGCAATTGCATGACCAACAGCCTCTTCTGCAAGTTTATATTTTTTATCATGATAGGCTTGCCTTGCTTGTTCCATAAAGTGTTGATATTTAGCATTCGTTGTATAGAAGTAATACGCCGTAGCACCACCTATAACGACAATTGTAATTGAACCAATGATCAAAATACGTTTTTTATTTTTGCTCCACCATTTTGAAAAGACAGACGGTTCTTTTTGTTCATGCGTTAATGTAAGAGGTTGATTCGATGCTTTTGCATTTAAAATTTCATCATCTATATCATATTCAACTTGTTTTTTTGTTTGTTTTCGGCTCTGTAGAATGCTATTTGGAACTGTAATTGTAGCTGCTGCTTCTGTAAATGATGTTTCTTGTTCTTCTTTTATCTCCTCAATAATGCTTTCAATTTCCTTTTTTAACGCATGATCAATGTTTGGAAATTGTACGATTCGTGAATAGACGAAACAAGCAAATTCTGCATTGTTTTCTCTCTCCAATTCAGTAGCTAGTTCCAAATAACTTTGTAGCACCTTTTTTGAGTTTATTCCAGGCTCTTGACTCTCTATTGTTTGAATGATATATGCGAGTTCTTGTTTTAGAGCAGTTGATGGATTAAGTGAATTGAAAATTGTTTTATATTCATATAATGCCGCTTGCTTAAATCCTCTCTCTTCTAATAATCTTGCAATTTCCAAACATTTCGATACAAAAAGAGACTGTTCTTGTTCTGACTGCTTTTCTGTATCAATTTTTATTATCTCTCTTGCACTATTAAATGCATCGTGCCATTGTGCAAAGCTTGGACATTCTGCAAAAGTTTTACTATTCCATGCCTGCTTAAATAACTGTGCAATTTCCCCATTCCATTGATTATGTAATACTTGCTGAAGTAATGCATATCTTTCACATTCTGTCTGCATTTCTTCCGTTTTAAAGTAACTTGCATCAGTCCATTTTTTATTTCGAACTTCTTCACTACACCAACTTAATATTTCTCCTAATAATATAGCACCAGCAAATCGATCGGCTTCTTTTTGCCATACCCCACTTGTCAAATACTTTGGTGCGTAACCCGCTGAACCTGCTGGCAATAATGAAGGTCTTTTCGTTTTTGGGCCATACATTTGCTCAACATCAACAAGCTCAATACGGTGTTGACCTTCAATAGGATTTTCACTTAGAAAAGGTATTAGTACGTTACTAGATGACAAGTCATTATGAGCAATCTCATTTTCTTCCATTATCTTAAGTGTTGTTAGAAATGCCTCTGCAATAAAAAAACATTGTTGCTTTGATAGCATTCGTTGCTCTTGTAAAATATCAGCCCAAGTTGGCCCTTCAATCCAAGGCATCACAATACTATTCGCAAGATCTTCTGACTTTTCAATTACAGATGTATGTTCTTCTTTTGTAACAATGTAGCGTGAACATACTTTAAGACCCGCTAAGGAAGAAAGTGGTTTCAAAAATACTAATTGATGTTTTTCATCACGATAGCGTTCCTTAAAAACTTTTAATGCTATTCGTTCTACACTATTTTCATGTTGTAGCTGATATACCGTTCCTTGTCTACCTTCTTGCCCATATGGCATATCAATTCCCATAACTGCTGGATGCTTTGAAAAATGATACGCATCTTTATTTAAAATAATTTTTTCTCCTACTTCTGGCCTGAATCCCATTTTATCCCCTTGCTCTCATATGACGATTTTTAAAGAAAAGACCAGGAACAATAGCTCCTGGTCTTTTGCAATTGTTCTGCTATTAATATGAGCTATCCGCGTTACGGAAGTTAGTAGCAATGTTTTTCAAATCAGTAGAAATATGTTCTAGAATCGGAATGTATTTTTGCATTTCTTGTCTAGCACTTTCAAAGTTCGCTCTGAACTTATCTTGTGTTGCCCCAGACCATTGTCCCTCTAAACTCTGAATTTCATTTCCAAGGTTATTGATTTGTTGTTGAGCTTCAGCTGCTGCGTTTGTAAAGCGTCCAGCGATTTGATCAAGTTGTTCAGGTGTAATTTTAATTTCTGCCATTCTGCTTTTCCCCTTTCAATCTATTAATATCATAACAATTAGATTATAAACTATATTCACACTATTTTTAAAGGGTTAGTTTACAAAAAAATAGTATTTTTTTGCAAATTACCCCAGTTTTATATTTTTTCTGTCGATTCTAACCATTTTCTAGCAATCTTTTTTGTTAAATCATGTAGTAAATGTAGTGGTGTAAAAGCACATTTTACTTTCATAGGTTTCCTGCGTACAAAATATCCTTCCCCACTCTGGAATTCTTGATCCATTTCCGTATGCTTGAGCTTTATATTAAAGAAATACACATCATTATTTTGCGTAGTGCCTAATAAATAACTACAGCTTCGTTTTCTGATTTCCGCAAACCATTTTTCATGTGAATAATTAGTTACACTTGAAGTTGTAGCAGCTGCAACAAAATGGATCCCTTTATTTCTTCCATTTTGAACAATTTGCTCTATTTTATTTTTCGCATCAAAATCAGTAGATAATAACGCCAGCATTTGATCAATATCATCAATAACAATAATAATCCTTGAATATGGAAATTTCATTTTTTCATTTGGATTTAAAGACGGCATGACCACTTCTCTGTTATTTATTACTTCTAGCAGCTCATCTAACATTTTTTTTAATTGCATTCCGTCTGTAATTCGCTTTTTAACATGTGGTAATTCTCCAAGAGCCAAAATACCCGTTGTTTTTTCACTTAAATCAATCATGAATAATTCAATTTCTTCAGGTGCATGTTGATAGGTAAGAGAAAAAATTAGTGTTTGTAATAAAGATGTCTTACCACCTTCAATTCTTCCTCCAATGAAAATATTTGTCATTTCCTCCAATGAAAAGTTTTGCAAGCGAATATCTTCTGTTTCGATACCTACACAAATTTGTGACGATTCTGATTGCTCTAGCATGTCTTCAATAAACAACTGTTTCGGAACCATTGGAATTGATTTTGCTTTCTCTCCAGTCCATGCTCCATTCATTTTTTGAATAATTGTTTTTAATTGCTTAGAATATTCCAATTCATTTTCTCCAATGAAAGGCAATGCTGCTTGGAATAGTTCTGGGGGCTGCCCTTTCGCTAAACCACGTCCAGATGGTACATCAATTAATGGGAAGTTTGGTCTTCCAACTAAACTATAATATTCTGTTCTATCTTGTAATTCAAACGAAATTGCCATCGGAATATTGTTACGAACACGGTCAAACATATCAGTTGTTTGGTTGAGTGATAAATGAAAAGAAATACCGTACGTACTTGATTCACGTAATAATTGCTCTAAAATTTCATTTTCCTTCTCATACTCACTACGGAACCTAATATAACCATCTATCATTACGACAATAGCTGGAATCTTTGTTTCTACCATTCGGTTATACATCGCGAAAGATTTTGCTCCCCTATCAGAAAAACATTCTTTTCGATATGTGACTTCCTTCTTCAAAAAGCTAAACAACCGTTTCATTTTTTCAACTTCGTCTTCTTGTACAATTCCACCCACATGTGGTAAATCTCTAAAGTCTAAAAACATGCGACCAAAATCAACTACATAAAAGTTTACTTCCTCTGGTGTATGAGACAATGCCAGAGACATAATAATTGTTTGTAATAGAGTCGTTTTTCCTGTACCTGGCATACCGTAAATATTTAAATGCCCCTCTTGAACATCTAATTTCAAAGGATACTGCGCTTGATTTGCCACATCGTCGATTAGTCCTACCGTTAACTGCAATTTATCTTCTCTTTGCTTCCATACATCCGCATTCCAATTCTCTATTTCATAGAATTGATTTAATAATAGTTTCTCTGGTAAAGGTGCTAACCAAGGTCCTGGCAACGCTGTAATATTTTCTTTTTCGGATACGTTCTGTACATATTGAATAAAAGCTTGTAATTGCTTTGGACTATTTGTCATTGGTTTTGGGCGCTTTTTCACTTTTATTCTTTCACCCGAAAGCTTAACTTCTGTAAAATCAACAACAGCAAGAACTTTCTCTTCATCTGGATTATAAGGTGCTCCACTCCATGCAGATTGGAACAATTCCAATATTTCATTACTTCCAACCTGTAAATAACCTCTTCCCGGTACATTAATTTTAGAGGCATCTGGAATTTTTAACATTTCACGACTATCGGCGTCATCTTGTACACGTAAACAAATTCGAAAACGTGAGTTACTCCAAATCTTATCATTTACAACCCCTGAAGGTTTTTGTGTAGCTAATAATAAGTGAACTCCTAATGTCCTTCCTATTGCAGCAACACTAATTAGTTCGTCCATAAATTCTGGTTGTTCCTTTTTCATTTGAGCAAACTCATCAATGACAATAAATAAATGTGGTAAAGGTTCTTTTTCACGCCAGCTTGTTTCATAATATTCATCTAAATGTTGAACATTTCCAGCCTGAATAAACAATTTTTGTCTTCTCTCTAATTCCGCCTTTAATGATATTCTTGCACGCTCAATTAAGTTCGGATCTTCTAAGTTTGTAATAGATGCGATAATATGTGGTAATCCTGCAAACGTGTTTGACATTCCGCCACCCTTATAATCGATAAGCATAAATGCCATCTCATGAGGATGATAGGTAGCCGCTAATGCGGCTATAATAGACTGAATCACTTCACTTTTCCCTGAACCTGTTGTACCAGCCATTAAACCATGCGGACCATGTCCTTTCTTCTCAATTTTATCGTGAATATTTAGAAACACAGGTTTACTTCCTTCTCTTACACCGATTGGAACCGGCAATGAAGTCGGATATCGATTTTTATCCCATCTCTCTAGCACTTGTAACTCTTCCATTTTTTTCACTTGAAACAAATCTAAAAAAGTTAATACTTTCGGTATGTTAGCCGCTGTAGAACTTTTCATTCGAATAGGAGCAATACTTCGCGCACCTGATTCACATCGTTCGAATGAAAGTCGGTCTACTTTAAAACTAGCACGCGTTGTCCCGCTATTTTCAGCTGAGCTTGAAAATGTTTCTACTAACTCACCATTTTCTCCATTTAAGCTAATAACAAGATCACATTCCATCGGCAATCGTTCTCTCTGTTCTGCAAATATAAACGTAGATGCTCCGACACTTTCCCCTTCTCTAAGTAACATTGGAATTAGAGGATCATCCTCTAAAAACTCTCTCGCAGATAAGAAAAAGACATAAATTGGAATTAAAGGTATTTTCGCATCCGCCTGTGCAGAGGAATTATAAATTCTACGCATATTAAGTGGTGTGAACAACGCTTCAGCTAATTTCTGAGCGTCTTGTTGATTTTCAGATAGAAAACGCATACTTCTCTGCTCATCCCATACATGAGGAAGCCATCTCATCCAATCCCATTGTTTTTTCTCCTTCTCATGATAAAAGGCTGCTATTTTCACTTCATTTGGCGCATGATGTGTCATAATTTGCGTCGTTACAATTCGAATAAAGTTCAACCTATCCTCTTTATTTCCAACTACACCAATTACATCATTTTTTTTCAAAGATATTGAAATATGTCCATTAGGAATTGTAGTAAAATCCCTTTTGACATTTTGTGCTTCTGTAACTAATGGATTTTCTTCGTAGCCTTTCTGCTCAGGCACTTTCAACTCTACAAGGAATGGCCTTTCCCCCGTTCCAATACGAATATCTAAAAAATCTGGGCTTTCGGGTGTTCGCTCCCATAAGTTACTTTCTTGATTTTCAATTCTTTGCACACTTTTTAATGGACTTGGATTTTGTGTAATTAAATACTTTGCTTGTTCAACCTTTAACGTATCTAATTCCACTCGACGCTTTTGAATTTGCTCTAAGTATCTTGTTTGTAATTGTTCAACCATTTGACGATGTTCTTTCTTTCTACGTAAATGCCCCATCGATGTAAATATATATGACCCTAACATAGGAATACTAGAAACCATCATAAGAGGCATATAGCTTGAATTCATTTTCATAACCTTCATCATCACAAAGTATAATACTAGCGTCAAAATTGTCATCGCCGCTGGCAATATCATCGTTTCAATTGAAAATTTCGGCTCCTCCGGTATATTCGGTGGATCATGAATAATAACATTCCCTGTTGGTATATCTACTTTCACACGCGGAGAGCGTTGAAAATACGGTGATTTTTGCACAAAACATTTCTCCTTCCCTATCCAAAAACTATTACTCAATGATTTTCCATACATAATCTTCTTCACTAGAAGACATATCTTGTTTAACAGGTTCATTATAAACTTCTTCTGCTGGCATCATTTCAAAAGAAGGGATAATTGCTCCTTTTTTATGTAGCATTACATATTGTCCGTCCCACACATCATTATCGCGTAACGTTTCATCATTTCGAATAGAATGCCACTCTTCTTTGTCTTTTGCCACTCTAATTTCATAGATCTCGCTTAATGCTTCATCTATTTTTTCATGATGTAAAATCGCTTCAATAATTTGCACCACTTTTACGTCATTTGGAATTGCAATATCAATTTCTTCATTTGACTGTTTTATGTATGTCACAATAATCTCTTCCACATTTATTCACCTTTTTTCCATCATGTTTGTTACCAAGAAACATCTAAAAATGAAATATCATCGCTTGTCGGAGAGTTCTGTGCCCTCTCAATTTCTTTTAACACTTCCTCAAAATTATACTGCATAAGCGGCACAAGTCCGTCTGAGTGAATAACTATCCGATTAGCTTCTTGCCTAGATAATGTCTTTGAAAAAACCGCCAATTCCCCACCAATAATGCCTCGCTGTGTAGACCATCTTTTCTCTATATTTCTATTAAACTTCATTATATTCGAACAATTCTCCTTATCTTGAAACAATTGTACAAATGAATCGCCATGTGTAACTATCGTTATTTGTACTTTATCTTGATTTGGAATGAGTTCTATTTTCCCGCCAATAAACATCGTTTCACTACCTTTTGTTCGCTTTTCTTCCAAAACATCAAGTAGTAACCACGGTGTTTCTTCTGGCAAGCGAAATGCACTCACTTCCTCTGAAGCTTCTTCTATCCAATTATTTAACTGTTCATTTAATAATGTAGCAATATCCAGTCCACTTTCTTGACATGTATCAAACAAGTTTACTAACTTCATACCAAGAAATTTCGCAGCGATTTCACCATGAAAAGACATTCCTACACCATCACATAATGCAAAGGTAACACTAGTCCCATTATCTTGAAATATAAGAAAATCTTGTCCACTCTCATTTAAGTCTTGCGTTTCTTTAGCTCTTACGTAACTATATCGATATGTAAAATGTTCACCTTTCTTCTCTTGTAATACTGTTTCTTTTTCTTGCGACAGGATATACTTCACTATTTTTCTCCCTCCTATCGAACCGGCGTTGCAGCAGACATTTGAAATCCAAGTGATACTAAATCTGCATTTGTACCTGGAAACATCATCACTGCACCATCCCCAATATGAAAACCATACTCAGTCATCATCTCACGATAACTTTGAGGGATAGGAGAGGAAAGTCGTTGCAACTTTGCACCATATTCATCCGTAATTTCTGTATGTGGCATAATCCCTTCCCACTTCTTTATACTAGTAATTTGTTCTTGCATAATTTCATCCGAAATAAAGATATTTTCAATTAGTACATTTCCATCAGGTACAGACATATTCATAATTCTTCGCACAATTAATTCTGGATCTTCGCCAGTTGAAGCACCATCTGTCATATGACAAACAACAGGAGCTGGCCCGTCTTGTAAATTCGGTAATTCCTTTTGCAATAACTTCTCCACTACAGAGAAAGCCTTTGCTGTATCAGTTAAGCGATGCGTTTGAATTTTTTCTAGTGGACGTAGTCTTGCTACCTCATCTATTGTTTTCACCCCACCCAAAAGATCAAAAACTTGATCGCTATAAGCTAAAATAGATAACTTATATCTTGGAAGCAATCGACTACCTTTTGTCGAACGAAATACCATTTGGCGAATCGCTAAAGAAAGAGCATCCGTTACAATGTCAATTCTCCTTTTTTCTTCTCCCTCTACATCCATCATTTGATTCATTGATGCGCTTACATCAAGAAGATAGATTATATAAGCTGGTGTTTGTTGTGTTGCTTGAGTTTGATATAACATGTTTCATACCCTTCCATACATTATTATATGAACTTTTTTTATATTCACATTTCATTATAACTTATGAATTTTCTTTTTCTCAATTTATTATAAAATGTTCTCGATATAATTTACATATTTTCACACAAAAAGACATTTTTCTTCTCTTTAACTTATGTTTAAATATACAAAACCCTTCTATATTCATAGAAGGGTTTTAATATTATGGTATAAGACGAGTACAATCTCTCGGAAAAGCACTCGCCTCTCGTACATTTGTTAATTCTAATAGTTTATATACAATCCTTTCTAACCCAATTCCGAAACCTCCATGCGGAGGACAACCGTATCGGAATGTATTTAAATAAGATTGAAATTTCTCTGGATGTAATCCTTTTTCTTTAAACGAAGCGAGTAACATTTCATAATTATGAATTCGCTGTGCCCCTGACGTTATTTCTAGCCCTTTATATAATAAGTCGAATGAATCAGTAATAGCTGGATTCTCTTTATTTTGCATCGTATACATCGGTCTCGCTTCTTTCGGATAATGTGTAATGAAAACAAATTCACTATTATATGTTTCCTTTACATATTTCCCTAGTAACTTTTCACCTTCTGTATCTAAATCCCCTACAGGAGATTCTTTACGATACTTACTTTTCAAAATTTCTTGTGCTTCTAACAATGTAATTTTAGGTATTTCAGTAATAACAGGTACTTCTATTTGTAATAGTTGTAGTTCTATTTCACATTTTTTTGCTACTTGTTGAAACATATATTGTAAAACATCCGTTTCTAGTTGCATCACTTCATAAAAATCATGAATAAAACCAAGTTCTACGTCTAACGATATATATTCATTCAAATGACGGGAAGAATTATGATGTTCCGCTCTATATACAGGTGCAATTTCAAAAACACGTTCTAGTCCCCCAGCCACCATCATTTGCTTATAGAACTGTGGTGATTGTGCTAAATAAGCTTCTTTTTGGAAGTATGGAAGCTTAAAAACATTTGCTCCTCCTTCTGCCCCTTGCGAAACAATTTTCGGCGTAAAGATCCGTGTGAAATCGTTCTCTATAAGAAATTCACTAAAGCTCTGAACGAGTGTAGATTTCACTTTAAAAATCGCTGCGGTTCGCTCATGTCTTAATGAGAGTACCCGCTCATTAAGTAGTTGATCTAAGCCAACTTGTAACTTCTTTTTATTTATTTCAAATAGAAGTGGTTCTGCACCGTTTATTACTTTCACTTCATGAGCAAGTACTTCAACACCCAATTCTGTTTTCGACGTCTCGACTATTTCACCAATTACATGAACAACACTTTCTACATCAACTTTATATCCGGCCAATTCATTTTCTAATACACATTGAATTACTCCTGTTCTGTCCCGTAATAATAAAAAACTAATATTTCCAAGGTGCCGAATTTTTTTTACCCATCCTTGAAGTAATACAACCTTTCCACTTTGCTTTGTACATTCTTTTGTGAGTGAACGCTTCATTATTGAATCCATTATTTTTCCCTCCAGTAATTTTATATTTATTTACGTTATTGTTGTCATCGTCATCATCCACGGTCACTCACCCCCTTTCAAAGAATACAAAAATCCGCCCCTATAAATAGGGACGGATTTTTTTCCGCGGTACCACCCAAATTGTCATACTGACCATCTTAGCCCTGATAACGGTAGGTACCGTTTGCTTTTACTAATAATCACGTTCAAAGCAACACTCACAGGTGTCTTTCCATCATGCGGTATCGCAACCTTCCCAGCAACCGGCTGCTCTCTGTAGACCTTTGCATCATGTACTTTTCCTGATCATCACTTTTTATATTTACAGAGTATTCTAACTCCTCACTTTATAAAATGCAAGCCTTTTTTGAAACATTCTGACTTTCTTACTCCTAACTTCTTCTAAAGTGTGAAAAGTTAATTTTGTAATACATATTCTTATGTATCAAATTCGAAATTACACCTCTAATGCTTTTCCAATTTTTACATAAAACCCAATTCATTTACGCATATTAATAAAAAATTTTATAGCGAGGTGTGTATATGCAAAAAGCAATTAGTTTCTTTCTCCTATTGTTTTGCCTAATTGTAGTAAACGAAACATACGCCTATTCACCAAAATCTTTACCAATCTCTCAAAACTCTGATCAATGGCAAGTGAATATTGATAAACCGAAAAAAACAAACAAGAATATGCTTCAAGCTAAAAAAGATGAATTTCAAACATATCATTTTTCAGTAAAGAATGTTGGGAATAGTGAGGTATATAACGTAAACGTCGAAGTATTCCGCAACGAACCAAATAAGAAAACGAAATATGAACTCTTTTCCCTAAAGGAAAGTCGTTTAGCAAGTGGAAAAACTGGATTTGAACACGCTAATTTACCTGTTGCTACAAAAGCAGATGAAGTTGATGTTATTATTACATGGCAAGAGCACCCATTCCGATCGATGCGAAATGGTCAAAAAGTTGAATCTAGAAAATTTAAAGAGCATTTTGTTTTTAAAGAAGCTAAAAAGTAAATGGGATCCGGATATATTCACACTATCATTGATATAGCTTTATTTACTAGTACCAGTTCGTAAGCAAATTAAAAAGTCGTGGCTTATAAATGCCACGACTTTTTATATTAATTCGTACTAATGCCTCTCGCTGCCCAAATGCGATCGATATCAGCAGCATGTTGTCCGCCATATAAAAGAGCATCCGCTTGCTTAATCGCTTTCGCTCCATCACTGAATTTAGAGTTTGGTGTTAATGACCAGTGTGATTGTAAAATGATTTTTGTTGCTACATCACGGCCAAAAGCTTGTGCCATTTCGTATTGACCTTGAGCCCAAATTTCACCATCATCATGCACTTCATTCGTTATATCTTTCGGATATACTTTATTCGTATCTAATCTGCGTAAGCATGTTGGATCTGAACTAGAATAAGCTGTCGCATCCCATTCTCCAACACATGCTTTTCCGTATCCTGTAGTCGATACTGCATCTTCATATGTAGCACCTAAGAAGTCGCCAAATCCTTCTCCCATCGCTCCGCCTTCTGCTGAACTACCAAAGCCAGGAACTTGGTTATCTTGAATCGAATGCCCATATTCATGTGCGATAATACCAGCATCTTCTGCATCATCAACACCGCCAGTACCGAAAGTTAAAGCTTTTGTTGATGGAGAATAGAATGAGTTATCATCAGTTGTACCATTAACATTCACTTTTATCGAACGGTTATTAATATTTTTAAAACCTAGACTTTGAATGTAACGTTGCAATGTGTCGATATGATAGTACGACATAACATCTTCAAAGCTATCATTTGCGCGTGTATAGTTAAATTGTAAATTCGTAGATTTTGTTTTCGCTTTTGAAGAAATCGTTACATATTCTCCAATTAAAAATCCTGTTCCATCTAAACCTTTTAACGTAACAGTTTTCAGTTGGTTCGTTAGAGCTGTTGAATCTGCATCGTTATTATCTTTTAAGCCTACTTTACTACCGCTAGATACGACTGGGTTAGGTAAAAATACTTTTCCTGATCCTTCAGCTTTTCGGTTTATATCAACCTTTTTAATTAACTTTCCATTTTCTGCATCAATAAATGTTTCCCATGCACCAAATGGATTATTAGAATGGACTACAACTTTATATACTGGACGAGCAATTCCTTCTTCAACAATATATCCGAACTCTTTATCTGTAGGAGCCCATAAATTTTGCTCACTTGCTTCTCCAACATACGCCATTGATTTTTGTATTGCATCTTTTTCACTAATTTTTGTCGTTACTTCCTTCACACCTGTAACAGGCTGATAATCAGAAACAGCGAGTACTCCCTTTCCCTCTCCATTAAGAGTAACTGTAATTTGTTTTGAAAATACAGGTGCACCATTAACAACTTGTTGGAACCTAACATATGAAGCTACTGACGTTTCTGTTGTAGAAATATATTGCAAGTCTGAAAGGTCTGTTTTCAATCCATACTGCGCAGCATTTTCTTTTAAATATTCAGTTGCTTTTTTCTGTGGCGAATAAGCTTCTAACTTTACTTGCTGTTGTTTTTCCAATGCCGAAACCGTAGAAATCGTCCCCATTACTAACGGTACAGTCATTGCCATTGCCACCATTTTTTTATTAAACATAGAACCACTCCCCCTAATAAAGTAGCTCAACCTTATCCCATTACCACTAGGCAATCATTCCCCACAAAATGGGGGGATAAAAATTGAATCTACGAGTAATTCTCTATAAACACTTCTATTACCTTTTCATTTAGGGTAAGTGAAATTTTCTCAATATTTATGTGTAAAGTGAACACAATACTTTAGAAATATATTTCTAAAGCAATTCCTTAACTCTTAAACTTTTTAAATGACTTTGTAAAAAACAGGCCACTTTTTTACCTAACGGTAGGTTGAAAAAACATTAATGAATGATACGATTTATATAACCTTTTTTAGGAGGCTTTATTATGAGCAAAAGTGAAGAAACACTCTCTTCAATTATGGAAGCAAGCTATCGACTGTTTGCCGGACATGGTATTACCAAAACGACTTATTCAATGATTGCTGAAGAAGTCGGAATTGCTAAACCGTCCATTTATTATTACTTTAAATCTAAAGATGCATTAATCGAATGTATTTTCACAGAATTATGTGCTGCGATGCAGTTTTCTTCCTTCTTCCATACAGAAGAGTTTACGAAAGAAAATTTTATTGAGAAATGCATTGAAATTGGATTCAAAATAATTGATGAACAGCAGAACGATCCTTATTTTAATCGTGTGTTGCAAGAATATGTATTACTATCTTCAAGAAATGATATGTACAAAGATCGATTACTAACTGTGCAAACAGAATATTTACAAGGGTTTGAATCACTCCTTACAAAAGCAAATGAGCTGCAATTAATTGAAAATAAAAATCTAGTTTCAAAAGCTCATATGTTAGCATTAGTGCTTGATAATGTCGGGAATTTTATGATGTTACATGTGGATATAGATTATAGACAAATATGGATGGAAGCTGTAAACAGTATTTTTGAAAGAAGGGATTGAATTGAATACTAAAAAACGAATTATCGGCTTAGACTTTGCTAGGGCCTTGGCGATGTTTGGTATGCTGCTTGTTAATTTTATGGTGATAACAGGTGCAGAAGGAAATGGTCCCCCATTTTTAATAACCTTCATGTCACTTTTTGAAGGTAGAGCTTCTGCCTTGTTTGTTATACTTGCTGGAATTGGAATATCTTTAATGACTAGATCCTCTGTTGCTAGAAATGAAAAAATAAAAATTTCTAATAGCCGAAAGATCATATGGAAACGGGCACTATTCTTATTTATTTTAGGATTACTTTTATACGTAATGGAGTGGACTGGGGATATATTACACTACTATGGTGTTTACCTTTTCGTTGCTGCCTTACTCATTACAGTCCGAAAAAAAGCATTACTCTTCTTATCTATTATTATCCTACTCTTGGCACAATCTCTTCAGCTTACTTTCAATGCTTTCGAAGGTTGGGGAGGCCCTACTCCATTTATAAACTATGTAGACTTCTGGACAGTTAACGGTTTTCTTCGCAATTTATTCTTTAATGGTTATCACCCTTTTTTCCCATGGTTTTCATTCTTCTTAATCGGTATGATAATTGGCAGATTAGATCTTCATAATAAAAAGATTAGAGATAGGTTGCTCTTGCTCGGTATTACATTCACCATACTGATAGAACTTTTATCAAAAGGGCTCACGTACTACTTCATTCCACACATTGGCAAAGCAGCTGCTACATTTTTGTTTAATACAGGACCCATTTTACCAAATGTATTGTACATTTTATCTGCAACAGGATCTGCTATTGCTATATTAATACTTTGCCTCTATATCACTGAAAAATATGAAAATAATTGGTTTGTTACTTCCATTATACAAACAGGTCAATTAACATTAACTCATTATGTAAGTCATGTATTTATCGGGATCGGGACATTAATTCTATTCAATAGAATGGAACATCAAACACTACTTTTCGTTTTATTATTTACTACTGTATTTTTCATTTTCAGTATTTTGTTTAGCGTATTATGGAGAAAGAAATTTTCTAGAGGACCTATCGAATGGATTATGAGGAAATTAGCTAGTTAATTTACCTCCATACGAAAAAGGAAGTTGGAATCATTCCAACTTCCTTTTTTCTTTAATTAGCTGCACTTAATTTAATTCTAAATTTTGTTTCACCTAAAGAAAGTTCATCGTCTTCGTTCGTTAAGTGACCAAATGTAAATTGTTTAACGAGTAAGTTTTCTTCCAATAAATCTTTATGGTTCGTTAACGTTCGTTGTAGTTCTTCTTCTGTATCGAGAATAACATCGACTCGTAAATTAACTGGTAAATTCAACTGTTTACGATATTCTTGAACCGCACGAATGAATTCACGCGCTACTCCTTCTTGTAACAATTCTTCTGTTACATTCGTATCTAACATAACCGTATATTGTCCGTTAGTCGTGTTAGAGAATCCTGATTTTGCAACTTTCTCAACTAACACATCTTCAGCAGTTACAACTACTTCTTCTCCTGGTGTTGCTTCGTAAACTGCTCTTTCTGTTGATACAAAGTTTTGTACTTCTTCTTGTGATAATTGTTTTAGCCAACCATTCACTGCATTCACATTTTTACCGAATTTCGGCCCCGCTGTTTTAAAATTGAGCTTCAATTGATATGATGTGTATTTTGTTTCATCGAGTTCAACATGGAACGCTTTTACATTTAACTCATCCATAACGATATCACGATAAGATTCCCAATCCATATCATTCTCGTTATGCTCAAGTAATACAAGTTCTGCTAGCGGCTGTTTTACTTTTAAAGAATGCTGATTACGGTTACTTCTTCCAAGTTCAACAACTTGTAAAACAGCATCCATTTCCGCTTCTAATTTCGGCTGAAGTAGTGATTCATTTACAACTGGATAATCAGCTAAATGAACGCTACTTCCTTCTAAATTAAGATGAATGTCTTCCGCGACAAACGGTGTGAATGGTGCAATTAATTTACTAATTGTTACAAGTACTTCATGAAGTGTCTCATACGCAGCAGCTTTTTCAGCGTTCATACCAGATTCCCAGAAACGATTACGTGAGCGTCTTACATACCAGTTACTCACTTCATCTACAAGTGCTGCAATTTCACGAGCTGCATTCGTAAATTGATAATCATCAAGTGCTGTTCTCACTTTTTTCGCTGTACTATGCAATCTTGATAATACCCATTCGTCTAATTTCGTACGCCTTACATCATACGTTTCTTTCGGGTTATACTCATCTAAATTTGCATATAAAACGTAGAAGCTATACACATTGACTAATGTATCTACAAATTTAGATTTCGCTTCCAGTACGGTTCTTTCAGAAAAACGCTTCGCATTCCACGGGGCACTATCAACAAGTAAAGCCCATCTTAGCGCATCTGCACCAAACTTATCTACTAAATCAACTGGATCTAGTGCATTTCCTTTGCTTTTAGACATTTTCTGCCCTTCTTCATCTAAAACATGCCCTAGTGATAACACTCGTTTATACGGTACTTTTCCTGTATATAGTGCTGATACTGCTAATAAACTATAAAACCAGCCGCGTGTTTGATCAATTCCTTCTGCAATAACATCCGCTGGAAACTGCTCTTCAAATAACTCTTTATTTTCAAATGGGTAATGATATTGTGCAAATGGCATAGAACCACTATCAAACCAAACATCAATCACTTCTGGTGTACGATTCATTGTGCCTCCGCATTTTTCGCAGCGGACTTGAACTTCATCTACATAAGGCTTATGCAATTCTAAATCTTCCGGTGTTTCTTTCGTACTATGCTTTCTTAATTCGGCAATGCTTTTCGGCGCAAACTGATGATCACAACTTTCACATTCCCACACGTTTAATGGCGTTCCCCAATATCTATTTCGGCTAATATTCCAGTCCACCATATTTTCTAAAAACTTACCAAATCGTCCATGTTTCATATGATCCGGATACCAAGTAACTGAATCATTATTTTGTAAAAATGTATCTTTAATTGCAGTTGTTCGGATTAACCAACTTTCTCCTGCATAATAAAGTAGTGGTGAATCACAACGCCAGCAATGTGGGTAGCTATGTTCATATTTTTCTTTATGATATAGCAAACCTTCTTTCGCTAAATAACGAACAATGTCAACGTCACAATCTTTTACAAATTTACCTTTCAAAAATGGTACCGTTTCTGTATACTCACCTTTTTCATCTACAACGTGCAAGAATGACAATCCTTCACTTTGAACAACTCTATAATCGTCCTCTCCATATGCTGGAGCAATATGAACAAGTCCTGTACCACTATCTGCCGTTACAAAATCTGCTGCGATAACGCGGTAACCATTTGTAACTTCTTTCATCGGAAATGGCGCTGTATAAGATGTGTTTAATAATTCTTCGCCTTTATGAACAGATAATACTTCATAGTTTTCTTTTAATACTTCTTGTACACGTTCTTTCGCAACAATGTATACATGACTTTTTTGTTTTGCTTTAACATATTCCATATTTGGATGTACAGCAAGCGCTACGTTTGCTGGAAGTGTCCAAGGCGTTGTTGTCCAACCTAAGAAATACTCATTTTCACTATCTTTCACTTTAAACTTCACAGTTGCACTTAAATCTTTTACTGTTTTATACCCTTGTGCAACCTCATGTGAGCTCAATGAGGTTTGGCAGCTTGGACAGTATGGTGAAACTCTATGTCCTTTATATAACAATCCTTTTTCATGGATTGTCCCCAAAATATGCCATACACTTTCGATATATGGATTCTTTAAAGTTACATATGGATCATCCATATCTACCCAATAACCAATACTTTCAGTGAATTCACGCCACTGCTTTTCATATGTGAAAACACTCTCTTTACACTTTTGAATAAATGGTTCAATGCCATATTCTTCGATCTCATGTTTACCAGAAATACCAAGTTGCTTCTCAACACCTAGTTCTACAGGTAAACCATGTGTATCCCATCCTGCTTTTCTTACTACTTTATAACCAGCCATCGTTTTATATCTTGCTACTAAATCTTTAATTGCCCGACCAAGTGCATGGCCGACGTGTGGTAAACCGTTCGCCGTTGGTGGTCCTTCATAAAACACAAACGATTGCGCGCCTTCTCGATTCTGAATTGATTGTTCAAAAATGCTTTGTTCGTTCCACTGCTTACGAATACGTGTTTCTCTCCCTACAGCTGACTCTTTTACATCTACTTTCTTCATCTACAATCACTCCTTTGAATGTTTTAAAAGCACACAAAAAACCCGTCCCTATGAAGTAGGGACGGGTTTACCCGCGTTACCACCCTAATTCTATTAGCTTTTTCACTAATAGCGCTTAGCAACGTACTATCATACGTGTTCTTTGTAACGGTAGACATCCGTCCGGGCTTACTCACTTTCAGCCTCGGCTCCTCGGAGATGATTTTCAAATAACGTCTGCCCACCGGCTTTCAGCAATATACCGGCTCTCTGGAGAACAGTTCACTATTTTACTCTTTCTCGTCTTCAGATTTGTATACTTTGTTAAAAGTTATTTTATGCCATTTGACAACTAATTGTCAACTAATTCAAAATATATCCTTATCTTTTCCCCTATTCTTATACAATTACTTTTCAAATTCTCGCAATGCTGCTAAATTTTCATCATCCTCAATAAGTTCAGCAAAGAATCCCGATTCATCCTCACGAAGGACAATTTCAAGCTCTTCCTTCGCCTCTTCATTTCTATTTAACTGTGCTAAATAACAAGCACGATCATATCTTGCTAACAAATCATTTGCATCCATTGTTAATACTTCATTTGCTATTTTTTCTGCCTTTAGTGTTTGGCCGGCACCATGATATGAAGACGCTAAAGAAAGGAGAATTGCTGTTTCATTTGGATGATTTATAGAAGCATTTTCTAATACATGAATTGCCTCTTCAAACCTTTCTTGACTTTGATACATTTCTCCTAAAGCAAGAAATGCTCTACTTACGAATGGTGTTTGCTCCGTTAATTGTAAGGTAATCTTTTCTGCTTTTCTTTCTTCCCCTTCTTTAAAGAATACTTGTGCTTGCAGAAGAAGAGTATCATAATCATCTGGTAGTTCTCGAACCATTTGCTTCGTTAATTCCAAAGCATCTCTTAACATATCTTCTTCCTCGCACTCAATGAAAAGATTTACAAGTTGCTTTGCTACTTCATAATCCCATCTATTTTCTAGTGACGTGTGAAGAATCTCTATTGCTTCTTTATTCATCTCTACATTCTCATAAAATAGCGCAAATCGCTGTGCTGCCATACTATTTTTCGGATTTAACTTTAAAGAGATTTCATATAAATCAATTATCATAGTAACCATTGAAATTTCTTTCGCACGATTTTTCATACGATAAAAAGCTCTCGTAATGATAGATCGTTTTGGCTGTTCATGCAGCTGCCGTTCAATCCATATTTCCGTAACCGCAGCTGCAGCATACATGAATGCTGTACTTCTTTCTGCTTTTTTCACCTTTAACGTATGAAGAAAATCTCGTATGTTAGACAATTTTTTATGTTGCTCTACTGCTTTTACATAAACATCAAATATACGTTCATTATCAAAATCTTTTTGTATTACTTTCATTGCAACTTCAATTGCTTTTACATTTCTTTTTTTCACTAATACTTTTGCATAATGATATAGTACTTCTATATGCTCACCATCTAATTGTAGCGCGTATTCAATCTGTTCTTGTTCTTTATCTATTTCATTCATCGCTCCGTACACATATGCAATCGCATCTAAACGCCATATTTCAGGTACTTCGTCCGCTAATTGTTCTAGTTCCGTCAGCAATTCTTCCTGAAGATTCATATCTACTGAAAGCTGTGCCAAATATTCCATATTAATATGCAACGGCTCTTCCTTCATCGCCTGAACCATATGACTTTGTTCTTTAGAACGGTTTTCTTCTTTTTCGTATATTTCCGCAAGCTGTAAATGTACACCTACGAAATTCCCATCAAGCTCTAAACATGTTTCATACGCTTGTTTTGCTTCCGTCAATTGCCCTAATGCCATAAGTGTTTCACCAATTCGGTAATACGGTAATGCCGTGTCCTTTTGTTCTATCGCCTTATTATATCTTTTCATCGCTTGGCCATACTGTCCAATAGATTCATATAAAATACCTGCATAACAACCGTACTCACTTACTTCATTTCTTTCTTTGTGTAACGTTCTTAAAAACGCTATACCTCGTTGTACAAATTCCGTTCCTTTAATTCGATTCACATATTCATCTAACGCACTTGCTACATTATAATCACTTTTCTTTATACCATTTTCTAACTTAGATAGCGCTACTTTAAATCCTTCTTCATTTCCACCAAGTTCAATTTCAGCATCCCATAAAACCATTCCTGCATTCATGAGGAAATCTTGGCTCTTTTCAATTTGCTTCTCAAGACCAAGAATATATTCTTTTGCTTCCTTGTATTGTTCTCTTGCCATATACACTTGTGTAAGTCCGAAGTGAGAATAAACATCCTCATCATTTTCTTCTAAAGCACGCTTATACAATACTTCTGCTTCTTCCAAGCTATCATTTTGAAAATTATAGTCACCTAATTTTACGTAAAGAGGTGCTTTATCATCACAATTCTCAATACCGTTTAATAAAATTTCTTTCGTACTTTCCTCATCCTTCAAATCAGATTCGTATATTTCCGAAAGTTTCGTATAAATGTAAGGTGCATTACTATCCAAAAGAATCGCTACTTTAAGCCCTTTTATTGCTAAATATAATTTTCCTAGTTGATGTGCACATCTCGCTCGTTCATACCATACATGTGCTTCATATTTATACTCTTTTAACAAGTCATTAAAGATTTCATATGCTTCTTCATATCTTTCTAAATCTATTAATATTAAACCGTGATTCGTTAAAGTGAACCTTTCAGGACTGCGCTCTAACGCAACTTGAGAGTATTGCAATGCTTTTTCAGATTGATCAATATACATATAGGATAAAGCGAGAAAACTCCAAGCAATAGGCTGATCTGCGTCTAATTGTAACGATGAACGAAAGCTTGAAATCGCTTCTATATAACTTTCCTGCTCAAAAGCATATCTTCCATTTATCAAATGATATAATGCACGATTATTTTTCTTCTCAACGCTTGTCAGCATTTGCTCCGCTTTCTCTACTTCCTGAAGACGAATAAAACACTGTGCACCATGCAATTTAACAAAGTCCGAGTTCGGAAACTTTTCCATTAACTTATCGATACAATATAAAATAAATTCTTTATCTACTTCAACATCTAAGTGCTTTATCGTATATAGCCACGTATTTGGATTATCGCTCGTTTCTTTTAAAAATTGTACTAAGTTACTAATTCCCTCTTTGTCATGTTCATCTAAATGATCCGTAAGAGAAAAAATAGATTTAAAATAACGATTTTCTTCCTCACTTAGAAACGCTAGTTGCGCCTTCTTTTCTTTCGGAACAAACGTGATTGCTAAACAGCCTGTATAACGATATTTTTCTTGTAATTTACTATATTCTACAAGAACTGGTTCTATAAAGTTTGGATCTTGAACATAGAAAGCTTGCAATGTATCATCATATCCAGATAGAACTTGTACGTGTGAAGCATGCTCAATATCTATACTTAATAAAACAGGAATTCCTTCATCAATCAGTCTCTTATAATTCTCTTCATTCCCTTTAAAATAACGATATTCATAACCTAATTCTTCCAAATAAGAAACAGTATCTGAAAACTTCGATCCTGTCATATCAAAAATAAACTCTGCTATTTCATCTTGTGTACGTGTCCCTCCCCATATACGCAACATCATCTCTAAACTTGTCGGAACACAATAATTATCCTTTTGTACAATAGGAACTATCGGCAAGTGAACCTTTTTTCCATCCGGATTTTTTTCTAAATTATGATATAAAGATTCTTTTAAACTCTTTTCTTCTTTTAATAGCTTTTGTAAATCTGCAAATTTATTCATTTTGTACAGCGCTTCTGCACGTAAATGTACAAAGTAAGTGTTATAAGCATGATATGGCAGCTGAGTATTTATGTTATCTATTACCGCTAACATCTCTTCATATTGCTCTAAATCTAATAAATACTTTACCTTCTCAAAATGAAAATATGGTACTTGTGGGAACTTTACAATCGCATCATTAATTAACTGTATCGCACGTTTTTGTTCTCCTTTATTTGCATACAATTGTGATAATAAATAGGTAGATAACTCTTCACAATCTTCATGCTGCATGCCAGCAATAAATTGTTCTTCCGCTTTCTTCCATTCGCCTGTATGCATATAAACGTAGCCCCATTTATCAAACACTACGCGCGTACTATATTCCTCTGCTTTTTGCATATACATTAGCGCTTCTTCATTTCTTTTCATTTCTAAAAGACATCGTACTAATGTAAAATATGTTTTCGCTAAAAAATCTGCATCTATTTCTTCTTTACTTAACTCTTCTAAAGAAGATTTTAACAACTGCTCTGCTTCAAGAATTTTCCGCTCATCAATTAACTCATCACAATATAAAGAGAGCGTTCTCATATTTGGGAATTTTTTATAAGCGTAACGAATGAGGAATGAACTGTATTGGTGCATAAGCCCTTCATCAGTAAGGCGAATTAATATATCGAACTCCTTATGCGAAGTAATATTGGCAAGCCAATTCTTCACATAGGATAAAGTATTCGTTTCTTTTATATATGCAATTTCATTATTTATTTCCTGTAATCCATCTACAAATCTCTTGTCTTTTAAACAAGTTTCTAACTGCTTAAAATCTAGCATGCATTCACCTCGAATTTATATTTATACTGCTACTTGCTTAGATTTTACACACCATATAGTATGTATTCAACTAAAATCTCTTATAATGGATGGTATTAATTAATATTATTCAAATTTATAACAAAATATAGTAAAAATGATTGTTTTTCTCCGTATTTTGTTTAATTATATGGAATAACGTAACATGCGGTTTTAATCTTGTAGAAGCTGAAATTAGTACATAAAATTATATCAGCGATAATTCAAATATATCGGCGATTTTCAAATTATATCGGCATTAAACGACGATCCTTATATATCATGACTTTTAACATACTATGTCACCAAATGTAATTTTCATATTCGGAGCGTATACTAAAGAAGAATGCACATGAAATATTTTAAAAAATCGTAGTTCAGCTTCATATTGAGCTAGCGCATCATCATATGTTAATCCTCTAGCCATTAAACGTTCTACAAATTGTTGCTTATCACCCGGATCACCTGCAATCCCCTCTTCTTTTAATGATTGATACAAATCGTTTTTATCATTGTGATGCATATTTGAATCTAAAAAGTTCACTTTATCGCTTACTCTACATTCAATATTTTTCACACCTAATTCACTTAAATATATTGGTATTTTCATACCAATATTTCCATCTTTTCCACTCCTCTGCGTGTCACTTTCAAATAAATTCTGCAAAATGCCTAGCTGGATAATTTCCGATTGGTTCTCTCCATCCAAAGTGTATGAAGACATATTTGATATCCAATGTGGTTCAAAACAGATTATTTTCCCGCCACTTTTAACTGAATGAATCATTTTTTGTAGCATCGTTTTTGGTGAACTCATATGTAATAAGAAGGCATGACAAATTGCTATATCGTATGTATCGTTCAATTCAATTTCTATAGCATCTCCCTCCAGAAATTCTGACTCGTACGGAAGTGAACGAAACAACTCTCTCGCTTCAGCTAATAATGTTTCTCCACTATCAATGCCTGTATACTTTGATCCTTCTGGAAGTAAAGGCATTAATAATAAGCCTAAATAACCATATCCACAACCATAATCAACAACATGGACTGGCTCAGAAATCTTCCAAACTGAATTCACTAGAAAACTTACATAATCGCTATTGTAATATAAATCTCTCGTATTTTTTAAATACGCTAGTTTACTGTTCCAATCGTATGTTTCCAACCTCTAACGCCTCCTTTTATATACACCCCTTACAATTCTCCATTTAACAAAACATTCCTACATTTTTAACAATTACCCAAGAAATTGGTTTTAATAAGGTGAGATTACTGCTTACATGACTCCTATACCAAATAAAAAGGCATACATATCTGTAATGATACATACACCTTTTATGCTACATCTCCTCAGGAGCCTCCACCCCAAGTAAACGTAATCCTTCTTTTAATACAACCGTCACAGCATAAACCAATGCGAGTCTGCTGTCTTTTTCTTTGCTCTCTTCTAATATACGAACATTACCGTAATATTTATTGAATGATTGTGCTACATCTAATATATATTTCGAAATAATCGATGGCTCATTTTTATTGAAAGCTGCTTCAATTATTTGCGGGAATTTATTTAGTAATTTTACGACACTCCAGCTATGATTGTCTTTTAAAGCAAATGTACATGTTTCAAATTCTACACTTTCTTTTCTTAAAATAGAACAAGCACGTGCATGTGTGTACTGTACGTACGGGCCTGTTTCTCCTTCAAATTTCAGCATGTTTTCTAATGAGAATTCAATATTGTGCATACGCTCATTTTTTAAATCGTGGAAGATGATTGCACCAACACCGACTTGCTTTGCTACTACTTCTTTTTGTTTTAAGTTTGGATTTTTCTCTTCAATATTTTGTTTTGCAAGTTCGATTGCTTCTTCGAGTACTTCTTCAAGTAAAATAACTCTTCCTTTACGTGTCGACATTTTCTTACCATCTTTTAAAATGAAGCCAAACGGTACGTGTTCCATACCATCAACCCAAGTATAGCCAAGTTTTTTTAATACGGTGAAAAATTGATTGAAATGTAAGCTTTGTTCTGGACCAACAACATATAGCGCTTTATCAAACCCATAAGTGTTTTGACGATATAAAGCTGCCGTTAAGTCACGCGTTGCATAAATCGTCGCACCATCTGATTTTCTAATTAAGCAAGGCGGCATTCCTTCTTCTTCTAAATTAACGACTAATGCACCTTCTGATTCTTCAAGCAACTCATGTTCTTCTAAAATCCCAATAAAATCTTCCATTAAATTATTATAAAATGCTTCTCCCTGAAAATTAGTAAATTCTACGCCGAGAAGTTCATAAATGCGCGAAAATTCTTTAAGGGACTCATGACGGAACCAATTCCAAAGCTCTACCGCTTCTTCATCACCTTCTTCTAATTTCTTAAACCAAGCACGTCCTTCTTCTTCTAGTTCTTCGTCGTCTTTTACCTCTTCATGGAATTGGACATATAACTTAAATAGCTCACGTATTGGATCTTCTTTAACTACTGCTTCATTTCCCCATTTTTTATAAGCCGTAATTAATTTTCCAAACTGTGTTCCCCAATCTCCTATATAATTAATCCCTACAACTTCATAGCCACATTTTTCAGCGATATGTTTCAGCGAATTTCCTATCATTGTAGAACGTAAATGCCCCATCGAAAAAGGTTTCGCGATATTAGGAGAGGAATAATCAATTACTACTGTTTTTTCACAGCCAAAGTGGTTTTGACCGAACTCTTCTTTCTCCGCTAAAACTGTTTTTAATACTGCATCACTTACAGTTTCACGATTGAAAAATACATTTACATAAGGACCAACGGCTTCTACTTTCGTAAAAAACGGATCATTTAATTTCTTAGTAACTTCCTTTGCGATAAGAGCTGGTGCTTTTTTATATTGCTTCGCTAATGAAAAGCATGGGAACGCTGCATCTCCAAATTCATCTTGTTTCGGTGTTTCAATTAAATCTAAAATTTGTTTTTGCGTTAATTCATTCGTGAAAATATTAGATAAACTTTCCGCAAACTGCATTTTATAATCCATGATACAACCTCCTTATTTTTTAAAACACAAAAAACTCGTCTCTAAAAAAGAGACGAGTTTTAACCCGTGGTACCACCCTTGTTGTTCGTTACGAACCACTTTCCCGTTTATAACGAGGACAGGGGGCCTCGGCTTTCTCTACTATTCGTTCAAGAAGCATCTCCGAAGTGCGCTTCATCTTTTTCTTCCGTACTAGGCTCACACCATCCCTAGCTCGCTTTCCTTCTAAAAAAGACTACTCTCTTCATCACAGACAGTATATTTAATTAATTATTGCTTATTATACATCTTTTCAAACAATTAGCAAGGGTCAATTACACCAAAGTGAAACTTAGCACTTTTTCTTTTGTATACATGAAAATTGTGTTTTTCAAATCTAGAACTACGAAAATGATCTTTTAAAACGACACGTTTTCTCGCCACTCGTTTTGCCTCCGCAATTGTTTCGTCAGTAATATCATGATACAAAGCGAAGTGTTTTAATCCTTTAATTCCGTCAGATTCTATGACAGTTTCTTCAAACATCGGATCAAGGTAAACGACATCATAACTATTGTCTTCACATTGCGCTAAAAATGAAAAATGCTCCGTTTGCGTTACTTGGATTCTTTGCATTGCTTCATCGATTTCAGAAACAGATGAAGACCATGTTTTCAAACCATTTCTCATGATATAAGCCATATATTCATTGCCTTCAAGTCCTGTTACTGTTCCACTTTCACCAACAACATAACTAGCTACAATACTATCTGATGCCATACCGAGCGTACAATCTAACACTGTCATTCCGCTCTCTAATTTAGCAGCTTGTACAAACGGATCGTGTTCTCCACGCATTAACCTTTTCACACGAAACATCGCTGAGTTCGGATGAAAGAAAAATGATTCTTCCGTACCTTTCGGATAAATAGCTAATCGGTTCTTTCCTACGACAAGTATATCTTGTTCATACTGCTCATGTAATTTATGCACTGGTATATCATTACGTAAAATGAAAGAACGATTTAATTCTTCTGCTACCTTTTTTGCATATGCTGTCATTTCTTTGTTTGTTCTTCCTGCTGTTGTTACGATCATTGTTTCACCTCTATATAAAGAAAAGAGGGAGATTTACTCTCCCCCTTCTTTAACAATTCTTTTCGAAAGCTTGCTCTAAGTTCGTAATAATTTCGTCCATAGTTGCACCTTCAATTTCATGACGGTGAATGAAGTGAACAACTTCTTTTCCTTTTAATAATGCCATAGATGGTGAAGATGGAGGAATTTCTCCGAAGTATTCACGCATTTTTGCAGTAGCATCTTTATCTTGACCTGCGAATACAGTTACAAGATGATCAGGTTGTTTTTCAGCACGAACAACCGCTTGACCTGCTGATGGACGTGCTAAACCAGCTGCACAACCACAAACAGAGTTTACAACTACTAAAGTTGTACCTGATGTATTTTCCATAAATTCTGTTACAGCTTCTTCTGTAGTTAACTCTTCAAACCCAGAACGCACTAACTCTTGGCGCATTGGGATTACCATTTGGCGCATGTATTCTTCATAAGCATTTGACATCTTGTAATCTCTCCTTCAACTTTCATTCCAAATTCATCATATCACGCTCTATTAATAGGTGCAAAAGAAAGATAACGATGATTTCATTTTTTTGTAGGGATTTCACAAACCCCACCGCGGCAATGTCCCACTGGAACAAGTTTTCTATTATTAGCGATATAATCGTATACTTTACTTCCAAAACCAAGTACGATAGATAGCTTTATAAAAGGAACTGCAAACCAATAAGATGGAACGGCCTTTGCTAATACATCTATGCTCTGAATGCCGTCATACCACTTATTATTTTTAAAAATATACAGTCTTTGTTCCATTTTACTTTGTAGTTCTTGAGAAAGCTTATATTTCTCAACTACATCTTCATTTCGAAATGAAACAAATTTCATCTTACCCTTTTTATCTAATTTTTTCGTACGTTCTGCAACGGCCGTACACATCGGACACCAACTATCATAGAAAACAATCATACATTATTCCCCTTTACGAGACTCCGTCATTTGTTTCCATACAGAACCTTTTGCTTCTTCTCCGCCTTCAATACGCTCTAATGCTAGACGTGCTTGCATCGCTACCTCAAACTCTGAATCATCTTGCGCTGCTTTTAATGCTGGAATCGCACTTTCATCTCCAAGTTCAAATAAGAACATCGCTGCACGCCAGCGTACTAATTTACTTGGATCTTTCAGAGATTTAATCATAACGAACATCGCTGCCGGATCACCTACATCTGATAAACAATCTCCTGCAGTACGACGAACACTTACAGAGCGATCTAACAACGCTTTATATAATAACGGTAATACTTCATCACCTTTTACCATACCTAAATACGCTGTTGCTAAACGGCGTATTGAAACTTTTTCATCATCTAACGCCATCTTCAACACTGGAATATCTTCTTCAGTAGGATCCATTTGTTCTAATGCTGCAAAACGGTTTTTCCAGTCAGAATCTTTCATCATCTCTTCTGTTACTTTATATGGTTCACGCTTTTGAATCGTTACTTCAACAGCACCTGCTTGATTTAATAATTCTTTAACCGTTTCATTTACACGTTCTTCTGAATAAGCAGCAACAATCTCTTCTACTACTTCTTTCCCGATTTCTTCAAAACTACCGTAACGTGTACTTTGTTCTACCCATTTACGCTCTTTTACAACGTTTGGTGCAGACATTTGTACTTTCATAATTGTTTCTTTGAAACGTTCTGGTAAGCCAACGCGTTCTTCCGATGTTCCATCTGTTAACTTTACTTGCATTGGAATTGTAAAGAACATTTGAACAAACACTTTCACTTCTCCAAAATGAGACAGTTGTTGTTCTTCACTTTCTTCCACTACTTCTTCGCCAAAAACAGCACGAACTTGTTGTAATAATACTTTCCAGTCATACTTTGCATTTCGCTCGACTGCTAAAAAGTCAGCTACATGATACACACCTTTAATGCCTTCAATTTTCAAAATTTCTTGCACTTGCATTGGTGCTTGTTCTTTATTTTCATTTGTATAATTATTACGCGCTCCTGATGGTAATACTTCATTCAAAATAACTTTCATTGTATTTGGACTTGGCGTCGGTTCAATTGCTTTAATCTTCACGTAAAAAACTCTCCTTTATTGCGTGTTCTTAGCTGTATTGTAACATGTTATCACTATATACTCCTACTCAGGTGCTTAATTTTACTACTTTCTTCCCGCTACCATACTATTTCATTCTTTTTACATTTCAAATTAGGGATGGGATTTTAAAAGCTTTCGTTTCCGATGATTTTTATTTTTTATCCATTTCTTGAGGCATCGCCATTATTTTTGAAAAAAACACGCTAAGCAAAAAAATATAATAAGCTGTCCATATAGACAGCTTATTTACATATTTTTCGTTCTCGGAAGTTGATCTTGTAGCGCTCTTTCTCGTAATTCACTATGTTTTCCAAAGAAAATAGTGCAAGACAAGGCGATGAATACATTTGCAAAATGACAAAACTGTAAGAATACACGAGTATTTGTAAGAAAGTTCGATGTTTTCCTTTTTCTTTTTTTATTATAGTGAAAAAGAAGAACGAAATATTCTCTTATGTAGGAAAGGAAGATAATAATGATTGATTTATTAAATAAATGGATGTTAGAAAGTACAGGAAATTTCAATATCGTTGTAGGACTTACAGCACTTCTATTTTTGGGTTCAGTAATTGCACTTATTATTATTTACAAAAAAATTGGTAAACCAGATGAAAGAACAACTCCTATTTATTTTAAAATTATTTCTTGTATGTTTACTACTCAAATTCTAATGAATTGCATATTCATTTCTTTAGTTGGTAAAGATATTGAGAATTTCCGTCAAATCTTTATATTATTTGAAGCCTTTGTATTCTTCGTTGGAGCTATTTATTCGTTTAAATTATATAGACAAGAATTTAAATAATTCACTTGCAAGAAACAATAAAAAGGAGGATTCCTTACTCTCAGAAGGAATCCCTTTTTTATTTTCTATCACTCGATGCATCTTTTTATACATTCCAATACTGTGATGGGTTTTACGGTTCTCGATTGTTACTGGATTAGCCGAAAAACGTTATAAAATTTTGTATACTCTTTACTTGTTTTCCAAAAAAAGCTGGCGGTACTCCTTCTTTAAGTTTATTAAAATACTTTCCACAATTTTTTCCGTAGCTATTACTTAAAATCACCTTTTATTACGATGCCCCCTCCCGCCTTCTCTCCAAAAAGGTAATACTCTCAATCACAACTTCAGTTCTATATATTCTCTTGCCTTGTTCATCATCGTAATTACTCGTCTGAATACGCCCTGTAATCCCAACAAGTGATCCCTTCTTACAATATTCAGTTACATTCTCAGCCGATTTTCGCCAAACGACATATCTCCATAAGTATGTACTTAAACTTCATGTACATATTTATCCCTATCCAACACTATAAAAACAAGTAAATTCTAAATTTTAAGAAATTATTGTTGTACACAAAAAAGCGACAATATATTATAGATTTATACACATATCTTTCGACCAAATCCGTAAAGTTAATGTACAAAATTATGTGATTGGGGGGGACAGTAAAAATGATTACTCTACAATTAGAAAATTATAAGTTTTTCTCTATTCCTGTTTGGCTAGAATGGAATACTTCAAGTAAAGGTGATATAACAAATAAGAAATTCTCAATTATTGGACTTAAAGAAACTTCAAATGACATACACATTGTACATCCATTAAGCGATTTTATACTAAGCAATTGGAAATATAATGCTTACAATACCCAAAGAAAACATTGTAATAATACGGTTTCTTTTCTAAACTACTTATTAACTAACAAGAAACAGTTAGGGATTAATAATCTAAAAGAATTAAAACTAGTACATGGAAATGATTTTCTTAATAATCTATCTCGCAAAGAAAGAACGGTAGGTACTGTTAAAGATGCTGAAAGAACACTGACATTATTTTATATTTGGCTTCAAAAGAAAGGATGCTTACCAAAAGTAAATGAAACCCTTTTTATAAAAAAAGAGACTTATCAAAGAACATATTATTTCCAATCCCCTTTTGAAGTCATCTATCCCACCAAAACAGTCTCAAAGCAAGAACATATGTTACCAGCAAAATACATTCCTCTATTATTAGAAATTGCTACCCTAAAAACAAAGCCAATCGCATTAGGAGTCTATCTACAAATATTTGGTGGCTTAAGAAGAGGCGAGGTTGTCAATTTGAAACGTTCAAACTTAAAGAGAAAATTAAATACTGGAGATTTTCTACTCACTTTAGAAAATCAAAATTTCAGAAAGGATATTAAAGATCATTCTGGATCCAGTAGCGTAAAAAAGCCTAGAAATCAGGCCATCCTACAAATATTTGACTGGGGAAAGGTTCTTTTTACAGATCATATTAATTTATATAAAGATCATACTGACTCAGGTGCTCTCTTTATAAATAGAGATGGAAAAGCTATGTCAGGAAAAAGCTACAGTCAATATTTTAATAAACTAAAACGTAATTTTATAAATTTCTTAAAAACATACGGTAACTCAGAAGAACAAATTCTTGCGAATCATTTACTCCTTGCAGATTGGTCTACTCATATAGGGCGAGGGACTTTCACTAACCTTATTGCCGAAAATACAGATAATCCTCTTGAAATAGCTTTTCATCGTGGAGATAATAACTTATTATCCTCTTTAACATATATGGTTAAGACGGATAGAATGAGAAAAAAAATTGAAGGTAAATTCGATAATATGCATGAAAATTATATACCTCGTCTTATTGATAGAAATAAATTTGATTAATACTATATTCCCTTCAAAAAAGAGGTGAACAAATGTCTACTGAAAATAATGGCGAACTCCAATACTTAACTGTACTGGAATTTAGTAAAGCACTAGGAATTCACGAATCTACAGCTTATAAATATATTAAAAGGGGCTTTATCTCAAAGATAAAAAACATTAAAGGACGTATGTATATTGATATAGACGAGATAGAAAAAACAAAAGAAAAAGCTAACCTAAATCCTGTTGATGATAGAAACTCCTACCTAACAGTATATGAAGTTTTTGAAGTTTTAAAAAAAGACGGTTTGAGTATACGAGGAACATCATGGATTCACGAAAAGGTTTCCACTGGGTTAATAAAAAGATATATGAAATTTAAAAATAAACTTTATATTCATAAAGAAGAAATAAAAACACTAAAAATTTATTATTTCGAACATTCTAACGCACATCTTCCTTCACAAAAAATTGAGGATTACTATACAATTAATGAACTTAGCCTAGAACTGGGAATCCCCAAAGAACGAATTTACAAATACATATATGCAAATAAAATCAGCACTTTTAAACTCCCTCATTCTAAAGGAAATATATTTTTTCTAAAGTCTCATTTATCATTAATAAAAAAAAAGATTGGCTATATAGATCAATTTAACCCTAAAGAATTTCTTTCCATTAATGAAATAATAAGTCAACTTAAAAAACACCGAATTAATGTGACAGATAGCTCAATCCGACGTCTAATACACACAAAGCGAATACCAAATTATGTAATGCATCTAAATAAATATTATTGTCATAAAAACGAACTCACCAACCTATTAAATTATTTTACTAAAAAAGATTATTACACACATGTAGATACAGCAACACAGAAACAAGAAAAAAACAAACACATGACAAATTTCTTAACCGTTAAACAAGCATCAGAAAAACTACAAGCTCCAACAATTTGGCTAAGAGGGCTTTTAAAAGACTACTTCCCTAATTCTACAAAAGTGCCTGCAGCTGGTGGATACCATTGGCTAGTATCAAAAATTGATTTAGAGAATTTCCAAAAAGAATACTACTATAATCATAAAACAAGAATGCTACATTTAATTGATCATTACGATTTGAATACCCTACGCTCTATTTCAGGATTTACATTTGATAAACTACGTTTAGATATAAAAAAAGGCCTATTGACAGGTGCTATAAAAATAAATAATAGGCTCTTTATCCCTATCCAAAATGCAAATAGGTATTTAGAAAGTCTACAATATGTATTAGATACTGTTTATGATACACATAAAGCTTTAAAAGACCTACTGAACCATTATCATAACCATCCTCCTCCCACTGATTTAATAAAAACATCGTCTATTTACAAAAAATGGGTGGACATCAAGATTAATTCTAGTAATGCTAGACCATCCTCCTTAAGAGGCTATACATTAAAATTTATTAATTTATATGATAAAATGCTTTCTTATTTCCATGAGGAAATATGGACTACTTCGAATGCTAAAATAGAGCTTTTTCTTTCCAACAAAACCTTATCTAATGAACTAAAAAAAATTTTCGTTCAGTTTTTGTCATATTGTGAAAATCAAAATGGAATAAATAGAGAAAAAAAATATTTATACTACTACTCAAAAAAAGATCCTGCTTATTCAGAAAAAAATATATACTCATTTGAAGTTTATCACCAATATTATACTCACGTTCAAAACATTGAAATGCATATTACTAACGCTACTAAATGTAGATACTACGCCAATATGTGGGCGTACACAATAATTCTTCTCACCAATAATTGGAGAGGAACAGATATTGTTCATGAATTCCCTTCTATAGAACTGGATTCTATAAGAGCAGACAAGTTATCTTGGTTCAAAACCAATAAATTAACCATGGAAGAATCACAAAGTATTATTAATCAACTTTATATTAAGCTTCGAAATGCCGTCGCAAACAAAGTTTCTGTACTTTATAACTTCTATGTATCTCCAAACTTAATAGAGAGCTTAGCGCATTCACTTGTCATTTCTGAACTTCATAAAAGAAATATACAAAATTACATTGCACTTCCTGAAAATTCTCTTATACTTGGTACTTTCTTTTTTGGCAAAAAAATTGTATCAACCAGAGTATCCGGAATGGATCAGCATTTAAACTTTTTTAATCCCTCTCCTCAATTAAAAGATTTTGACTGTTTAACCATGAATAGAAGTACCATGACTTATCTTTTTTATTCAATCTTAGAAGAAGATGGTGAAGATGCTGATTTAGCCCTAGAAATTACAAAAAACACTAGATCACACAAAAATTCAGATACAACTGCTATTTACATTCAAGCAAAAAATAAAGATGGTAGCATAAATAGAGTCTCAATAAACTTGTTAAACCGTGGTATGTTTGGGTGGTTATACAACTATATTTTACTTAGATTAAAAGAAGACTTACAACATGGACAAACAATTGAAGAACGAACCGATACTATTAAAGAGCTACGTAATTCTATTTCACCTATGGAACTAGAAAAATGGGCGATCTTTTTGCAAAACATTCATACTAATAAGAACCGTGTTTTAGATGAAATCAAGTATCTTCCAATGGAAGAACTGAAAACACTTGCAATAAAATTATTTACAAATCAAATGCCTTCGAAAGAAAAAGCGGGCCAATGTCTTGTATATCCTAATTGTAAAAGAAAAAATCTAAAAACATGTTATTCTTGTGAGTATTTTATCCCTGAAAAAATGGTGTTAATTGAAGCCATTAGTGAACTTAAGCGGTTAACTAGTTCATTAGAGAACACCAAGTATGATGCTATTAGAAAAAGGGATTCGTTTTTTCTTCTCAATATTATTTTATTAATTGACGAAGCAATTAAAGGTTTTGGTATTAATGTCGTCAATTCTTTTCTTCCTTTAAAAGAAAAAACAAAAATATTAGAGAAAGTTAAACAACATTTACTTTTATAAAAAAATACTATGTAAAGGATATATATTATGCAATTAAAAAAGATAATAAATATGGGGAGCACGCTAATAGCCGTTACTGAATCTATAACTTACAACGATATTAATGTTTCCAAATTCGAAAATATCTTTAACGATTTACTTATCAATGGATATATAATAGCAAAATCTTTTGATGATGATGAATGGCTTATTCCATGTAACATCCAAAATACACCTTTTAAGCTGTCATTTCATAAATTATTTTCATATAAAAAATTATGCACCATTATTAAATGTTATCTTTTATTACGACGCGCTTCAGGTATCTCACCTTCAACTATAGAAACTGAATTCAATATACTCAGGAAAATAATTTTAGCAACCGAGGGTGTAACTTCCACAGTTCAATTCGAAAAATTACTTTCTAGTTTCAGCATACCATGGGCTTCAACATTTGCACTTGTACTTAAAGAGTTTTTGAAATTTTCACCGTTGCCAGGACATGAAAAATACATAGAAATATGCGACTCATTCCCTTCACCTAAATGGAAAAATAGAGATTTACCCAATTTTTATCATGTTCTGCTTTTTGATGAAATAATTAATGATTTTAAATATAAGATAGTCCTACCTAGATACCATAAATATTATCCTGTAATTTTATGGTGGACTATTACAAATATTATTCCCATGAGACCCAATGAATTTTTAAGAATGAAATATAATTGTCTATATGAAAAAAATGATGGTAAAACATGGATTGTTATTCCGAGATCGAAACAAAAGTTCGATACCCCCAAACAACAAGAATATTTTCAACATATTCTTATTACTGATGATATGTCTAAGGCGATTAAAGATTTTCAATATGTGTTGAATACTTATAACATCCATACAGATAATCTATTCCCACAAGAATTTTATTGTCAGTTTTTTTCTAGAGGTATTAAGAGATCCTCAAATAGAATTTTAAAACATCAATTTCAAACTTTAATGAATAACTTTTATACAGAAATAGTTGAACAGATGTATTCACAGCACTCTTTAGATAAGATTTCTCCGGGTGATACAAGGCATTTTGCAATCATTAACATGTTCTTACAAGGATTTAATGTTTTATCCATCGCCAGATTAGCTGGACAAACAACTATACAACATGCGTCAAACTATTATTCTCATGCCAAATTATTTGCTCAATCATATGTATACAGACTTACTCAAACTATAGTTGAGAAACAAGCTCAAAACAAAATGTCTGGTGGCTTTTTGGGAACTAAAAGAAAAATTTTTGATAACAGAATATTATATTCACCTAAAAACTCAGACCAGTACCAGAAAGTTGATTATGGCTACTGCACTGATAAAAATTTCCCTAATAATTGCGTTGAGGATTGTAGAATATGTGTTAATCATTACTTTTTCAATCCATCTATCGATGAATATGACGAGGCGATTAAATGGTTAGAATCATACTCAAGGGACTTAGAAAATAGAATCAATGATCATCTTGAATATATTAAAGAATTTAGTTTATCGAAGTCACATGAACGAGTGAACTATCACGAGTCTCTTCTAACTAAACATTCTAGACAACTATTAAAGTATATGGACCACAAGGCTATTGTTGATGCAAAGTTTATAGAGGAGTGAAAAAACTGATGCTAAAAGGAAGACAAAAAAATTCAGGACGACCTAGAATTTTTACTGATCAGGAATTAAAAGAACTTGCATTAGAAGTAAAAAACAGATTAGGACACGTACATTTAACTTACTCTCTTCTTGAAAAAGAGACCGGCATTGGAAGAAACACCTGGAAAAGAAGATTAGAAAAAACTATAGCTGAATTAAATAAACCTATTTATCGAACAATTGGTGTAAACAAAGATGATGAGGTATATTTTCCAAACATAGAACAAATTTTTGAAATTTATAAGGGTAATACTCCTAAAATTATTAATGCACTTCATGAATTTGAAACAATGTTTATTAAGTTGTATGAAGAACTCCATACCCTAAAAAAAGATGAACAAAAAATTATCCATATAAAGCAAATTGCTGCTGAAAAAGATTTGCAAATTAAAAAGCTTAAAGTACAAGTTGAACATTATAAAAACCTTTACGATCAATTAACTCTTTCTAGTACCTTCCCTCACTTACAAGAAAAAACAGGACTCAAAGACAATCTTTTAGATTTCAACGCTAGCGTTGATAAAAACAGTAGATTAACAAATTTTAAAACTCTATTCGAAACTTCTAAAGACTCAATAAAATCCTCAGAAAAAAATAATTTAGAGGAACCTATCAATAAACTACAAGAGATGTTTCCTGATTTTTTCAATGAAAAATAATAAAGAACATGTACCAAACAAAAAGAATCCATTTTTTAAATGGATTCTTTTATAAAAGAGATTGATTAAAAGATAAGATAAAACCTATTAAATCAATGTTTTATTGAAAAAATCAGCTTTATTTCATCGCATTTTTATTTTAAACAGTGCGACTTTATTTCAAATCTACACGAACTGTTTGTATATTAGGTATTCAAAAATTTCCTAGCGTATATCTCATTACTAGGTATTTTAAACTTATAGTTTTAATTTTAGTATACTCATTTTCTTATTTTTTAAATAATAATCATACATCATACTCGCTGGTAACATTCTATTCTGGATATTTTCAAGTCCTAAACCGTGTAGCATCGATAATTGAACATATCCTTTATCTTGAATTGAATCTTCTTCTGTTGGGAACAGGAAACAATTTTTTATATCATCTATTCCATGTTTTGAAGTGAATTCCTTATATGCCTGTTGATATAAATATTGCTTGGTGATAGATTCAATTCCAGGCTGACCACTTAATTTTTTAGAATTCAAAAATAAATTATAGTATTTTGCATCAAATATTATAAATTGGCACTTATCATCAACTAGATTAACAGAAATTAAATCGGGAATTAATGTCTTCTTGGCTGAGTGTTCATATTCTTCTCCATTTTCATCTTCAAATTTCCATATTGGCTTTTCTATTATCGAAATTAAAGTGTCACTTTTAGTATATTTCTTATCTAGTGGCTTCGGTAACTTTAAAAACGAAAGTGGCGTTTGAAGCTGATTATCCAATACTTCCGCACATATTTTTTCCCAAATTAGGTTATAGGAATTTGTTCCATACATACTAAAGCTATCCATATCAGCCAATGTACCACCATAAGAAATATATGCATACATTGTCTTTAAAAGAAGCTGCTTCCTAGTATTAAATTGAATATTCAACTCTTTTTCAATTCGGTCTAGAATATACTCTTTATCTCCAAAGTCTGAAATCTCTTCATCAGTTAACGCAACGCCCATTATGTCAAAAAGATTTAGTAAATTAGCATCGCTCAATTCTTTTGTACCCTTAGTCAATATGTATTCATGTAGACGTTTGAAATAATCAAAATCATCATTTATCCTTTTTCGTGTTAATAAATCTGGATAAATTGGTCTATTATTTGAAAGCAAAGTGAATGTTTCATTTATGGTCTTATCCCATAAAATTTCCCCTGTTCCATTAATCTCAATTATATCTTTACTGCTAATATACGACCCATACTCATAGAAATCGTTCAGTAAAAACAATATTACTGCTAAAAGATTGAAAGCGCTACTGTCACTGGTTTCATTGTACATTCTGATAATTTGTTCTTTAGAATTGTACTTTGCAATAACTTTAAGGACTATTTTCATTTCTTCAGTTGGAGTATCAATACTCAGCAAATATTTAGGATAAATTATTAATAAGCGATTATCAATCGTAATAACACCTACATACGTGAAGACGTATAAATTCTCATTTTCGCCGACCTCAACATCAGCGACTTCTATATCTTCATCTAACAAGTCAGATAAAGCTTTCTGTTCATCAGATTTTTTCACAGACTTTAAAACGCCATATTGTTTTAGTTTCTTTAAAATTGAAACTAATTCTTCTTCTGAACAACTAAAAAGTTTAACTAGCAATTCCTGATTGTATCTTTTTTGTTCTCGTAGAAAAATAGAATTCATTATTCTTCATCCTCTACAGAAAAGACAGCAAATTTATTCCGAATGCCTTCTGCGAATATTTCTATACCTCTCTTATCAAAATCACTACAAATAGCCGAATATAACCTTGGATTAACTGCTCCTGAGAACAGACTAGGTCTCTTTTGTTTAGCGGCATCATCAAACAAGTACATAATCACCTTGTTCTTGAACACCTCCTTAAATATTTGGCTATCTTGCAATGCTCCTTTAGAAATGAAATGTGGACCAAGTAACTTATCTTCGTTCACATTATAGCTAAGAAGTTCTTCGTTAATTGCTTTTCTTAATTGATTCCAATTTACTTTAGCACCACTTTCGCCAAGAGAAATTTCACACTCTTTGATGTCATCTTCACCTTCATCAATTCCTTGATAAGTGAAATCCCACCTACGTTTAAATGCAGTATCCATAGGGAATACACCTTGGTCAGCACTATTCATTGAAGCCCAAATAAACATATTATCAGGTAATTTTATCTCAGAATATTCATTAGGATTTCCACCTAATTCCTTAGCAAGATATTTCTTCATATCTTCTGATGCTTGGATAGAGTATTCACTAACATTGTCATTATCTCGATCTAATAACTGGAATACATCTCCAAATACAGCGGCTACGTTAGCCCTATTAATTTCTTCAACTATCAATAGATATGGTTTAGGGTTTAAAGTCCTAGCATTTTTCAATGCCTTTACATATATTCTCATGAATGGTCCTGGAACATATTCATACGAAATTTCAGACACAATATTTTTGTTCGAAATCAAGTTCACAAACCGACGTATTGCTCTTCCGTGGTTTCGCTCAACACTATTATCCCCTGCAGCATTAGTACCATCTTTCTTGCGGGTATTAAATTTATCATCTGTATAAAGCCCGAGTAATAACGGCAAACGTGTTAAGTCACCATCTTTAAATTTATCATACAGTAGATCGTATTTTTCCTGTGCTGTTTTTTTATCATCTAATAACACAGATAAGATACTCTTTTCATCCCCGTCTACATTTAAAAGTGGGTCTGTTTCTACCATTGTTGGCTTATAAGTTCCTACAAAATTTGCATAAGAATAATCAGGATGAAATGTTACTCTTTCGCATTCACCACCATCAGAGAGTAGCTTTTTACGCTCTTTTTCCAAAGTATAACTTTTTCCTGTTCCTGGAGCTCCAAAAATAATTCGATTATGTGGAAAATCTGTTTTAAAGTTAGTTATATAATTCGAAGAAGAACTTTCTTCAGAAAAATTCTTCTCTTCAGCTTCACTATTAATATCAACTTCATTGACAATCGTATTTACTTTTTGCGACGACAACTTAAGGAAGGTCTCTACTCTTTTTTGATACTCTTCTAACTCTAGTTCTTTATCGTCAACTCCAGAAACAACCCAGTTGTTGTATGATACGTTTGGATTCAGTTCATCTTTTAGAGCAGAATTTAATATTCTTAGAGAACCTTTTGCTTCCTTATCACTTTTAATATTGACACTGGATTTTGTATCAATAAGTGCTTTGTAAATACTATTTTGGTTGAAAATAATATCATTTTCTCCATCAACCAATTTATAGATTGCACCTTCAGAAAGTATAGAAAGAATTGAAATTAATCTATCTTCGTATTTCTTTTCTTTTTCAACAGTTAGTCCAATCCAAGATAACAATACTTTATAGTACTCATCTCGGTCGTCTCCAATCACCTCGTGAATTACATCAGCATTGATGGTAAAATTAATTTCTTTTTCAAATCTTGCTCCACCTGTTCTCTCAGCACTAGCAGGCTTATCATCAATAAAATCAACTTCTGCTAACTTCCAAATCAACTCAAATACAACGATTAAAGCTTCTAATTGAGACTTGAATAGAGGATTTTTATTCACTATTTCAATAAAATCTTCTTCGGTAATACTTGCATCATTCAAAATATCCTGGTTTTTTTTCAACAATTTTGATTTCAACCTATCATCAATAATGATTTGATTACCTTGAGATTTTGAATATTTTAATTCTGATTTCCCTTCTGATGCTTCAAAAAACAAAATTGCAAGTCCTAGTGTGCTTTTAACTTCTGGTAACGATGATTTGATTCCTAACTTTAAATCAATCTCATCATACTTAGTTAATTGATAGGGACGTGTCATGTAATTATCTCCTCATGTCATTTAATATTGTCTTCGCTATAGAGTTTGCGAGCATTGGTGGTACAGCATTTCCAACCTGCTTCATTTGAGAAGTTTTTGTACCAAAGAATCTGAAGTCATCCGGAAATGATTGAATTCGTGCGGCTTCTCTTACCGTAATTGCACGATTTAGAAATGGATGAGTAAATTTACCAGACGACGGCGTATCAAAACGAGTTGTTACCGTTACAGATACTTCATCTTTTCTCATTCGAGTCCATGTTCCACTATATATGGATTTAGTCAGATGTTCTTTGGGTAATACCTCTCTTCCGGCATTCGGTGGGATTAACTTCAATCTTTCAAGAGCTACTTTAGAATGATTAGTTGCAACATGATTATATAATTGCGTACTTTTTTTTCTCATCACTTGTTGATAGAAGCTTTCTGCAGCTTTTCTATAATCCTGCACCTCATTTCCCTCACCTGATTCTAGAAAGGCGAGGTCGCTAATCGCATCCCAAATGGTATTTTTTTCATTTTTTGGTTTTGGGAATTCTGCTGGGGCGAGTCCTCTTTTTCCAATAATAACGGCCCTTTTACGATTTTGTGGCACTCCAAAATCTGCAGCATTCAAAACACCTGAACTTAGCGAATATCCCAAAGACTTAAACAAGTCATATATTTCCTTTTTAAAGTAGCCTTTTTCAGCCGTCAGCAAGTTGGGAACGTTTTCCATAACGAAATACATCGGTTTAATCAATCCAACAACCGAGACAAAATACTTAAAGAGAAAATTTCTGTCATCATTAATAGTTTTTCGCTGTCCTTTTTGAGAAAACCCTTGACATGGTGGACCACCAATTATCACATCTATTTTTCCAACGTATGGACAAAAAACATTTTTTATATCTAATTCCGCTATGTCACCGACTATCATTTTAGTGTTTCTATGATTTTTTTTATATGCATTGGCTATTGATTCGTCATATTCATTTGCTAATACAACCTCAAAACCTTCTTGTTCAAAACCAAGTGATAACCCACCAACACCCGCAAATAAATCAATTACTGTGGGTTTCATTACTCAATCTCCTCAATTCTGCTTTGTGCAATATTAAAATATTCTTGATCCAATTCAACACCAATGAAATTTCTACTAAGTCTTTTCGTAACCACACCTGTTGTGCCACTACCCATAAACGGATCAAGAACCCAATCATTGGCATTAGAAAGAAGCTCTACGAAATGTTTTATCAAACTTTCTGGTTTTTGAGTTGGATGTTTCCCGTATTTCTTTTCGGTGCTGGATGTCAAAGAAGTTTCAATAAAATCATGGAATAAGGCTCCTTCATTATTGAACGTACCAGTTCTTGTTTTATACGTAAAATAAACCCATGCTTCTGTTGAATTCACAAAATGTAAATTCATATTTCTCGGCATTGGGTTTGTTTTATGCCATATCCCAGTGGTTTTATAATAGAATCCATGTTTTTCCGCTAAACTAATTAATGTTTCAACTTTGATTATTGCCATGAAAACAATCATAGATCCGCCTTTTTTCATAACTCTAGCTGATTCTTCAAAAAAAGAGTCCATTGAATCTTTCCACTCATCAAATTCCATATCATCCCATCCAGCAGTAGCGAAAAAATTTTCCCTCATTTTTTTTAGATTGGTATCTCGGTTTCTCATAAAATTCCCAAGATTATATGGTGGATCAGTAACTATCAAATCAATTTTATTTGTTTCAATTTTTTTCATTGATTTTATGCAGTCATCATTATATAAAATGTTTTCAATCATGATTATACTTTCCTTCCCCTTGCATTTAACTAAAATGCACTTTTGCCACTTTTTATCCATTCATCAAGCTCAGAACACTTAAACTTCCACATTCTTCCGACTTTATGAGCCGGAATATCACAATTTTCATTTTTTATCCAATTACGCAGAGTAACCGTTTTTATACCTAAATATTTTGCAGCGTCATCTATGTTGATGTAGCTATCATTAATTTTTTCATTCATGGTTTTCACTCCAATGCTATTAAAAAAATAACTCTCATATTATACCCTTAAGTCACTCTGTTTTACAATATATTTTAATATTAGTTGATATTAGTTGATATTTAAATCCTATTGTTTTTATACAGTAACACCCCATTCTAATTTAAATACTCCTTTAGAAAAAAATTATAAAACTATCTCTTCCTCTAAATGTAAACCAAAATAAAAAGGCTTCAGATTCCGCATAGGCTCTGAAACCTTTAATTCAAGCACTCTCTGCTAATTTTACATTGTATTAAATTACCTATTAATATTTCAATGTAAATCATATCTACTGAATTACTATAATTATTTTGTAAATGGCGTAATACTTCTAAATTATCCCCATGAAAAATAAATTTTCACTATTTTTATTTTCATCGGAAGTGATTATGTTGGTTTGGAATAAAGCTCAATTAAAATCATTCTACTATGGAATAGCATATTTAATTCTTGGATTAACTTTTAAAACGTTCACTCTAAGTATAAATGTAGGTTTATACTAAATTTTGCTTAGTGTACAAACTTCACGTTTTGTTGTCGATATGCCCTACACCCAACTAGACAATTCTGTTTGATTTTTGGTAAAAAGACATCTAAACATTTCATTTAATTAGATTATTATTAATATTTAATATATAAAGTCACTGTACCTCTAATGAACTATTGAAGAAAGATGATTTCTATCAAAATTTATTATAAATTATCAATTTTTTTATAAAACCACAAATTATATTACTTGCAATATTTTTAATTTATTATATATAGGTTTATTTTATTATGTACAATTATATATCATGATGACCTATACTTTTTGTACATGTTATTAATTTTGTACAGCTACCTATTTCAGTTCAACGTTAATACTGCTAATAGATGGGATTAAAAATACAATTATGTACATTAGAGATTATGGAGATATTATCACACAATTAATAAAATCGACTTGTTGTTCACCTAAACTATTTCGAAATCCTCTATTCACCGCAATACATATTCTTGCATAAGCAACGCCTTGTTTTGTGTAGTATAATTCTGGCTCCTTTGTCAATCTACCGATTAATACAACTCGATTCATCATAAGTTATACCACCTCACATATTTTTCTTCATTGTAAGGAGAAGTATTTGAATAGTAAAAAGCACAAAATGATATATCCGTAAGTAAAAAGTATTATTTTAGACCTTACAAAACAAAAAAAGAAACCATACATAGTTCAAACATGTATGGTTTCAAAATTTATTACACTTCAGTACAAGATATGTAATATCCTCCGCGAGCCATCTTTATTTCAGCACGGTACATTACATTTTCTAAGTAAAAAGTAATCGGTTTAACTTTACTCTCAAATTTTAGTCTTTCATTGCATTCAGTTGCATATCCTTCAATCGCTGAAGTAATAACTTCAGATGATGGATACGTTAAAGCTTCATCTAGTTCTATGAAAAAACTTTTAGAAAATAGTTTTTTCATAATCCCCTTCTTCTCTTTCATCATATTCCATCTCCTTCAATTCAAGTTGATAACATCCATATTATACCATACGTTCAATATATCTTTGAAAATAAAAAAAACCTGCATTTTTCATGCAGGTTTTTTTTATTAGTCATTTTTCGTAAAGTAAGAAACGAAACGAAGAATTTCTAAGTATAACCAAACTAATGTAAGCATTAGTCCCATTGCAGTGTACCACTCCATATATTTCGGAGCTTGACTACGTACACCATTTTCGATTAAATCGAAATCTAGTAATAAGTTTAATGCAGCAACTACAATAACAACTGCACTAATAATAATACCGATTGTACCACCTTGGTGAATGTATGGAACAGTTACACCAAACATATTTAGTAGGAATACGACTAAATACATAACCATAATTCCGAGTGTTGCTGCCATAACGCCTGTACGGAATTTATCCGTTACTTTTACTACGCGTGTTGCATATAACACTAACATTGCAAATAGAATTGAGATTGTTAGTAATACAGCATTTAAAACGATAGAATCGCCAAATTTCATTGTATAAACTGCTGAAATACTTCCTAACACAACCCCTTCTACCGCCGCATAGATTGGTGCACCAAAAGGTGAAATACGCGGGAAGAACATAGACGCAAATGCGATGATTGCCGCAACGATTAAAGCACCAATTAATACTGGCATCTTCATCGTCCCCTGCATCATCTGTATGTATGAATAGACAGACGTTGCAAGTAGCAAGATAAGCATAATGAACGTTTTGCCTACTGTTCCGCCAATCGTCATCGCAGAAGCGCTTGCTCCCTCTTTACGGAATGCCTCTTTTTTCAACATTGGATTAGATGTTCTCATTTTTTCCCTCCTAAAATAGGTTCTACCAATAGTGTAAAGTTTTTCTCTTTACTTTTCAATATATGCAGCTTGTTTTTATTTTAATCCTTCAACGATGTCTGATAGTTCACTCCATCTTTCCATCTTTTTTTCTAGCTCTTCTTCTGTTTTCTGCTGTGCTTCAGATAATTCTTGTGCCTTTGTGAAGTCAGATCCAACTTTCGCAAGTTCTTCTCCAATTGACTCAATTTTTTCTTCAAGTTCGGCAATTGTATCTTCAATCGTTTCCCATTCACGCTGCTCATTGTATGAAAGTTTACGTTTACGTTGTTGTTTTGGAGCTTCTTCTACTACTTTTTTCTCTTTTTGAACTTCCGCTTTCTCCATAAGTTCTCTCGTTTTTTCCATTTCTAAATAATCTGTATAACTACCTAGGAACTCACGCACTTCGCCTCCGCCAGTAAAGATGAACAGTTCATCTACTACTTTATCTAAGAAGTAACGGTCATGCGATACAGTTAAAACGACACCTGGGAAATCTTCTAAATAATCTTCTAGTACTGTTAATGTTTGTGTATCTAGATCATTCGTAGGTTCATCAAGTAAAAGTACGTTTGGTTCTCCCATTAAAATACGTAATAAATATAAACGTCTTCTTTCACCACCAGATAGTTTACCAAGCGGTGTACCATGTGAATGAGTCGGGAATAAGAAACGTTCTAACATTTGAGATGCACCAATTACTTTTCCATCTGTTGTATGAATAACTTCTGCAATCTCTTTAATGTATTCAATCATACGCTGATTTAAATTCATCTCTTCATTTTCTTGCGTATAATAAGCAACTTTTACAGTTTGCCCAACTTCAATTTCACCACTATCAGGAGATAACTTACCTGCAAGCATATTTAATAGCGAAGATTTCCCGCTTCCATTCGCTCCAATAATTCCGATGCGATCGCCTGGTTTCACGATATGATTAAAGTTGTTTAATACCGTTTTATCACCAAATTTTTTCGTCACATCTTTTAACTCAAGTACTTTTTTCCCAAGACGGCTACCGCTAAGTGCAATATCAACTGACTGTTTTGCAGCTGGCCCTTCTTGGCCCTTTAGCTCATCAAATCGTTGAATACGTGCCTTTTGCTTTGTTGAACGGGCTTTTGCACCGCGGCGGATCCATGCTAGTTCGCGGCGATATAAGTTTTGACGTTTTGATTCTTGCGCAATTTCTTGTTCTTCACGAAGTGCTTTCGCTTCTAAAAACGTACTGTAATTCCCTTCATAACTATACAGTTTTCCATTATCTAATTCGAAAATACGATTCGTCACACGATCTAAGAAATAACGATCATGGGTTACAAGTAATACTGCGCCATTATATCGAGCTAAATATTCCTCTAACCATTCCACTGTCTCATGATCAAGATGGTTCGTAGGCTCATCTAAAATTAATAGATCCGGTGTTTCAATAAAACATTGCGCCATCGCAATACGTTTTTTCTGTCCACCAGATAAATTTCCAACAGTTGCAGTGAAGTCCGTAATTCCTAATTTCGTTAAAAGAGATTTCGCATTTGCATTTGCTTCCCATGCACTCATTGCATCCATACGTTGCTGCACTGCAAATAATTGTTCCTGTACTTTTTCATTACTTGGATCTTTTTCAATATGTAATAGCGCCTTTTCATACTCACGAAGAAGACGAATTAAAGGAGTATCACCATGGAAGACTTGCTCTAGCACTGTTAGTTGTTCATCAAACTCTGGTTGCTGTGATAAATAACTAATTGTATACCCACGAGAATGAGTCATATCACCTGTATCAGGAATTTCTGCCCCTGCAATAATTTTTAATAACGTCGATTTACCAGTTCCGTTTACACCGATAATTCCGGCACGGTGTCCTTCTGCAATACTAAATGATAATCCATCAAATAACGGTTTTTCTCCATATGATTTTGATAAGTTTTCCACAGTTAACATTTTCATATTTGTGCATTCCACTCTTTCATAAATTGTTCAATAAACTGTTCCATATAACGATGACGAACTTCCGCCTCTTGTTTTGCTGCGTTCGTGTTCATTAAGTCTTTTAATTTCAAAAGTTTTTCATAAAAATGATTTAAAGATGGATCGTTATTTTTTCTATATTCATCTTTCGTCATCACTTCACGCGGAGGAATAGTTGGATCATACATTAATCTCCCTTTCGCTCCACCATACGCAAATGTGCGAGCTATTCCAATTGCTCCAAGGGCGTCTAAGCGATCCGCATCTTGAACAAGCTTCCCTTCAAGTGAATCCACTTTACCGCCATGACCACCTTTATAAGACATATTGGCGATGATATGAAGAACATGTTTACTTTCCTCTTCTTCCACATGTAACTCTTCTAACCAATCAGAAACTTTTTTCATTCCTTCTTCTTCACTTTCATTTAACTTCTCATCTGCCACATCGTGAAGTAATGCTGCCATTTCAATTATAAAACGATTTCCCCCTTCTTGCTCGGATAAAGAAATCGCCAGTTTATGTACGCGTTCAATATGATACCAATCATGCCCACTCGCATCTTTTTCTAAAATATGTTTTACAAAAGTAATTGTTTTTTGAATCTTTTCTTGTTTTGTCATTTTATCTTCACCCAGTTACTTATTGTAACACGCCCGCATTTTTTCATCACATATTTTCTTGTCCGCCCATACACTGAGTGGTAAGCATCATCATGAAGGAGGAATAAATATGTTCTATAATAATCAACCGCCTTATCCAAGGCAACCATTTTACCCTCAACAACAAGAACAAAGATACACAGAACAATACGAAGAACAAGAGTTACAACAGCAAGAACAACAATATGACGAAAACCCATATGCAACAACGCAAAATCAAGAAACTGAATTTCAACAAAATCCATATGAAACACGTCCAAATTATGAATATCCTCAAAATCCATATGCGGTACCACAAAACCAAGAACAACCATATCAACAAAATCCATATGCAGCACCACAAAACCAAGAACAACCATATCAACAAAATCCATATGCAGCACCACAAAACCAAGAACAACCATATCAACAAAATCCATATGCAGCACCACAAAACCCATACACAACTCAACCACAACAACCGCAATACCAACAACAAATGTATCAACCAAGCTACGACGCACGTGTCTCACCACCTAAACCACCAACAATAGATCCAACGCAGCCACAAATTTTACCGCCAGGACCAACATTAGACATTACACAACCACAAATCTTACCACCTGGACCAATTACTGAACCAACACAACAACAAATTCAACAAGTTGTCGGTACACAGTTTTTACCTTTCAAGAAACCCGTACTAGATTTCGTAAAACCATGGGTAGATTACGGTTTAAATGAAGCAAAACATACATCACACGAACACGCATTAACAGAAGTTGCTGCGATTATGTTTTTAGTTGGTAAAGGCTTCAATCCGACGATTGCTCATTATATCGTAGAATCTTGGGAGAAGAATGAACAGTTTTAGGGTTGTTTATTTTATGTTCAGAAAAACTATAAAAGCGTCGCAAATGCCTGTTATACAAGCATTTGCGACGCTTTTTATTTGTTATATTATATTCTACTTCAAAAGGGTATTTCATATTTTTTCACATGTTTTTATATTATTTGTGAGCAAATAATAACCTTTTAATTAAACTGTATTAGATCCCCTTGATAAATAAACATTCCCCTTCCATTTGTTGAACTTGTGTTCTAAAAATATACTTTCATATTATATAGTTTCATTTCGTTTCATAGGTCTTATTAAATACGTCTTTATTTGATAAGGTTTTTCTACGATATCACTACTTATTATTAATTCGTGGCTGTTTTTATTCTTGATATTAAGACTGTTTTTATGAGCATTTCGTATAAGTATGATGTAACTGATTAAAGCTATTTTCAAAGACGACATATCGGCGATACTTTATGTCTATTTCTTATAGGTGTTAGCAAGTTCGTTTGCAAACTTGTTAGCACTTTTTTATATTTCTTCTATAAATAAATGCCCCTTAATATAATCTAAATTTTATATATTTACTTTTCTTCTATTTATCTTATAATCTTAATTGGGAGAGGGAGGAAAATATATATATGTCTAAAAATGCAAATGTACTATTAAGTCAAATCAAGATAGTAATTGAAATTACAAAAAATAAACAAAAAGAAAAAGAAGATCCATTCTATGAAGATTTACTAAAACGATTAAATCGTTTAGCTAATTATCTGCAAAGTAACGATTATACTAATGACGGATTAGAATCTCGTCGAATTAAAGGCGCAGTGAGAGCCTATACTGATACCGGTCTCGTAAAAAGCTTTGACGACCCTCTACTTATTGAATTAGATAAATTAGAGACTATGCTAAATGAAAATTAACAATTCCTTTCAAAGTATATTAATTGTAAATAAATAAAAATAGACCACCTATTACAGGTGGTCTATTAGAATCTTGGGAAAAGAATGAGCAGTTTTAAGGGTGTTTATTTTTAAGTATCTAGAACACTCGCTAAGTTTAAGGAGAACTTAACAGACATGCGTCCGGCATAATGCCATGTCCACACCCAAGGATCGGTTACATAAAATAACGTATCTAACATCGGAAGTCTATTGGTCTTTCCCCCTTATAGTAACACTCTCTTCTACTAAGACCTTTTCTTTCTAGGGCCTACAATTAATTTAATCGCTGTTCTTTCTTCATTATTGATAGAAATCTCTTGAAACGCTGGAACAAAAGCTAAGTCAATACCACTTGGAGCGACGAACCCTCTTGCAATCGCAATTGCTTTAATCGCTTGATTTATAGCTCCAGCCCCAATCGCTTGAATTTCCACATTACCACTTGTTCTTAGTACACCCGCTATTGCACCCGCGACTGAATTTGGGCTTGATTTTGAAGATACCTTTAATATATTTTCCATGTAAGTTGCTCCTTCTATTATTTAATCTCTCTTTCGTTACAATTTTAAATATTTTAGCGTATCTTTAATTACTATTCACACCAAAAACAAACGATGCTTCATATGTATATTTATTCTATATTTTCTGACTTCTTCCTGCCCAGCTACACAAATAAAAAAATAAACTAAATAATCTAATATACATACGATTAAATATCATAACTTCACCAAACGATAACATCCAAACAGCAAAAGATAATATTGCTGTTTGTCAGACGAAATTAATATAGTAAAGTGAAACTTTACTCAGTGGGGGTTTTGTTCATCCCCCAACTAACTTCTTTGCTTTCACTGAATTTTGAGATGGGGGTCTTACTGCCCGGAAAATAGCGGGATAAACGTTTCCTCGTTACTTTAATCCATTTAGAAATCCCATTCATTTTTCTATCAAATTATGAACCTTATCATCTTCAAAAAGTGTTACAGGTAATACCCCAATACTATATTTCATCATTTGAGCACTTTCTATTCTAAATCTATCTCCTTTTATAGTACAAGCATACACGCCAATTGTGATTCATTTTCATAAACTATTATGTGTTTTACATTTATTAAGAATAGGAGGTAATATATTGGGTTCATACTATCATTCTTCAAACTCGTATAAAAAATGCTCATGTAAATCTTCTTCCAGTTCAAATAAAAAATGTTCATGTGACCATTCAAATAAACGAAGCTGTCCTGCATACGGAACTTTTTGGCAAACTGAATTTATAACTGTTCCTTTTGGAAACCCTTTTCCATTTAATCACGTTGGACCTTTAGCTGGAGGCGTTTCCTTACTAAACCCTACTACTATACAATTTAGACAAGCTGGTGATTATAGAGTTTCGTTCATTTCCAGTATTAATACTACTTTAAATCCTGTATTTCCACATATCCCAGTCATAACTATATTTTTAAATAACAATCCACTTGCTAATAGTCAAGGTGACTTCGCTATTCAAATGAATACTTCATCAAATAACGAATGTCTTCAACTCGTTGGCGAAACGATTGTTACAGTGCCAGCTAATTCAACTCTTCAACTTAGAAATAATAGTGGCTTTAATCGTCAAAGTATTGTAACTTGTGACAATGGTATAAATTCAGTTGAATTAACAGTTACAAAACTAAGTTAATATTATTTCTTCACATTCAGATGCTATTTCAGCATCTTTTTTTATTGAATAACAGTTTTCTTCGACTTTTATTATCTCTCATCACGCAAAAAAAGTGCAGAATTCTTTCTAACACAAGATTTCTGCACTTTTATATTATGCTTATTTATTCTTCCTTATTTCTCTACATAAACCGACTTAACAATCGTACGATTATATGGTTTTCCTTCTTTATTCATCCCTTTTATATCCATCGTAACGTTATATACTCCCGGTTGTTTTATATCTTTCAAAGCACCTGTAAATGTATTCGTATTAACATTTTGTAATTCATTAAATTCAGAGACTAACTTACCTTCTTTATTAACGACTCTTACTGTTATGGATAGATCCCCTTTCATTTCAGGTGCCACTGGTGATTTTTTCAGTTTATACTCAGGTTTATTTACTTTAACCTTTGTAGGCATTTGAAGAACAAATGGCGCGTCATTCTTGTAATCGCTTACAACTAAATATGCATCTTTCGACTGCTTCGCCATCATTTTGATTTTCCATTCGCCTACTTCCAATTTATCAAACTTGAATGTTCTAATTGTCGCCCCATTAAAGAAAGATTCGCCTTCACCAGTAGTTATAGCGCTATCTTTGTTTGCATAGATTTTTCCTTTTGGAGATACCATTTGTACTTCTACATCAGAAGAAGCAGTTAGTACAGAAACTATTCCTTCAGCCTTTTTATCAACAGAAATACTTTGCTCTATCCACTGATTTTGTGGTAATTCGCCTCCTAAAATATTTTGATTTGAAGTTGTATTTAATTGTTCTAGATTTTCATTTGAACTAGTGCTGGATGCTACTAAAGCTGGTAATCCCACATTTGTCGTACGTAAATATGGTTCAATTCGTGCAAAAACAGCTGATCCTTTTCTTATATTGTCATGATCAAATCTGGAATCTGTAAATAAATGTGTACCGTACGATAGCTTCGCACTCCATTCATTTACTAGTCCATCATTTGAACCGTACGACGATAAATATAACCCGCCCATAGATAATGCAGAAAATGTTGGCCCCCAGCTAGTCCCAGTAGCCGTATAGTAACGGTTTAATTTAGCTGCTGGGTTGTTATCTATTGTTGAACGAAACTTTGCCATTTCACCTATTTGTAACGAATACGTACCATCATCTTTTTGACCTAATATAGAAGCAAGCCACCCTGCCCACCAACTATATGATAAATCTGCTAAATTTGAGCCGTGATGCGGTGTAGCAAGTGTAATAACATTTCCAACAAATCGATTCGCACCATATTCAACTAATGCGGCTTGTGTATCAATACCACCTTTACTATGCGCTACAATATTAACTTTTTTACCGAAATGATTATATATTTCTTCAAGTTTTTGTGCTAACAATTTTCCGTTATCCCACTGACTAGCCGAACCTTTCCCAGCAGCATCATACAATTGTATAAACACTGTTTGATAGCCTGCTTTTAAAGCATAATCATACATATCATTTATATCATGATATACTGTCTTTCCATACCAACTATCAGCATTACCATTTCTTCCTTGTACAAAGAGAATTGGCGGTTTATTCTCATCATAATTAGCAGGTTTTTGGCCTAAAAACCATTCTCCAGGTGTGAATACTTCTGTGTCAGGAAACCCCTTTCCAAGCTCTTTTACAACTTCTGCCTGTACATTTGTGCTAATCGTTGGAGCCATGATAAAAAATACAATTAGTAAGACCACAAATCTTCTCATCAGTCGCATATTACTCCCCCTATTTTTTTGAAAGAAGGTGTTCTTTATAATATTTTTATATTTTCCCTTCCTTAATAATAGCTAATCTTTTATTTTAAAAAGATGTTAGCCCTATTTTTAGAAGGTTACTAGTTGTGTACCCTCTTCCTTAACTCTCGTTATTCTCTTTGTTTCTACCTCTTCCTTTTGATAGAATACGACAAAAAAGTTTCTCAATAATTGTTAACTTCGCTACATCCAGATATTTTTTAAATCATTATTGTTTATATAAAGCATACAAATCTTGAAAAAATTTTAGTAAAAAAACATTTTATTACTAGTTAGTTATTTAAAAATATAATAAAGATATGTACTTTCTTTTCATTAAATACAAACTAATTTTAAAGGAGCTTATATTATAAGACTTTCCTACGATTAAAAATTAAACTGAAATTTCAGAATATAAAATCACATTTCCAGAAATATATATTATGATAATTTCCGCGCACTTGAATTAACTTTTTAGAAGTACTAACCTATCGGTGAGCAGAAGAAAATTCTGTAAAAAGAAAGGAGAATACTTTATGATGACTAATTTACAAAAGGAGTTTTTTAAACGCTTAAAAATTCCTGCAAAAGAAATAACATTTGATGATTTAGATGAAATTCTCTTAAAAATGGGAATGATTCTCCCCTATGAAAATCTTGATATTATGGCTGGTACTATTAAAAATATCTCAAAAGATAACTTAATAGAAAAGTTACTTATTCAAAAACGAGGTGGACTTTGTTATGAATTAAACTCCTTATTGTATTATTTCTTAATTGATTGTGGGTTTCAAGTATACAAAGTAGCCGGTACTGTTTATGATCTGTACGATAATAAATGGAAACCCGATGATGGTCATGTCATTATCATATTAAGTCATGAGGATAAAGATTATGTTGTGGATGCAGGTTTTGCATCTCATCTCCCTTTACGTCCAGTACCTTTTAACGGAGAAGTCATCTCCTCTCAAACAGGAGAATATCGAATTCGTAAGCGAAATACTCGAAAAGGTACGCATATTTTAGAAATGAGAAAAGGAGCTAACGGAGAATCTACAAGTTTCTTACAATCTGAACCTTCAAACGAATGGAAAATAGGCTATGCTTTCACTGTAGATCCAATAGATGAGAAAAAAGTGAATAATATTCAAAAAGTGATTGTAGAGCATAAAGAATCTCCTTTTAATAAAGGAGCTATCACTTGTAAATTAACTACTTATGGTCACATATCATTAACAAATAAAAATTATACAGAAACCTTTAAAGGCACCAAAAATAAACTACCAATAGAATCTAAAGATTATGCTCGCATTCTTCGTGACTCTTTTGGAATAACGCAAGAGAAATATGTAGGAAAAACACTAGAAAGAGGCTAGTTGACTACAAGTATTTCATAATAAAGCAGATTCTATATTTAGAATCTGCTTTATTTTATATTTTGTTATAAATTAATTTAATTTTGTTGTTACCCTTTAATTTTCAATTATATATTCATCATCATATTTATCGTATTGTAACCCTTTCCCTATCTTTGATTCTGTAACTTGATCTCTTAAAAACGGTGCAGCATCCATTTTGCTAGTTGCAATTTCAATTCCATATTTTTTCGTTAAATGAGCTAACTCTATTAAAAACCACTCTCTTCGCAATGTAACTGGAATATCCAATGTTTTTCTTTTCATATATAATAGCACCTCTTTTATTTTCATAGCTTAAAAACATCACTGGATGCACTTATTAAAACTACCTTTCACCTCTAACATCCAATGAAACATTATAGTATATGCATGTCCATTTCAAACGTGCTATCACAAATATGATATTTAAGTTTACATAATTATATTATGTAATAGTAGAAAAGGAAGGCATGTCCCTCCCCCTTCTACTATAGAGATTTAAATTAAGAACATCTTGGTACACCTAAAGCTAAAAATAAACCTGCTACTCCCGCAGTAATCGGTACTTTTAACGTAATAACATCGTCTACCTTCGTTACTAAAAAGTAAGCATTACCTTCTTGTAATATACAAGTTACTAACAATTGAAATTCCATTCAAATCTCCTCCTTTCAATCGATATACTATAATTTATGAAATATCTTTCAAAAAGTAATAGGAAATATATCTATTTTTCTCTATATACAAAATAATCGTTTATAAGTCTAGTAAAAATATTAATTTTCTAAATTTATATAAAACGTGTAATATCCAATAAGTTCCTATATAATCAATAAGAAAAATCTTACAAATGCAGGTATGAAAATGGCGATTTTGAGTAATATTGGTGCAGCTTTATTTTCTATTGCTTTTATTCTTTTAATCTTATGTATCATTTCATTCTTTAAGAAAAATGGAAAAGCAAAACAATATGGATGTCCTACCGTTATTCTTTTTATGATTTCTATTATATTAATAACGACCGGTACAACAAAATCGGAACACCCCGTCGTCGAGTTTTTTTCTACTTTAAGTTTCATTCTATTTATATTCTTCCTTGTTATAGCAATCTTATCTGTAATTAAGAAAACAGGTGTAGCGAAAAAACAATTTATTATTACAGCCGTATTATTTGTCATTTTTGTTGCGCTATTAGTTATTTCAGCTCCTTCTTCTGAAAAAACGACAGCAACTAGTACAAAAGTTGCCTCTAACAATGAAGAACAAAAAAATAGCGAACAGAAAAAAGAGCTAGAAAAGAAAGAGGCGGACGAAAAAACTCAAAAGCAAGAAGATGAGAAGCGTCAAGCCGAGGAACAAGCTCGTAAGCAAGAAGAACAAAAACGACAAGCTGATGAACAAGCTCGTAAACAACACGAAGAACAAAAACGTCAGGCTGACGAACAGGCTCGTAAACAACAAGAAGAGCAAAAAGCACAGCAAACTCAAACACAACCCGCTTCAGGAAATACTAGTAGTGCATACTACAAAAATTGTGCTGCAGTTAGAGCGGCTGGGAAAGCCCCTTTACATAAAGGACAACCAGGTTATGACTCACATCTTGATCGTGATGGCGATGGAGTTGCATGCGAAAAATAGTAATAAAAAAGAAGCTTCTAGTAAGCTTCTTTTTTATTATCAGAAACTATTACGACGAATTCCCCTCCCACTTCCTTTTATAAAATTCATTTTATTATCCTTAAAACTGACACATAATAAGTGATTTCAATCACCACATTGATTTTCATTTATCGCTATTCTTAATTTAGTTATTACATTCAAACTTTATGGAGGCGTTCATATGAAACATGCATTTACTGAAACTTCTATTGTCGGTGAGATCGTTACACAATTCCCGAAAGCTAGTGATCTTTTTAAATCATATAGAATAGACTTTTGTTGTGGTGGTAATAAACCACTTATTGATGCAATTCATGAAAGAAATTTATCAGCAACAGAAGTACTTACAGAATTAGATACACTTTATAATAATACGAAACGATTAAATGAATCTGAAATTGATTGGAAAAATGCTTCTTATCGTGAATTGATTGATTATGTTATAAATAAGCATCATCGCTATTTAAATGAAGAATTACCACAGTTAAGTCCGTATGTGACGAAAGTATTACGCGTCCACGGAGCAAGTCAGCCTCACTTAGCTCAAATTCATAAGCTATTTCACGAATTAAAGATGGAATTAGAACAACATTTAATTAAAGAAGAAACAGAAGATTTTCCATTAATTTTAGAATTTGAACAAAATCCAATTGAAGAAAACTATGTGAATTTACGTAAAGTAGTAGATAAGTTGGAAAATGAACATAACCACGCAGGCAACATTATTAAAGAGCTTCGTAAAGTTACAAATGACTTTACTCCTCCAGAAGGAGCTTGCGGCACTTATCGACTTGTTTACCAACGCCTTGAAGCACTAGAGTCTGATTTATTTGAGCATATTCATTTAGAAAATAACATTTTATTTCCACGTGCAATTACGAGAGTATAAATCAAGTGCAGGACATGAGTATACATACTTATGTCCTGTTTTTTCATTTGGTAAAGAATATACACATCCCTCTCGAATAAATCCGAATTTTAACAATTTGTGAATCATTATAAAAATGTGATAAATATCACATCTCCCCTTTTTTGGATTTTCTATAATAGAAATATAATCCTTTGTTCAACATTTCACAGAAAAAGGGGAAACGAAAATGAAAAAACGTTTAGTTATGATCGGAAATGGTATGGCTGGAATACGCTGTATGGAAGAAATATTAAAACATAATAGTGATTCATATGAGATTACTATTTTGGGAGATGAACCGCATCCAAACTACAATCGCATTATGCTCTCTCACGTTTTACAAGGCAAAACAAATATGCAAGATATCATTATGAATGAATACAGTTGGTATGAAGAAAACGAAATAACTTTATATACAAACGAAAGAGTTCAAATTATTAACCGAGAAGCAAAAATCATTATCACAGAAAAAAATCGTACTCTTACATATGACAAACTCATTATCGCAACAGGTTCTAGTGCTTTTATTTTACCTGTTGAAGGTTCTACTCTTCCTGGTGTAACAGGATTTCGAACAATTGAAGATACACAATTTATGATAGACACCGCTAAAGAAAAGAAAAAGGCCGTTGTTATTGGTGGTGGGTTACTTGGTTTAGAAGCCGCAAGAGGTCTTATTGACTTAGGGATGGACGTACATGTTGTTCATTTAATGCCAAACTTAATGGAGCAGCAACTAGATACGAAAGCAGCTTCTCTATTACGCGAAGATTTGGAAGCGCAAGGCATGAAATTTCTAATGGAAAAGAAAACTGTAAAAATTCTTGGTACAGACCATGTTGAGGGCATTCAATTTGAAGATGGTGAAGTTGTAGATTGTGATTTAGTCGTAATGGCTGTCGGAATACGCCCAAATACGCAAATAGCAAAAGATGCTGGTTTAATTGTAAATCGCGGTATTGTAGTCAATGACTATATGCTAACAAATGATGAGTCCATTTATGCAGTTGGAGAATGTGCAGAGCATGACGGTATCGCATATGGACTTGTTGCTCCTCTTTATGAACAAGGTGCGATATTAGCAAAACATATAACAAATTTACAAACTGATGGATATTCGGGCAGTATCGTCGGTACGCAATTAAAAGTTGCAGGTTGTGATTTATTCTCTGCTGGTCAAATTTATGAAGATGCTCAAACGAAAGCAATATCAATCTTTGATGAATGTAAACGTTCCTATAAAAAAGTATTAATTCGTGACAATAAAGTCATCGGTATCGTTTTATATGGTGACACAGCTGACGGAACACGCCTCTTTAGCATGTTAAAGAAAGAAGAAGATATACAAGAATATACAGCCGCTTCTCTTCTTCACAAAGCTGGTGAAGAAAGTGAACTTAACGTTGCTACTATGAGTGCTGATGACACGATTTGCGGATGTAATGGTGTTACGAAAGGTACAATCGTTCACGCCATTTTAGAACAAGAGTTAACGACTTTTGAAGAAGTTAAAGGCTGTACGAAAGCCGCAGGGTCTTGTGGTAAATGTCGTCCGCTTGTGGAACAAGTTTTATCTCATACACTTGGAGATGCTTTTGATGCCTCAGCGCAATCTGCCGGTATGTGTGGATGTACACCTTTATCCCGTGATGAAGTCGTAGCGGCCATTCACGAGAAAGGCTTAAAATCTCCAAAAGAAGTACGAAATGTTCTTGGTTTTGCACATGAAGACGGCTGTTCGAAATGCCGCCCTGCTTTAAACTACTATTTACGTATGGCGATTCCAGAAGAATATGAAGATGATAAATCGTCCCGTTTCGTTAATGAAAGAATGAATGGTAACATCCAGCACGATGGTACATTCTCTGTTATTCCACGTATGTACGGAGGCGTTACAACAGCAGACGATTTAATGAAAATTGCTGAAGTTGCGAAGAAGTATGATGTTCCACTTGTGAAAATTACCGGTGCAAGCCGAATTGGCTTATACGGTGTCAAGAAACAAGATTTACCTAACGTATGGGCTGACTTAAATATGACTTCTGGATATGCGTATTCAAAATCTCTTCGTAATGTAAAATCATGTGTTGGCTCTCGTTTTTGCCGTTTCGGTACGAAAGATTCATTAGGACTTGGTATGTTGCTTGAACAATCATTAGAAATGGTAGATACACCTCATAAAATGAAAATGGGTGTAACTGGTTGTCCGCGTAACTGTGCGGAAGTACTGACGAAAGATTTTGGCGTTGTTTGTGTCGAAAATGGATATCAACTTTATATTGGCGGAAATGGTGGTACAGAAGTACGTGAAGCTGATTTTGTAATGATTGTCCCTACTGAAGATGATGTCCTTCGCATCGCTACAGCTTACATGCAATATTATCGTGAAACTGGTATTTACGGAGAGCGTACTGCCTACTGGACAGAACGTTTAGGCTTCGATCACATAAAAGAAATACTGCAAGATGCAAATATGGTTACTACGTTAAATGAACGTTTCCAAAAAGCTCGTGGCACATATAAAGAAGCATGGGGACAAGCACTAGAAACGAAATCATTAAAAGCGATGTATGAAGTAGAAACTGTGAAATAAGGAGCTGTGACCTATATGATACAAACGAAAGAAAAAATAAAAGTTATGCGTGCAGAAGACCTTCCTATTCAAATCGGTAAAGAGGTGCAAATGAAAGGTATGTCTTTCGCCCTATTCCGCCTTTCAAATGGCGATATTCGAGCTGTAGAAAATCGTTGTCCTCATAAAAACGGGCCATTAGCGGAAGGTATTGTATCTGGAGAATTCGTCTTTTGTCCACTACATGATTGGAAAATTTCACTACTAACAGGTGAAGTTCAAAAACCTGATGACGGTTGTATTCAAACGTATGAAGTAGAAGTTATTGACGGAGATATTTATATATACATGTAATTTACAAAAGGAAGCCTCCCCTGGCTTCCTTTTAAATAAAAATAGACGAGGTGCGAATATGAACGGATATGTATATTTAGTTGGTGCAGGACCAGGTGATGAAGGGCTTATTACAAAAAAAGCGATAGAGTGCTTAAATCGTGCAGATATCGTCTTATATGACCGCTTATTAAACCCTTCCTTTCTTAATTATACAAAAGAAACATGTGAACTTATTTATTGCGGAAAAATGCCAAAGAATCATACTATGCGTCAAGAAATGATTAACTCACACCTCCTTCAATTTGCGAAAGAAGGAAAAATCGTAGTCCGCTTAAAAGGCGGAGATCCATCTATTTTTGGCCGTGTTGGTGAAGAAGCAGAAACTTTAGCATCAGCAAATATTCCATATGAAATTGTACCAGGTATTACATCTAGCATCGCCGCTAGTATCTATGCAGGTATTCCCCTCACCCACCGTGACTACAGTAATAGTGTCACTTTATTAACCGGACATGCAAAAGGTCCTTTAAGCGATCATGGAAAATATAATTCATCTTACAATAGCGACACGATTGCCTACTACATGGGTATAAAAAACTTACCTACAATTTGTGAAAACTTACTACAAGCAGGAAAAAAAGAAGATACGCCAGTAGCAGTCATTGAATGGGGTACAACTGGTAAACAGCGCGTTGTCACAGGGACACTGTCTACCATTGTTTCTATTGTCAAAAACGAAAATATTTCTAATCCTTCTATGACAATTGTTGGTGATGTCGTTTCCTTACGTAATCAAATCTCTTGGAAAGAACGCAAGCCATTGCACAGCAAGAAAGTTTTATTTGCATCTGCAACAAATAAAAAAAGCGCAATAAAGCAAATGTTACAAGAGTCCGGTGCAGAAATATATCAAATTCCAACTTTCAAAAAGAAAGAATACACATTAACCTCTGAACAAATCAATAAGATTTTCAGCGTTGATCGTCTTGTATTTTGTTCCGCTGACAGTGTAGACATCTTAATGCACTCATGCAGTAAATATCATAAAGATATTCGTTCCTTACAGGCAGAACTTCAGTATATGAACCTTTCTATTCAAGAAAAGCTCATGCAATATGGATTGTTAAGTAAACCTGCGCAATTTTCTTCGAATTCAACGATTTATTTAGGACGAAACATTAACCGAATTGCTGTTATTCAAGAAAAAATTGGTGCTGGTTCCTATATGATGACTCATGAGTACACAATTGATCATCGCTTCGATGAAATTCATTCACGTATGCTTTCTGAATTCTCATGGGATAGCATTGTATTTGAAGGTCGTGCTTCTATTGATACGTTTCTAGCAGAAATAAAACGCCTTGGCTTTATCAATATTCTTACTCTCCCATTCTCGTATACCGACGTTCCAACTTTATACTATGCAAATAAAGTTGGGTTTCATAACGTAGATCATCAATTACAAGAAACTCTTATGAGGAAAGACATGGTGAGACAATGAAAGGAATTGTATATGTTGGACATGGGAGCCGGCTACAAGAAGGTAATGAACAATTCATTCAATTTATTCAATCTGTTATGAAAGAGCGAAACGAAAGAATTCAAAAAATAGCTTTTCTAGAACTAACGACACCTACTATTTCGGATGCAGTTACAGAAACGATAATAGAGGGAGTAACTGAAATAATGATTGTACCTGTTTTATTATTTGCAGCAGTTCACTATAAACGTGATATTCCTTTTGAAATAGAGCAACTACAAAAGAAATATCCACAAATAACATTTTCAGTTGTACCTCCTTTTAGTACACATCCACATATGGTGGAACTTGTAGTGAAAAGAATACGTGAAGCTATGCCAATGCAAAATAGTAGTATTTTACTCGTAGGACGAGGCAGCAGTGATCCACAACCGATACATGAATTACAACAAATCGGAGCAGCTGTCGAACGCAAACTCGGTATGCCAGTATCCTGTTCCTTTTTAACGAAAGGAACTCCCTCTTTTACTGCCGAGCTCAAGGCTATAACATCGACTGCGTCCCACGTATATGTCATGCCGTACCTTCTCTTTACCGGATTATTACTTCAAAAAATTAAATTGCATACAAAAAAATATAATCACGTTACGACTTGTAACTGTCTTCAGTTTGATACATACATGAAGTTAACATTATTAGAACGAATGGAGGAATGCATATATGTATAACATGTACCCTCTTATGTTTAATCTACAAAATAAAGTGGTCGTTATCATTGGTGGAGGTAAAATTGCATATCGAAAAGCGTCTGGATTAAAAGATACAGGTGCTTTCGTCACTGTTGTCAGCCCAGAAATTTGCGAGGAAATGAAGGAACTTTCTTATATTACTTGGAAGCAAAAAACTTTTAGTAATGATGATATTAAAGATGCTCATCTTATTTATGCAGCTACAAATCAACATGCTGTAAATATGATGGTCAAACAGGCCGCTCATGATTTCCAGTGGGTTAACGTTGTAAGTGGTAGTACAGCATCATCTTTTCACACACCTGGTGTCATTCGAAATGATGAATATGTTGTCACTATTTCAACTTCCGGTAAGGACCCATCGTTTACGAAGCGCATGAAGCAAGAATTAACATCTATACTTCCTAAACTTATAAAAAAACTTTCTCATACTCGCAAATTGTAATCTATCACTCAGCTAAAATAGTAATTAACTTTGAACAAACGTTTTTAGAGGCGTTTGTTCTTTTTGCTTTAGTTTCGTTTTTTAGGCTCAGACAAGCAATTGGACAAGAATCTGTGAAGAAAAATAACGACAACAATTACGGACATAAAAAACAGTTGCTTGAGAGCAACTGCTTCAATACAGGTTTTATATTGGATATTCATTCAACCAAATTAGCGCTTGTTCATAATCATCAAAAAATCTCACAGATTCTTTCGTATTAGATTGTTGTAAATAATCCATTATCTCCCCCTCTTCAAGGAGAAATGCAATTGCCTTACTGTGATTCAAAATGGTTTCATTGAAAAACTTCTCTTTCCATACTTTTTGAACAGAAAAATGATTTGGCGTGTATCCTTTTCTATCCACCAACAATTTGTATTTCCGCCCTTCGGAAATGAATTGCTGACAAACCTGCTCGAAACCATTAAACCATTCATACACATCATCTGTTTTTATATTACCAACTAGATGGGTAACAATTATATCTCCTGAAACTGTTGTGCTGATATTCTGTTTACTCAACTTGGAATCATCCCCCTTATTTACAATAATACGGAAAAACTACATGGAATCAATAAAGATAAAATTCTTACTTGACGCTCCCCCATCACTATCAACCTAAGCTCATGTAACGTCAATTATAAGCGAGATTATGTCTTTTTTCGCAAATCTATATGTAGATGCTTTAAAGATTTACATACGAAATAACCCCTAATGAGTTTCCTTTTTTTGAATTAAGCCACTTGATTATCAGACATAGTACAATTGTAAACGACACTCAATATATTTAAGACTGTTTTCTTCTCATATCGATGGGATTTCCGTCCATCATTTACCACCTCAAATCTATTCGTTTTTTGCACGTACATTCAAAACAAAATATATGACAAATAAATAACGACAGTTACTGTAATAATGCTGAAAAGTGTTGAAAATAAAACGATTTGTGCATGTAATTCAGGTTCTATTTGATACTCCATAGCAATGGTTGATGTATTTCTTGACGTAGGAAAAGAACTTGCAATAAATAATGATTGTGCAACAATACCATCCATGTTTAGTAGATATATCATAGCAAGTGCTAATAATGGTCCCATCAGTAACCTTCCAATTAAAGCCCATGTTATGACTCGATGGAAAAAATTAAGCTTAATGTTGGATAATTGTGCCCCTAGCAATATGAGTGCTATTGCAACAAAACCATTCGCAAGCTGATTAAGAGGAATAAAGATAGAATTAGGTATTTGAATTGTAAAAGATTGAAAGAAAACCCCTAATACGAGTGCATGAAATACAGGCAGTCTTAGAAATGATTGAATAATACCTCCGATTGTTTTTGTTGCTGATAGTAAGTTATATATCCCATATGAATAAGTTAAAAGATTCTGGAAAATAACAATAAAAATTTGAATGGAAACCCCCACTGGATTGTGACTGAAAATCAATTGACTTACTGGTAACCCATAATTACCGGAATTCATTAACGAAATGCTATTTTTTAGAGCTGCACTTTCTCCTTTTTCTAACTTTAATATTTTTGAAATGAAATGACTTACTATGATCAGACTCAGACTATAAAGCATTAAATAGTATATTATCTGGAGCAACAAACCTGTTTCTATACGAATATCATATATATTCACAAATACAGCCGCTGGCATCAAGCAATAAGTAATAAGTGTAGATAGCTGCTTTAAGTTAAATTGAAACTTTCTTTGTAAGATTGCACCAATTAGCATCAATATTAATATTGGTAATATCACGTCTAATATAATAAAAACAAACATGTAAAACCTCATTCCAAATATATTATAGTTGGATTAAACTCTTTACTAAATATGGACCACATTTAATTAGTCTGAAAACACCCTCAGTTCTTAATAACCAGAAAACTTAAATCAATAATATGAAAATGCTCATCAAAAATTCTTATTTCATTTCCCTCCCCTCTCTTTTCTTTAACATATCAAATATAACTCATAAAGAAAATTATGGATTGTTTATACAAATTCATAATTTTATCTTATCAACCTAAACGGTATTTTTTATTTTAAGTATTCTTTTTCACAATATCCATTAGCCTTACCAAAAAATCTGGCCCTAGAAAAATCTGATACTGCAGTTACTATGCGAAGAATACTTACATCAATTCCATACTTGTCGCTTAAAACACCTAACATACCTGATACTTGTTTATCTTGAGTGGACTTATATTTTTTTCATCTAAACATCCCGATTCAATTAAATATTTGCATTCTAAAAATGAGTTCGATCTTTAGAATAGATTTAAGATTTCCTTCACTAATCTACCCTTTAATTGAATAACTTTTGACTTCTATATTTTAAAATAAAATTCCATAAACCTTCTGTTTTTCATTTTAAAAACACATTCTTTTAGAAAACGAGCGTTTGTTGAGATAGCAATAAAAACATGTTGAAGCCTATTACAAAAAGAACCATCCCAAAATACTTTGGGACAGTTCTTTTTCCTTATTAATGATTCTTTAACATCACTAACAATTTCTCTTGGCTATACATCCATACTGTAATGATTAAACAAGCAAGTGCGACTTCTGATAACGCCATAAATCCAATTGCATAATGACCTGTTAATTGGAATAGTAACGTTAAAATTAGCGGTGGGAAGAATCCTCCTAGTCCACCTAAAGCTGATACGAGACCATTTACAATACCAGCTTGTTCTGAGAAATACATTGGAACGAGTTTAAAGATTGTACCATTACCTATACCTGCACAAAATGCGACTAGTAGGCAACCAAATGTATACACGTTCATGCTAGGCATAAATGATAAAATAATACCTGAAAGTGTTAAACCGATAAATACAAAGATTAATATTTTAAATGGATTAAACTTATCACCGAGCCAACCACCAATTGGGCGCATAATTGTTGCGAGTACGATGAATCCAGCTGTCCGCATACCTGCATCTACTTTCTCTAATCCGAAGTGAGATACTAAAAAGTTTGGTAAGTATACGGTAAATGCGACAAATGATCCGAATGTTAAAAAGTAAAAGATACATAAAAACCAAAGTTTTTCATTTTTATATACACCTTTTATTTGTTCCATTAATGGTGTATTCACCTTTTTCTCTTTACAATCGCCTAATAAAAAATTCATAAGTGCAAATGCTGCAAGTAAAACCAAATAACATTGTACTGTCGCTCTCCAGCCAACTGAAGTTGCGATAACAGGCGCTAAAAATGAAGTAATTGCTGTTCCGGCATTACCTACACCGTAAATACCATTTACAAAACCGTGACTCTCTTTCGGAAAGTATTTTGGTAAAGAAGTTACCCCTACAGAGAATACAGCACCACCGATTCCGACAAATAATCCACCAATAATTAAATCCATCATAGAATTGGCAACACTAATATAAAAGACAGGAAATAATAATAAAATAAAACTAATAAAGAATAATTTTCTTGCTCCGAAACGATTTGTCCAATAACCAATTGGAATGCGAAGAACAGAACCTAAAATAACCGGTACTGCTGTTACCATAGAAATTTGTCCCGCAGTTAATGGAATATCCGCTTTAATATAAGGCATTAATGATGATAAAATGACCCATACCATAAAACCGATAACTAGATTAGAAGTTTGTAAAATTAATTGAAAATTAGGACTTTTCATCTTGTTCCCTCCTATGTATGCATAGTTATATTTATTCTCTCCAGCCTAATCACGTCCTAACATGATTAGGCTGAGAAGAATCAACCACCACTTACTGGCGGAATCATTGCTACGACATCGCCAACTTGAATGATGTCATCCTCATTTGCATACTCTTCATTTATCGCGACCATAATCTCGTTTGAAATTGCTACATTATATTCCTTAATCAGAACTTCCTTCAGCTTCGCAACTGTAATATTTTCACAATCTATGTGTAATGCTGGCTTACTTACTTCTTCTTGTAAATGTGCAAATAATAGTACTTCAATCATATACTCCTCTCCTTTCCAGGCTCACCATTTGCATATGTTACCTTCTCTAACTGATCACCTATCCATGACTCACCATCTTCCCAAAACTCTTTCTTCCAAATTGGAACAATTTGTTTAATACGCTCCATAATATATTCGTTCGCCTCATATGCAGCTTTCCGGTGTGGTGTAGAAACAGCGACAACAACAGCAAGATCAGAAATTTGTAATGTACCAATACGATGTGTAATAGCGACATATGTCCCCGGCCACTTCTCTCCTACTTCAGTGCCAATTCTCTCAAGTTGTTTCTCCGCCATTGTCTTATAAGCTACATACTCTAAACAAAGTGTACGTCGACCTTTCGTAAATTCTCTAACAGTACCAATAAAAGTAGTAACCGCACCACACTCACGACGAATTACTTTGTTTGTAACTTCTTCAATTGAAATAGGTGTATCAATTACTTCATAATACGTATGTGTCATCTTGCACCTCTGATCCTTATATAAGTTAGCAATCTCTTTTTCTATTACTTGTATGATCGAAGCGGCTCTTCCCACGGCCACTCACTTCCGACGTTCGATTCTAATAACAGTACCGAAACGGTTATTCCTGTTTCAAATCCTCTTGTTCCTCCCGGCAGAACGATAAATGCATTCGCTTCTGCAATTGAAGAAATTGCGCTAGATTTATCTAAACCGACTGGTGTAACTTGCAATTGCCCATCTACAATTTCTACTCTCCCTCTTACAAAACGAGTAAACGGATTTGCTTTCGAAATGTCTTTCTGTAAAATTGCCTCTGCACGATATATGTGCGGATCTTTCCTATGCAAGTATGTTCCAATGACAGGTCGAACATACAATTCACATCCGACATAACAAGCAGAAGGATTACCAGATAGACCAAATAATAGTTTTCCCTCTAACTCAGCTACAGTTGTCACACTTCCTGGTCGCATCGCTATTTTGTTAAAAAGTACATTAGCTTGTAATCTCTCATAAATAGCCGGTAAATAATCATAGTCTCCTACTGAAACGCCACCGGTTGTAATTAATATATCAACTTCTTTTATCGCTTTTTTTACAGTGTTATAACACGTCTCAAAATTGTCAGCGAATTGCCCATAATACTGTACAATTCCACCTGCTCGTTCAATTTGAGCAGCTACCATATAAGAGTTACTATTTCGAATCTTCCCTGGCTTTAATTGTTCATGTACTTCGAGCAGTTCACTTCCTGTCGTTACAATTCCAATGACTGGCTGTTTTACAACATATACCGTACTATAACCAAACGTAGCAAGAAGTGCTGCAACTCCAGGATTAATAACAGTCCCTTTTTTCACCAGAATGCTATTTTGTTTTACATCTTCTCCTTTAAAAGAAATGTTATCCCCAGCAACAAAGGAGCGTTTCAATTTCATATAAGTCTTTTCGTTTTCTTCAAATCCTTCCGTTAGCTCTAACATAACTACTGCATTACACCCCGCAGGAATTGCCGCACCTGTCATAATACGGACAGCTTGAAATGCTTTCACATCTTCTGTAAAAACAAAACCTGCTCCAATTTCACCAATCACTTCAAACAGAATGGGATTACTGCTACTTGCTTCTTTTGTGTCTTCCGCTCGAATCGCAAACCCGTCGTACGGAGAGCGATCAAAATGCGGGACATCATGATCTGCAATAACATCTTTTCCAAGCGTTCTACCGTAGCTTTCTATAAGAGAAACCTCTTCTATTTCACCCTGATAAGCATATTCCATTACTCGTGCAACTGCTTCTGCCACTGGAATTGGATTACGTTTTAATAACATTCTTTTTCACCTCGTTTTTGGAAAGTGAAACTCACTTTCTATTCAGCCTATATATTTTGCGTATAATCGTTTTGCTATTTTCACATCATTTGTTCCATGAATAAATGCCCTACCGTCTGTAAATAAAACGAAACGATATTCATCAATTAGAAATGATAGTAAGTAAGGCGTTTTTTGGACAAGTACACTTTTTTGTAATCGTTTTTGAACTTCCTCTAAATGAAGAACACGTTTTACCCCTGAACGGATTTGAACCGTATTCCGTCCGCATAGCACTTCCATTTTCATCTGTGCTTCAAATGTTAAACTTGGGTACGTGCGTGTATTTCCACAAGATGGACATGTATTTTTCTTCTGTCTATTTACTTTTAATGAGAGATATTGATTGTTCCAAATATCAAATGATAACATTGTTCCTCTTAGCGCCTCGAAATCATCCACCAATATTTTCATCGCCTCTGTTACTTGATGAGTAACGACCATTTGTACAGCTGGTTGAATGATTCCTGCTGTATCGCATGTTGCACTGCCCATAGGATGATCCATTAAGCAGCGAAAACATGGTGTTTTCCCTGGAAGAATTGTATACGTTACACCGTAACTTCCAATACATCCACCGTATATCCAAGGTATATTTTCTTTTTGTGAAATGTCATTTATAAGTAGGCGCGTATCAAAATTGTCAGTCGCATCTAATATGAGATCCACTTCTTTTGTTAACTCTTTTATTTCTTGCAGTGTGACATCCGATACTACTGGTACAATTTCCACTTCAGAATTAATCTTTCTTAAATGCTCTGCCGCTGCAATTGCTTTCGGTTTGCACTGCTGTGCATCTTCTTCTGTATATAACTGTTGCCGTTGTAAATTACTCCATTCGACGTAGTCACGGTCAGCAATTGTCAATTTCCCAATTCCCATTCTAACAAGAGCTTCTGCATTTGCAGCTCCTAGTGCACCCGCACCGATTAGGAGCACATGCTTTTCTCTTATTTTTCTTTGTCCCATTTCACCAATTCTAGAAAACAATACTTGTCTTGCATAACGCTCTTGCATAAGAACTCCGCCTTTCACTATCCACCAATGTAAGACATTTCAACTTTTGGACGTTTACTTGTACTTTCAACTGTTCTTTCATCTGAATATCGATCTGTTCTATATCGCCATGTATGTTGTAAAATTTTTAATAATGAAGCGTCAGAAATATTTTCTCGAAGAAGCGTTCGCAAATCCGTTCCTTTTGTTCCAAATAAACATGTAAAAAACTTACCGTCTGCCGAAATACGGGCTCTCGTACAAGAAGAACAAAATGACTCAGAAACAGAAGTAATAAATCCAACTTCTGCATCGCTCCCTACATATCGATACATTTTCGCAACCTCTCCAAAGTAACGAGGTTTAACAGGCTCAATCGGATATACACGATTAATCTTCTCTATTAATTGTTCCTTCGTAATAACTTGTTCAAAGTTCCAGCCGTTTGTACTGCCCACATCCATAAACTCTATAAAACGGAGCTGAATTTCTTTTTCTTTAAAGTAACGAGCCATATGAAGAATTTGACTATCATTCATTCCTTTTTTTACGACCATATTTACCTTTACTTCTAACCCTGCGTTCTTCGCTTCTTCAATTCCTTTTAATACAGGTTTTGTGCTTACATTTCGTCCATTAATTTTTTTGAAGACATAATCCTCTATCGCATCTAAACTAATATTTACACGTTTTAATCCCGCTTCTTTTAACGCCTTTGCTTGTTTTGCTAAATGAATACCGTTTGTTGTGAGTCCAATATCTTTTAAGCCTTCTAGCTTTGCAAGTCTTGCAATTAACGTCGGTAAGTCTTTACGCAATAAAGGTTCACCGCCAGTAAGCCTAATTTTATTGACTCCCATACTTATAAATAATCTCGCTAATCTTTCTATTTCATCGAACGTTAATAAAAGCTCTTCCTTTAAAAAAGCGTAATCAGGTCCGAACACTTCAGCAGGCATACAGTATGTACACCTAAAATTACAACGATCAATAACTGAAATACGTAAATCTTGAAGTGGCCGTTCTAAAGAATCTTTCATGTTCTCATGCATCTATATCCCTTCTTTTCTGCTGCAATCCTTAGTAAGCTTTCAATTTTTTTATTTGCCTTCATTATAAAAAAGAAGCTACATATTCAATGTGACTTTTCTCACATTACTTTCCCCATTCAAAAATTCTTCACAAATCCGTTCGAATTTTGTTCACATCTTTAATCTCATCCACTTTGTCTATTGAATTTTTCAAACTAAAAACTGAAGATTTCTTCCCCTTACGGTCATTGAAATTTCAATTTATTTTTAAAATAGCTCTTGCATTTTCATCATACTTACACTCAAAATAGGAAATGTATTGCTTATAAGAAGAAAGGTGATCACTGTGGCAAACAGTATGACATTATCTCAAGATTTAAAAGAATTACTTGCATCTGTTGAATATAAAATGCAAATTAAAAAAGGTAGTTTTATTTTTCAAGAAGGTATGGAGGCAACAGAGCTCTATATCATCCACTCAGGAAAAGTACAAATTAGTAAATTAAGTGCTGACGGACAAGAATTGACACTTCGAATTTGTTCGGAATATGACATTATTGGAGAACTAACATTATTCACGGACAATGCGAAATACTTATTAAATTCAAAATGCCTTGAAGATGTTGAAGTAGGAGTTATAAAGCGTGAAGCGTTAGAAAAAGCATTACTCCAAAAACCAGCACTTGTATTTGAATTTATGAAATGGATTAGTGAACATTTAAGAAGAATGCAAACGAAGTTCCGAGATTTAGTATTACACGGCAAAAAAGGTGCCCTGTACTCTACTCTTATACGAATGACAAATAGTTACGGTGTATTAAAAGAAAATGGGATTCTCATCGATTTACCATTAACAAATCAAGAACTTGCTAATTTCTGTGCAACTTCACGTGAAAGTGTAAATCGAATGTTAAATGAATTAAAAAAGCAAGGTACAATTTCGATTCATAAAGGAAAGATTACAATCCACGATTTACAATTTTTAAAATGTGAAATTGCTTGTGAAGATTGCTCTGCTTCTGTTTGTAGCATTGATTAGCATCTTATTTAGATGCTAATCTTTTTTCAATTTAAACTACTTATTAACGGCTATTCCCTATATAAACAAAAACGAGGCCTTCCATATTAGACCTCGTTTCGTTTTAGCTGCTAACTCCTATCTGTTTACAGCAGTATTATTTTTTCAACTCATTAGGAATACGTCTTCTGTAAATTACATAACTACGGCTTACATATTTAATTGGGGCACTAAATACATGTACTAGTCTTGTAAATGGCCACACTGCGAATAAACCCATCCCTGCAAGAATGTGAATTTTAAACCATACTGGTACTTCCGTCATATATTCAACTTTCGGTTGGAAAATAAAGAGACTTCGGAACCAAGGGCCAATTGTTGTACGATAATCAAATCCTTTTGAATCGATATTTAAAAATGTTGAAGAAAGTCCTGCTAACATTACGATAAGTAATAAAATAAGCGCAATATAATCTCCCTTTGTGCTCGTTGCAATGATACGTTTTACAGTTACGCGGCGGTACGTTAATATAATTAAACCGATGATAGAAGCAACACCTGCCGGAAGCCCGAAACTAATTGCCATTATGTGATACGTATGCTCAGAAATACCTATCGAACGGTATACAGCTTCTGGAATTAATATCCCCATAACATGACCGGCAATTACGAACATAATCCCAAAGTGGAATAATAGACTTCCGATTCGGAGCATTTTCTTTTCTAATAGTTCACTAGATTTTGATGTCCATCCAAATTGATCATAGTTGTATCTAAAAATATGTCCACCGATAAAGATTGCAAAAATGATATAGGGAAACAATACCCATAGAAATTGATTCATCATTTTAACAACTCTCCTTTCTAATTTGTCTGTACATCCCATGCTTCGATAGCGAGTAGAACAGCCGCAAGAATTGGTTCATACATACTACCTGCTTCTTTTAACTGAACGTGTAATGCTTGTATATTCTCCTTGTATTTATTCATAATTGGTTCACTGTCTTGCTCATTTGCATTTGCAAAAAACTCAAGAAAAAGTGGTAAATAATCAGGTAGTTCTTTATCCGTTACTTCAAAACCAGATTTTTTATAATGCTGCTTTAACTCTAATAATTCAATACCTCTTTCTCTTTGTTCACCAGTGTTCATATAAGTAAGATACATATTTGTTTTCTTACCAAAATCGAATGTATATACGTAACTATCAATGAGTTGATCATTCGTTTTATGTAGCGCTTGCTTTATAAAGGCTGTAAGTGATGCTTTAACTTCTTCCTTTTCTATCGTTTCAATCTCTTCTTGCAATTCAGTTACAGCTTCTCTCCACCCTAGTTCAGGATAGGAGAGAAGAAAAGAAGAACAAGAAAAAGCAGTTTGTAAACTTTGTTTCATCATTTTCTGACCCCTTTATTTAAGAAATTGTCATACAAGAGCCTGGACCACCTGCGAATGCTAAACCACAGCTTCCTTGTTCGCTATATAAATCTGTCACTTGTTCACGGTGAGTGCCCGGAATGACGAAGCGATCTTTATATTTCGCAATAGCAAGAAGACGATACATATCTTCTACATCCTGTTTTGTTAAAATAAGTTCTTTTAATACAGCTTCATTTGGCTCTTTATTAATTTGCAGCGCTCTCATATGCGTTCGCATAACAGCCATTTTCTTCAATGTAAGACGAATGTGTGATTCATCTCCTGCAGTGAGTAAATTCGCTAAATATTGAATTGGAATACGCATATTATCGATAGCAGGGAAAATCTCTTCTGCTTGCCAGTTACTGCCTTTCCCTTCCACCATATTCATAATTGGGCTAAGCGGCGGAATATACCAAACCATCGGCATTGTACGGTACTCTGGATGAAGAGGCAGAGCAATTTTCCAATCGATAATCATTTTATAGATTGGTGACTCTTGTGCTGCTTTAATCCATTCTTCAGGAATGCCTTGTTTTTTCGCTTCAGCTGCTACTTCTGGATCATTTGGATCTAGGAAAACAGTAAGCTGAGATTCATATAAATCTTTTTCGTCTTCAACAGAAGCTGCTTCTTTTACTTTGTCAGCGTCATATAGCATTACCCCAATATACCTGATACGTCCCACACATGTTTCTGAACAAATTGTTGGCATACCAGCCTCAATACGTGGGAAACACATTGTACATTTTTCAGCTTTATTCGTTTGCCAGTTAAAATACACTTTTTTATATGGACAAGATGATACGCAGAACCTCCAAGCACGACATGCATTTTGATCTACAAGAACAATGCCGTCTTCTTCACGTTTATACATCGCACCAGATGGACAAGATGATACGCAAGACGGATTCATACAATGTTCACATATGCGTGGTAAATACATCATAAAGACGTTTTCAAAATCTGTTTTAATTTCTTCTTCCATTTTCTTTACGTTCGGATCTTGTAATCCTGTTATATGTCCACCAGCTAAATCATCTTCCCAGTTCGGACCCCATTCAATTTTGTCGATAAATTCGCCTGTAATTGCTGATTTCGGACGAGCAACTGGTTGATGCTTACGCTGCGGGCTATTTGTTAATGTTTCATAATCATAATTCCAAGGTTCAAAGTAATCATCAATTGTTGGTTGATCTGGATTGTGGAAAATGTTCATAAGACGTTTCATTTTCGAACCAGATTTCAGCTGAATTTCACCATTTTTCAATTCCCATCCGCCTTTATATTTCTCCTGATCTTCCCATTGTTTCGGATAACCAATTCCAGGCTTCGTTTCTACGTTATTGAAGTACATATATTCCGCACCTGGACGATTTGTCCAGGTGTTTTTGCACGTTACGCTACAAGTATGACAGCCGATGCATTTATCTAGGTTCATTACCATTCCGACTTGCGCTTTAATCTTCAAGCCAATCTACCTCCTTCAGTTTACGGATTACAACATTTAAATCACGCTGGTTCCCAGTCGGACCATAATAGTTAAATCCATAGCTTAATTGGCCATATCCACCAATCATATGTGTTGGTTTAACATGAATACGGGTTGGACTATTATGCGTTCCCCCACGGGTGCTTGTTAATTTCGTACCAGGCACGTTAATGTGGCGATCTTGCGCATGGTGCATAAATGCCATTCCCCTCGGTATACGGTGCGTTACAACAGCACGCGCTACGACAACACCGTTACGGTTAAAGCACTCGATCCAATCATTATCAGCAACGCCAGCTTCTGCAGCGTCCTCTTTATTCATCCAAACAGTTGGACCACCTCTAAACAGCGTTAACATCGGTAATGAATCGAAATACATACTATGAATCGACCACTTATTATGCGGTGTTAAATAGTTTAGTGTAATCTCTTTCCCTTCTACTTCAGGGCGTGACTTACGGAACGGTTTATGTTGCAGAATTGGTTTAAATGTTGCCATCGTTTCACCAAATTCTTTCATCATGTCATGGTCTAAGTAGAAAGATTGTCGACCAGTTATCGTTCTCCAAGGAATAAGACGTTCCACATTTGTTGTAAACGGTGAGTAACGTCGTCCACCTTTTTCTGAACCTGTAAAGGCCGGAGAAGTAATTACTGTTTTCGGTTGTGCTGTAATTTGTTCGAATGTAAAGCATTCTTCTTCACGTTCTTCTGCTAAATCACGTAATTTTAGATCTGTTTGTTTTTCAAGTGCTTCCCATGCTTTTACTGCCATATGACCGTTTGTTGTAGAAGAAAGCGTTAATACCGCTTCAGCAGCATTGATTGCTTCTTTTATGTCTGGGCAACCTTTCGCAATAGTATCCGTTCGAACAACTCCTAATTTGCTCTTTAATTGCTCATACTCTTTTTCTGCTGACCAAGAGATCCCTTTCGTACCAATCGGTTGTTTTCCGGCATTTGGTCCAAGTGCTGTCATTTTGTCATAAATCGTTCTATAATCCCTTTCAACAACATGAATTTGTGGCATCGTTTTACCCGGGATTGGTTCACATTCACCTTTACTCCAATCTTTAATCTTGCCAAGTGGTTGCGCTAATTCTTGCGGTGTATCATGAAGAAGTGGTGTTGCAACAACTTCTTTCATTGGTTCAAGATCTATTTTCTTCGCTAAATCTGACACAGCTTTAGAAAGTGAAGTGAAAATATCCCAGTCAGAGCGTGCTTCCCACGGTGAACCGATTGCTGGATTAAATGGATGCACAAATGGATGCATATCTGTACTACTTAAATCATGTTTTTCGTACCAAGTTGAAGCAGGTAAGACGATATCAGAATACAGCGCTGTTCCAGCCATACGGAAATCTAAATTAATGAGTAAATCAAGCTTCCCTTCTGGTGCTTCTTCATGCCACTTAATTTCTTCTGGTCGTAATGAATCACTATCGTCATTCATTAATCCGTTTGTTGTACCTAATAAATGTTTTAAGAAATATTCATGCCCTTTACCAGAACTTGAAATTAAATTCGCACGCCACACGAATAAGTTGCGCGGGAAGTTGTTTTTATTATCAGGATCTTCAATCGCAAATTTCAGTTCTTTTTCTTTTAATTTTTGTGCAACATATTTTCCGATTTCTTCTTGCGTTGTTGCACCAGCAGCAACAGCTTCTTTATATAATTCAATTCCATTTTTCTCGAATGTTGGATAAGAAGGTAACCAGCCGAGTCGTGCTGCTAATACATTGTAATCACCGTGATGTTGATAACGTGAGTTACCTTCAATTGGTGATGCTAAATGTCCAACAGGTGTATCTTCATAGCGCCATTGATCTGTTACGAAATAGAAGAAAGACGTACCATTTTGTAATTTTGGTGGCCCTTGCCAATCTTTTGCCATCGCGATTGTTTGCCATCCTTCTGCAGGTCGTAACTTTTCTTGACCAACATAATGCGCCCATCCCCCGCCGTTTACTCCTTGTGCCCCAACTAGAAGAACAAGATTTAAAACTGCGCGATAAATCGTATCAGAATTAAACCAATGGTTAATACCAGCTCCAACAATAATCATCGAGCGACCATTTGTATCAGCGGCATTTTGTGCGAACTCACGAGCGATTTGAATAATTAGTTCTCGTTTCACTCCTGTCATTTTCTCTTGCCATGCAGGTGTAAACGGTACATCATCATTGAAGTCTTTCGGCTCTTGTCCGCCAAACCCTCGGTTCACCCCGTAATTTGCTAACGTTAAGTCGTATACAGTTGTAACGAACACTTCGCCTTCTTCTGTCATAACCTTTTTCACTGGAATTGTACGTTCTAATACTTTGTTTCCATCATCAGAGAAGTACGGAATTTGTACCGTTCCAATCGTTTCTTCCATTCCAAGTAAAGAAAGACGTGGATCAATCTTTTCACCTGTTTCTTCATCTTCTAAACGCAAGTTCCATTTCTTTTCGTTATCCCAACGTGAGCCCATTGTGCCTTGAGGTGTTGCAAAATCATTCGTGTTCTCGTTCCAAAGAACAGGTTTCCATTCTCCTAACTTCGTTTCGCGTCCAATATCAGCAGCGTTTAAGAAACGATCAGCAACGAATTGATCTCCTTTTTGTTTCAATGTGACAAAGAAAGGAAAATCAGTATATTGCTTCGCATACTTTGTGAAATATTCCACTTGATTATCTACGTAAAATTCTTGTAAGATCACATGCCCCATTGCCATCGCAAGTGCACCATCTGTACCTTGTTTCACACTAATCCAATCATCCGCAAACTTTGTAGATTCAGCGAAGTCAGGACTGACAGAAACGACTTTCGTTCCTTTATATCGAACCTCTGCTAAAAAGTGAGCATCTGGTGTTCTCGTCATCGGTACATTTGAACCCCATGTCATAATGTAACCAGAGTTATACCAGTCACTACTTTCTGGTACATCTGTTTGATCGCCCCAAATTTGCGGAGAAGCTGGTGGTAAATCTGCGTACCAATCATAGAAACTAAGCATCGGCCCACCCATAAGTTGCATAAAACGACTACCAGCAGCATGACTTAACATCGACATAGCTGGAATTGGTGAAAAGCCAACATTTCGATCTGGCCCGTATTTAATTACTGTATAAAGTAGAGAAGCTGAAACGAGTTGTAATACTTCATCCCAATTCGCACGAATAAATCCACCTTTACCACGCGCCTGCTTATACTTACGTGCTTTTTCAGGGTTTTCCACAATACTTTTCCAAGCATCTAGTGGTGACTCGTTATTTTGTAGTTCATCTTGCCACATACTCCAAAGAACACCACGTACATACGGATATTTCACACGAAGTGGACTATAAATGTACCAAGAAAAACTTGCTCCACGTGGGCATCCTCGCGGTTCAAAATCTGGCATATCAGGACCTGTCGTTGGATAGTTAAGCTCCTGTCCTTCCCACGTCACAATTCCATCTTTCACATATATATTCCAGCTACATGAACCAGTACAGTTCACGCCGTGTGTAGAACGAATTACTTTATCATGCTGCCAACGCTTTCTGTACACATTTTCCCATTCGCGATCTTCATATGTTTCTTGTGTATGATTATCGTTATAACGATCTATTGGTGAAAAATATTTTAAACGTCTCATTAGTGCTGAAGTTTTTTTCTTCATACTGTTCACTCCTTTAATACGTCTCTCTTACATACCCTTACTATAAGAGAGGTTGTAAAATACAGATGTGACATTTCGCACAGTTCAAGAGATTGTCAAAAATTCAGTAGAAAATAAGTTTGTGAGAAAATCTTGTGTTCCGTTGTGAAGATTATGGTTAATCTTAATTATTAGGAGAATGGTATTTTGAGGTATCGACTATTTTGCAAAAGAAAAAGAGTTTTGATATTATTTCAAAACTGCCATAAGGAAAAGAGTATAAATTGTATGTAAAAAATTTTTCCCAATGTTATTATTTTATATCGAGTCTGATTTTACATAAAACTACAAATCATTATTTACTGTATTGCCCTTAGTTACGGAAACAATTATACTAGATGTAATCGAAATAAATAATCTGAATATTCTCAGAATTTAAGGTAAAAGTTTTACTATCTACAAATAGAATTAGAAATATGTCCACTAAATAGATTAGAAAACGATAATAACATTAGGAGGATTACGATGCCCCAGCTTGATTCATTACATCCCACTGTAGAAAAAATAATCAATAATATTGAAAAAATAATGGTCGGAAAACGAAAAGAAACGATCTTAGCTTTGACAGCTCTCTTAGCTGACGGTCATGTGCTATTAGAAGATGTTCCTGGTGTCGGGAAAACAATGCTAGTACGTGCTCTTTCTAAATCCATTGATGCTGATTATAAGCGAATTCAATTTACACCTGATTTATTGCCGTCAGATGTAACAGGAGTTTCTATTTATAATCCGAAAGAGCTCCAATTTGAGTTCAAGCCTGGACCAATTATGGGGAATTTTGTACTTGCTGATGAAATTAATCGTACATCTCCAAAGACACAATCTGCTTTACTTGAATGTATGGAAGAAGGCAATATTACAATCGATGGCATTACAAGGCCTTTACCAAAGCCGTTCTTTGTCATGGCTACACAAAATCCGGTCGAATATGAAGGAACATATTCTCTACCAGAAGCTCAGCTCGATCGTTTCTTATTGAAACTAAAAATGGGATATCCTACACCAGAAGAAGAATTTGAAATTTTAAACCGGATGGAAAAAACAAATCCACTCTCTCAATTACAGACCATTACTACAATAGAAGAATTAATTTATTTACAACAAAGCGTACGGGTAGTAAGTATGGACAAAGCAATTAAGCATTACATTGTAAAACTTGTTAATCAGACTCGTACGTACAGTTCTATACAGCTAGGTGCAAGTCCACGTGGCTCAATTGCTTTAATGAAAGCTTCACAAGCTTATGCATTTATCCATGGCAGAAATTATGTTATTCCAGACGATGTTAAATTTTTAGCTCCTTACGTTTTAGCACATAGACTCATTTTAAAAATGGAAGCAAAATTTGAAGGAATAACTGTAGAACAAGTTATCGCAAAAATCGTTGCACGAACTACTGTGCCGACTCAAAGGACGATGAACCCTTGATGAAACGAATACTGCGAGCGCTATATCACGTTACGAAGTTATTGCTACTCCCTTTATGTCTAGTCTTAACATTTGTGTACGCTATGTTTCAAGGAGGGTTTGTAAGTTGGTTTTTGTTTTACAGCACAATTCCCATTGCTCTTTATTCACTACTACTCCCCTTTTACGCTTTTCGGGACGCTGAAGTAAGACGAATAACAAACCAAAATGGATATGTAGTAGGAGAACAATTTATAAGCACGATTACAATAAAAAGAAAATTTCCTTTTCCCTTACTTTATTTAGTTATAGAAGATGAACTGCCACCACAATTTATAAGTTGTAAACAAACAAAGATGAATAAGGTAGTACTCTTCCCAGGATTGAAACGAAATATTTCGTTTCAATATGTTATTGACACAATCTCTAGAGGCGAGCACACTTTTTCAAGCGTTCGTGTAAAAACTGGCGATTTATTCGGCATGATAGAGAAAGAAGTAACTTTTTCAGTTCCAGATACATTTTTAGTCTATCCCCAGTATGTAGATATAGCATATCGACAATTGGAAAATCATTTCGAACAAGGAGCGCTTTCAGCAAATATAAATTCAGCAAAAGACTCTACAATCTCTGTCGGTGTCAGAGACTATAAACCTGGTGATCGCTTTTCATGGATTGATTGGAAAGCAACTGCACGAACAAACACTATTATGACAAAAGAGTTTGAACAACAGCGCAGCCATAATGTCATGATATTCATAGACAGAACCGAGTCTCCTCTATTCGAATCAGTCGTCACATTTACTGCCTCTATCGTAAGGACTGTCTTGAAACAAAATTCACCAGCATCATTCGTGTCTATCGGAAAAGAACAAACTATTTTCCCTTTAGACAATGGAGATACGCAGTTACAACAAATCCTTTGTCATTTAGCAAAAGTGCAAGCAGACAGTGTATTCCCGCTCTCCCAGAGTGTAGACATGGAACTAAGAAAAATTTATGAGCCCGTCACGGTTATACTCGTGACCAGTAATCTTTCTCCCGATATTCAAAAGGCGGCTGATTGTGCTGCTATAAGAAATAGAAAATGTATGGTTTTTGTCGTGAAAGAAAAAGCGAATCAACTTTCACACCGAGAAATCAGTATAATAGAAACTCTAAAAAAACGACAAATATTTGTAAACACGGTTTATGAAAACCGTTATACAAACGTGTTTTTTGAGGTGAGCAAATGATAACATTACAAACAAAATACAAGTGGGATACGAACAGATTCTTTATGCATGCATGTGTATTTCTTCTTTTACTAGAATGGCTAAGACCTCTTATAGGTATTACAAATGTAGGTAGATTAGATATTTTCGTAACATTTATAGGAATTTGCTTCGCTCTCTCTTTTTTTCAAACGAGGTGGCAGATTCCAATAAAAATTGTCACAGTCCTATTTATCATTCATTCCCTATATTATAAAAATGCTTTTATAAATCCATCTTGGCTAACAGCATTCTTTTCTGATATGTTTCGAAATTCCTCCCTGTTTTTCCAAGGGAATTTACTAGATATTTCTCCAGTTTTTCCGACGGTTTTATTTTTTCTCTCATTTTGGTTTTTGAGTTCTTTTACTTCATTTTGGATTATTCATAAAAAACGTGGGTTTCTATTTCTTGTATTGACTATTATTTATATCGCAACTTTTCATAACTTACATTTATACAATGCAAACTACGCTATTATTCGTACTGTTGTCATCGGCTTTTTTATGCTTAGTCTTCTTCAAGTAGAACGAATAAAAGAACGTGAACACTTACAAAATTATGCTAGGGAAATCTCAAAATTACTTAGACCACTTACAATATTTATTGTATTATTAGCAACCATCGCATACTTTGCTCCAAAATTTGGCCCTCAATGGCCAAACCCAATGGATTTCTTAAAATTCAACACATCTGAAGCAAGTAAAGAAAAAAAAGTTTCTACAATTGGGTATGGTTTAGATGACTCACGATTAGGTGGTCCTTTTAAGGCGGATCCTACAATTGTTTTCACAGCACGAACGCAAAACAAACAATATTGGAGAGTCGAAACGAAAGATTTTTATACCGGAAAAGGCTGGGAGGTTTCTGAAAATCCGAAAAAGGTTTCTTTTAAAAATAAAAACGACGTCGTAAGCTGGTACGAACAAAATACAAAAACAGAAACTACTGAGGCAACAATTACCATGCAAAAAAGTTACCCTCACCTTACCTATCCAGCAGGATTAGTAACAGTTGAAGCTTCTTCTGATGTATCATACAGTGTTGACCCGTTTTCAGAAAAAATTTATACAATGAATGGAGACTCTTCTACTACTTTACATTCGTATAAAGTAACATATGAGATCCCTGAGTTTTCCATAAAAAACTTGAAAGCTGTAAAAACAAATGAAGGTCAAGAAACAAATCCTTATTTTATGACAAAGTACACACAACTTCCCGAGTCATTACCACAGCGCGTAAAAGACTTGGCTATCAATCTTACAAATGATAAAGACAACCGATATGATAAAGTATTAGCTATTGAAAATTACTTCACAGACAACTCTTTTACATACGAATCAACGAATGTCTCATTCCCTGCCAAAAGCCAAGATTATGTAGATCAATTCCTTTTCGATACAAAAAGCGGCTACTGTAATAATTTTTCGACGTCTATGATTGTACTACTTCGTTCTGCGGGGATTCCAGCTCGCTGGGTGAAAGGCTATACAGAAGGAACTCTTGACAATACACTTGCCTCTGCAGAAGGTGAGGATGTTTATACAATCACGAACGATAACGCACACTCTTGGGTCGAAGTATATTTCCCAGAATACGGATGGATTCCATTCGAACCGACAAAAGGATTTACTAATCCCTATAATTTTATAAATAATACGCCTGCTCCTATTTCACAAAATAGCGAAGCAAATAATTCTAATAACGAGCAAATACAACAACGAAATAATGAAGCAAAACTTAAAAGTTTAATTGAAAATACAGAAGAAGCTTCTACTAAAAAAGTCACAAATTCTAAAACTAGTTTTTCTTGGTGGTACGTATTCCTCTCTACGATACTAATTAGTATTATAGGATACATTCTCTTCACCACTAGAATGAAATGGATGACATTTCTTATTATTCATTTCTATAAATACCGAAAAGATGATGCTGTTTATCAAAAAGCTTACGGTGCACTTTTAAAACAATTTGCGAGAATTGGCATACCACGGGGTGAAAGTCAAACATTCCGAGAATACGCTCTCCATATCGATACACTTTACAACTCGGCCGATATGCAACAACTTACTGCCAGTTATGAGAACGCTATGTATCAACAGGGGCAGGCTACGGTAGAATGGAAGAAATCCGTACACTTATGGGAAGTACTTATGAAAAAAGCAGCTTCTCCACCTAAATCAGATGGCTTTGATACAGTTATTTAATCTTGAAAATTTGAGTTTAAAGAAAACGTCTCAAAGAACTACATTGTTCTTTGAGACGTTTTTTAATAAAGTGAAACTCCTACTTATTCCCCAAGCACCTTCTCAATCTCAACCTCTAAATCTACCGGCTTCGTCTGCGGAGCAAAACGCCCTACTACTTTCCCGTCTTTTCCGATTAAAAACTTCGTAAAATTCCATTTCACTGCTTTCATACCAAGTAAACCTGGTGCTTGTTCTGTCATGTATGTATATAGAGGGTGAGCCTTATCACCTTTCACATCAACCTTTGCAAACATCGGGAAGTTTACACCGTAGTTTAATTCACAAAAACTAGTAATGTCCGCTTCTGTACCTGGTTCTTGTCCCCCGAATTGGTTACAAGGAAATCCGAGTATTTCGAGTCCTTGGTCTTTATATTTATCATATACCTCTTGTAATCCTTTATATTGTGGTGTAAAACCACATTTGCTAGCTACATTGACAATAAGAATTGCTTTTCCTTCGTAATCTTTTAACGATTTTTCTTCACCTGTAATTGTTTTAGCTGAAAAATCATAAACTGTCATTGTCTTTGCCCCTCTCTTCACTATCATTCTATGTTTATACTATACTACATTCGTGAATATACAGCTCTTATTACGTACTTATAAGTTGTAATGATAGCGCTTTATTTCTGTTCGAAAATTCGACACAAACTACTAGACTTTTATGATGGAAAGTTTTACAATTGAAATGTGAACAAAATGTGACAGTTTATATTCCATTATAAAAGAAAAGGATGGTGTTCATTATGAAAACTGCACAACATGAAACGATTTCAAATCGCGAGTTTTATTTCGTACTATATATGATGTTATTGTTTGTTACTGGCTGGGTAATCGATGTAAATGGTTTATTCTTAAGCTCCTACTTTAATTTAGCAGGAGAGATTATGCTTCCATTAGTAGGCGGGATTGTTGGACTGTTCATTATGTCTATTAATAAACAACAAACGAAATAATAATATTACAAAAAGGCAGAAGATGAGCTTCGTTTTCTGCCTTTTTTCTATTTTAGCGTATAATAAAAACATGCAGTATATAAGGAGTGGTAACTATGAAAAAAGTAGAGCAATTATCTTCTCACCTATATCTTATTGATGATTTCGATTTACAGCATAATGAACGAACAGGTACGTACGTTTTATTAGGTGACGATATTACTTTAATTGAAACTTGTGCAGCCCCTTCTCTTCCGTATATTTTAGACGGCTTACAACAATTACATATTGATTTAAACGATGTTAAAAACATTATCGTTACACATGTGCATTTAGATCACGCTGGAGCAGCTGGTTTAATGATGGAAAAGTGCCCAAATGCTACGTTATATGTGCATTCTCGTGGTGCTCGTCATATGATTGATCCAACAAAACTTATTTTAGGTGCAAAAGCTGTCTACAAAGAAGATTTCGATAAACTCTTTGATCCAATTCTTCCAATTGAAGAAGAACGTGTTCATATTGTACAACATGGTGATACGTTAAAAATTGCAAAAGATCGCACCCTTACATTTTATGATACACCAGGACATGCGAAGCACCATATTAGCATTCACGATTCATTAACAAACGGGATTTTTACTGGCGATACAATTGGAATTTATTATAGAGAACTCGCAGACGTTGATGTAGAGTTATATCTACCATCAACGTCCCCTTCACAATTCCAACCAGATGCGATGATTACTTCTAAAAATCACATTCAAAGTATGAATGTAGATACTATTTATTTCGGTCATTACGGCGCATCCTCTCATGTTACAGAAGTATATAATCAACTGGAATATTGGCTACCTATTTTCGTTCATACTGGTAAGGAAGTCTTTGAAAAGTATAATGATTTCGATGAAGCAACTAAAGCTTTACAAACTTTGTTAATGGATAAAATCTCTTCTCATCTTACAAAGTTAAACGTTCCATCAGATCATTCCGTTTATAATATTTTACATTTAGATATAGAAATTAGCGCAATGGGCATTATTGATTATTTCACGAAGCAAGAAAAATCAAACTCCACTATTAACTAACAGTAAAAGAAGAGATATACAACAGTAGTTATTGTATATCTCTTCTTTTTTTGAATATATTTTGAGTAAAGGATGGTGGAATATAATGCAAAAAGTGATGCTATACCTCTGCTTCACATTATTTATCGTCTTATTATTATTTGTAGGAGTAAAAATTCAATTTTATTTAGATACAGATGCACAAGTGAACTTTAACGTTTATCCAAGATTATTCTACTTTACACTCTTCCCTCTTATAGTTGGCATTTTATTACGCTTCCTTCAATCTATTAATCGCGAAACGAGTAAACAAAACTGGAGCTTTCAACCGGATAAATTTATTGCTATTACAGTGCCTACACTATTCATTTCCTTTTCCCCAGCACTACTCTTTTCACCACTTGCCGAATACCTACCTTATTTAGTTAATATTATTCTAATAAATACAACTTTTGTTACGATTATTAGTTTAATAGCTGGTTATTCACTATTAGATTGTTTTATACAAAAGGACAATGCAACGATGAAAAAATATAATTGAATGCTCTATTTTCTTTTAATAAAGAAAGCTCAAAGCTAAAGCTTTGAGCTTTTTTACTTATCTCACCTTTTCATCTACATACTCCATAAACTGCTCCGCTTTAATAAATCTTTCTTTGTACGCCTCAGGCACTTCTTCTACTGTTATCCCGCCACTCGATTTCGTTTTTACTAACACAGTTTGATGTGACATTAATGCCTCCATATATTGTTCATACTCTTCAGGAGTTAGTACTTCTTTACTAGATTTATGGCCATTTAATTTATCAAAATACGGATGAAGCTCCATTACTACCTTTTTCAATTCCTCTTTTTTAGCTGGTGATAATTGATCATAATCTATATTACCATTCGAATCCCCGTACGCAAGCTTTGCATTAGTTAATTTTTTCAGTTCTTTTGTAAACTCTTCATATTCCTTCGAACTCATTTCATCTTTCGCTTCTGATAATTTTGCATTAAAACGCATATACGTTTCTAATGTCATCGCTCCGGCGTGTTTTTTTAAATTCTCAAAAGATCCGTATATACCATCCGCCATAATAGATTGATATGCAAAACCGGTCGTAGGGATTAAAAATGCTGCTGCAAGCACTCCGGCGATAAGACGTTTCTTCACCTTACTTCCCCCGCGATTCATTTTGATTTGAACAATTACTTTTTCTTTTAACTCCGGCGGGGCAACAATCCCCTTCGCTTCTTCTCGTATAGATTCTCTAACTCTACAATCTAAACTCATTTCACATTCCCTACCTCTCCTAAAAAGATTTCTTCTACTTGCTCTTTTTGACGTAGTTTCTTTAATGCCGCATGAATTCTAGACTTCACTGTACCAATTGGAATATGTAGTATTTGTGCTACTTCTTCTTGTGAATATTCGTATAAGTATCTTAAGATAATAACTTGTTTCAATTTATACGGTAATTTATGAATGAGTTCGATTAGTTTTTGGTTTGATATTTTACTTACAACATCGTTAGAAAAATCAATTTGCACTGGCTTTCTTTACTCTTCTGCTTTTTTCATAATTCGTAGTCGCATCCACCTCTTTCTTCTATAAGAATGAATTTGTTTAATCGCAAGCCCAATTAGCCAAGGGCGAAATGGCTTCTCGCTATCATATTTACGAAGCGATTCATATAGCTGTATGTATACTTCTTGAACGACATCATCTACATCCGTTTTATCTTCAATTAAAAAATGTGCTGTTTTATATACTTCTTGAATCGTTACATCATACAATTCGCTATACGCTTCTTTATTTCCTGATAAAGTTAATCGAATTAAATGTGCGTAATCTATTTCAGCCTTTATATTCCAGCCCTCCTTTGTCTTACACTATATATTGGCAAGTAATTCATATTTCGTTCGATTTTTCCGAAAAAATTTTTTATATAAATTAATATTATGATCCGATGAGTTCATAAGCTTCACTTATAACCACACATAACTATTATATAATTTTCCAATTTCTGATAAAGATTTAAAATGATTTATATAGTCAAATTTAGGAGGATATATGATGAAAGCTATCGTTGTAACGTCGTTCGGTGGTCCTGAAGTGATGAAATATACAGATTTGGATATACCGGCTATTTCAGAAGATCAAGTTTTAATTCGCGTTGTTGCTACTAGTGTAAATTTCGCTGATATTAAATCACGTTGTGGCAAAAAAGGAAATAAAGCACTACCTTTTATTCCAGGTATAGATGCAACTGGTATTGTAGAACGCGTCGGTTCTCATGTGAAAAATATTCAACCTGGACAGCGTGTCATTGCTTTTCCTCAAAATGGATCTTACGCAGAGTACGTTGTTTCAAATGAAAATCTCACTTTCGTTTTACCCCATGAAGTCGACTTTCAAACCGCAGCTGCTTGTCCGATCGTATCTTTCACAAGCTATAATTTACTCGTGAATGTTGCAAGGCTTCAACAAAATGAATCCGTGCTGATTCATGCAGCTGCTGGCGGAATTGGTACTACCGCGATTCAACTTGCAAAACGATTAGGGGCTGGAACAGTTATCGGTACTGTCGGAAGTGAAACGAAAAAAGAAATCGCTTTAGATGCTGGAGCTGATTATGTTATTTGTCATCAAGATGAAGATTTTGTAGAGAAAGTCAATGAGCTGACAAACGGAGAAGGAGTGAATATAATTTTGGACTCTATTTCTGGAACTGTCTCTGAAAGAAGTTTAAACTGCCTAGCTTATTACGGTCGCCTCGTTCATTTCGGTAATGCAAGCGGTAAAATTGGCAATTTCAAAACGAAAGATTTACACGCAAGTTGCCGCTCTATACTAGGCTTTAGCTTTGGCACTACACGGAAAAAACGTCCTGAACTACTCCAAGAAACGGCAAATGAAGTTTTCCGTTATTTGCGTGACGGAAGTTTGCAAATGAAAGCTACAAAATCTTTTCCCCTTCAAGATGCAGGGAAAGCACATGAATGGGTCGAAAGTAGAAAAAGTACAGGGAAAGTAATACTAACTGTTTAGTCTTCTTCCTGAAATGAATACTTGAAACAGAGGTGGCATTCATGGGATCACGAATTATGCATGTTATTATCGCTAACGGTATTGCTGAGAAACTATGTATTCAAGATAAAACTTCTTTCTTACTTGGAGGGGTAGCCCCTGATGCGGTTCATTCAGCAGAAGAAAAAGGAACTTCACACTTTTACGCTGGTACAACGAAGAACTATACGAGAAGAATAGATTATGATTCATTCTTTCATAAATACGAAGCACATATAGATTCCCCCTTTATTTTAGGCTATTATACCCACCTCATTGCCGATGATAATTGGCTAAGTGGCTTTTTTCTACCATGGCTAAAAAATAGAATAGAGAATGACGAAACCATCGCACCCCTGTACTATAACGATTTTAAACTGTTAAATGCAAAGTTGCTTCATCATTACGATCAAGAACAACAGCTCTTCTCTCTTCTCAATCAAGAGGCTCACATTGTGGATATTGAAGAGGTTTCTAAAGAAAACGTTTTAGCTTTTCGAAAGTATCTTTTTGAAGATATGTTGTATCCTGAGCAACATTTGCATGAAGACTTACAGGTGTTTACGTTTAATCAAATTGTCGGTTACATTGAAACCGCTATTGAAAAAGGTGTATTTTTTATTACACAACTCTCTCATGAAAAATCCACTTCAAAGATTTAATCCCCCTCAATATATTTGAGGGGGATTTTCACATAGCAATATTATTATTGATTCTTCTCCATAACCGCAAAATAATTCCCTTCACTATCAGCAAAGTTAAACACTTTACCAGAAGGCATAGTTACCATTTCTCCAACAGTAACATTTTTATTTTTTAAACCTGCATATAATTGATCCAGATTTTCTGAGAAGAACATTAAGGACGGTGTACCAAGATTTAATTCTGGGCTCATTTTCGAAATAACTTCTTTATTATGTAATATAATGCTCGTTTCAGCACCGTTAGTTGGAGCAATTTCAATCCATCTCATTCCTTGCTTGTTATCTTCCTCCGCAACTACATGAAACCCTACCTTTTCCGTCCAAAAATTTACTGCCTCATCTTGATTATTTACATATAACATAATTTGTCCTACTTTATGAATCATTTCTATTCCTCCTATTGTTTTTTTACATTCTATGTAGCTTTCTACAGCTGGTATCGTTATTCCTTTTGAGTTGGTATGTACTTCTTTGCAAAATTTATCGACTGACTCATCCCATCCAGTTCGTCAAAATAATTGTTTCTTTCAATCATGTTATATCCGTCGAATCCAATTTCATCTAATACTTTGAAGAATATATCGAAATCCACTTCACCATTTCCTACTGCTACTTCTATATACTTACTTGAACTATTACTTTTCACTTCTTTACAATCTTTAATATGAGTTTGTACTATATAATCTTTTAATAGTAATAAACCTTCTAACAGATTTTCATTTACATCACTTATTAAATTTGCTAGGTCAAAGTTAACAGCTAGTCCTTTCGAGTTTGCATTTTCTAAAAATCGTTTTAATACTATTGCTTTTTCAGATCCTGTCTCAATAGCAAAGACTCCCCCAAATTTGAATGCTAATTCTCCTATCTCATAACAAACCCGTATCATTTTATCATAGCACTCACTTTTTTCATCATCTGGAACTTTCCCAATATGAGCTGTTATTATCTTTGCTCCCAGCTCCAAACCTCTGTCAGTAATATATTTAATCTGATTTATTGCACTGTCAGCTTCTGTTCCTGTAATTCCATTTTCTCCAAAACTAATTGCTAATGATGGAATCTTTATCCCATTAAAAGATAAGCTTTTCTTTAAAGCAGTCCATTCTACCACTGGAATATTAGCTAAGTTGAAGTTTTTATTCATAGCATATAATTGAATATATTCTAAATCCCATTCCCTTGCTTTTTGTATTCCTTCGTTTACTTCAATATGTTTCGTATTCAAAAACATTCCTAATTTCCTATCCATATATGAACCTTCTTTTTATCATTTCGCATCAGTTTAATATTCGACTTTTTTTATATTACTTCCTTGTACATATGTTGATTAAAAAAGTGATAATAGATACATTTCAATAATCATTAATAAAACTCCTTGTATTATTCAATTGCAAATAAAAAAGACGTAACTACAAATAGTTACGCCTTCCCCATTATTTATCTAGGCTTTTTCTTCCCAGTAAATGCTGGTTTCTTTTTCTTAGGTGCTGGTGGCTTCGATTCTACAAATGTTCCTTTGAACATTTCTTGCTTCGTAAATACGATGCCTAGTTTTTTCGCAAATTGTAGTAATTTGCGCTCTTCTTGTGGAGTTACAAGAGATACGACAGTTCCTTCTTTACCCATACGTCCAGTACGTCCTGAGCGGTGAATGTATTGGTCTACTGTGTCTGGTAATTCTAAGTGAATTACATGTGTTAAATCATCAATATCAATACCGCGTGCTGCAATATCAGTAGCAAGTAGGATTTCTAATTTTCCACCGCGGAAAGCACGCATCGTTGCTTCACGCTCTTGTTTACTTGCTTCTGCATGAAGAGCCGCTGCTTTCATTTTACGGAATTTCAATTTCTGAGTAATTTCATCTAAACGGAATGGATCGTTTAAGAAAGCAACTGCTTTTACATCGCCCATATGCATAATTCTTCTTACGTAATCATTTTTTTCGCGTCGCTCACAAATGATATACGTATGCTCAACTAAGCTTTTTGATTCTGCACGTGTTACACGTACTAATTGTGGTTCAACTGCTAAATCACGTGCCGCATCTTCTGCCGCTTTTGTCATTGTCGCCGAGAAGAATACTAATTGACGATCGCGCATCGTTGATTTAATTACATCTTGCACTGCACCCATCATTTTTTGCTTTACAATTTGATCAAACTCATCAAATACAATTGTTTTTACTTCATGCATTTTTAGCTTTTTCATACGAATTAATTCTAAGATACGGCCTGGTGAACCGACAATTACTCTTGGGTGTTTCTTTAATTTTTCAACTTGGCGCTTAATATCTGCACCACCAATTAAAGATGCACCTGAAATTTCAGTTCCTGCTGTAAATTTTTGAACCTCTTCATGAATTTGCATTACAAGTTCACGCGTTGGAGCTAAAATAACAACTTGTGGCTGTTTTACTTCAGGATTAATTTTATGTAAAAGGGGTAATAAGTACGCTAATGTTTTTCCTGTTCCAGTTGGAGATTCAGCTATAACGTCTTGTCCTTCTAAAATAGTTGGAATCGCTTGTTTTTGAATTTCAGTTAATTCTTTAAAACCAGCCTTCTCCCAAGCTTCTTCTAAAAATGGTTGCATATCTTTTATCATTTGTTTTTCTCCTTTATCTCTATTTTTGAAGAAAATGCTGTATTGTTCGCACCGTTTCTATCATGTGTGAAATAACAGCTATTAAATCATCAACATGGTCTTCTGTAATCGCTTTTTGAAATAGAACCTCTACCTTATTATGATATGAAATCGCTTGCTTATTATATTCGTATGAAACTTTCTGCATAATCATTCTTTCTTTTCCCCATATAGAACGCATTAAAGTTTCAATTTCTTCGCATCCTACTTCTGGTTGTTCTAACGGGAATGAAAATGCTAGCTTCATTTCACAACCTGGTGTAAACTGAGGCACTTCTAGTATTTCACCAGACAAGTTCTTTGCATCCACAGATAATGAAAATGTTGCTTCTACTAATGGTTCGAACGGTTCTGTTAATTGAAATGAGATATGATATATACGACTTAATGAGGCAAGGTCCATCATATCTTTTCGATCTGTTACAAGAATATCTCCATGTAGATCAAAATCATACACAGCACCTTCTACGATTACTTTTAAATTGTCAAAAGCAGTTGGATCAAACATAATTTCCTCCAAAAAACAGGCGCCTTTCGATGGAAAGGCGCCACTTGATGTATATATAGTTTACAGATAAACGAGATGAATTACAACCTTTTAGAATAAACCTACTGCTTTTCCATCTTCATTTACATCCATTTGAAGTGCTGCTGGTTGTTTTGGAAGACCTGGCATTGTTAACATTGTACCTGTTAACGCAACGATAAAGCCTGCACCGATAGATGGTTTTAACTCACGAATTGTAACGATAAAGTCAGATGGACGACCTAATTTTGTTGCATCGTCAGAAAGAGAGTATTGTGTTTTCGCCATACAAACTGGTAGGTTACTCCAACCTTCTCCTTCATATTGAGCTAATTGCTTACGTGCTTTCGGAGCAAATTCAATATCTTTTGCGCCATACACTTTTTGAGCAATTGTACGAATTTTTTCTTCTAATGGTAATTCTAATTCATAAAGTGGTGCGTAGTTGTTTTCACCTTTTTCGATTTCTTTTAGTACTTTTTCAGCAAGGTCAACTCCGCCTTGGCCACCCTTCTCCCAAACTTCTGTTAAGGATACTGCATAGCCACGCTCATTACACCACTCTTGTAAGTATGTAACTTCTGCATCTGTATCTGTAATGAATTTATTAATTGCAATTACGAAAGGCACACCAAAGCTTTGAATTGTTTCAACATGCTTCTGTAAGTTTTCCATACCTTTTGCTAATGCATCTACATTTTCTTCTTTTAATTGATCTTTTGCTACGCCACCATGCATTTTAAGCGCACGAATCGTCGCAACAATAACAACTGCTTCTGGTTTAATGCCAGCTGCACGAGCTTTAATATCTAAAAACTTCTCAGCGCCTAAATCAGCACCAAATCCAGCTTCTGTAATAACATAATCACCTAATTTTGCTGCCATTGTCGTAGCGATAACACTGTTACAACCGTGAGCAATATTCGCAAATGGTCCGCCATGAATAATAGCTGGTGTATTTTCTAATGTTTGTACTAAGTTTGGTTTTAATGCGTCTTTTAATAATAGCGTTAACGCACCTTCTACACCTAAATCTTTAACCGTTACAGGTTGATTTGCAAAGTTATAAGCAACTACGATGCGAGATAGACGCGCTTTTAAGTCTTGAATATCTGTTGCAAGGCAGAATACGGCCATAATTTCAGATGCGACTGTAATGTCAAAACCGTCTTCACGTGGTACACCTTGTACAGGTCCACCAAGACCAATTACTACGTTACGAAGGGCACGATCATTTAAGTCAACACAGCGTTTCCAAACAATTTTACGCGTATCAATTCCAAGTGTGTTTCCTTGTTGGATATGATTATCAATAAACGCTGCTAATGCGTTATTGGCAGTTGTGATCGCATGGATATCTCCAGTAAAGTGAAGGTTAATGTCTTCCATTGGTACGACTTGTGAAAAACCGCCACCTGCTGCTCCACCTTTTAATCCCATCGTCGGTCCAAGAGATGGTTCACGAAGTGCAATTACTGTTTTCTTACCAATTTTGTTAAAAGCTTGACCTAAACCAACTGTTACTGTTGATTTACCTTCTCCAGCTGGAGTTGGGTTAATTGCTGTTACTAAAACAACTTTACCGTCTTTCTCATCTTGTAAGCGCTTAAAAATATCAAGAGATAACTTACCTTTATAATGCCCGTATGGCTCTAATTCATCTTCTAAAATATTTAAATCAGCTGCAATTTCTTGAATCTTCTTCATACTCGCTTCTTGTGCGATTTCAATATCGGATTTCACTGTTGTAGTAGTTGTCATATACCCTAGTCCCCCTTTAATTGGTTCTGATGATATTGTATCAGTTTTTTGTATTTTCTGCACTTATTTACCTCCTAAAAATTCTTTCATTTCTTTATACGTTTTTTAACATAAATACCCATAAGAATGTTAACGATTGTTGTAACTCTGTAGGTAGTTGACCTAACATCTTCTCATTTACTCCGCGCTTATATACGCCGATGCCATCTATAACTTTAAAACCTTGTTCTTTCGCTAACTGTTCAAATTCCCAAGGCATCATCGTATTACAAACAACGTCTTTTCCATACAAGCGAGGATAACTGTTCTCTCGTGGCTTTGCTGTCGGTCCTAAAATTGCAATACATGCATATCCATCTTTCTTTAACACACGCTTTATTTCATTTAACGCTCGTAATGGCTCTTCCGTCCATTCTAAAGAATTAATTGCCATAATTGATTCAAATTGCTCATTTTCAAATGGTAATGCAGAAAGATCTCCTTTTATAAAAGATAAATTTGGTCCTTCTCCGCGCTCCTTACCTTTTTGAATCATCACTTCCGATAAATCTACTCCCACTGCTTTATAGCCTGCGCTACTTAATTTATATGTACCGTACCCATCACCACAACCAACATCGAGCACTTGTGCTTCTTTCTTTACGTATTGTTCAAAAAACGGAATAATTGTGCTCCTACTCCCGCTATCCCACATTTCCTGACTATTTTTATTCCAAAACTCCGCACTACTATCCCATTTCTTCTCTGCTGATTCATGCCAATTAAATGTTGTCATACATTCCCCTACCTTCACGTATTATCATTCATTTCATTCTACATCATTTTCCAAAATTCCTGTTTTATCCTGCTTGCAGTAAGACACCTACCTCAGAATTCAATGGATGCGGACCAGTTAATGGGAGAGAACTGCTCATAAAAATCCAATTGTTGCTGGCTGATAATCAGTCGTGATGGAAAAAATCCCGCACTTTATCTTCAATAGGAAATGGATATGTTAACGATGGAATACGTATTCTCCAATTTTTGCTTTACTTGGGTTTAACTCATACTCATGTTCTTCTCTTTATGAAAGATACTATAGATACACCCAATTGAAAGAGAGGGATGTACATGCGAAGAAAGAGAAATCATCATTTTAAAAGTGGTGAAAAAAACGAAGAGTATGCTGCTGAAATATCACCAGCTGGCATTCCAATTAGACATAAGCGTAAAGAAATTGCAAATGAGATAGAAGGTACAAATACCGGCGCAATGGTAGGCTATGTCGCTTTATTTCTTTCGTTATTCTCCATTGCTTTTTATCCAGTTACGCTCGGCTCCCTAGCAATTTTAGTTGGCCTATTAGCTGTCAATTTCGGAGCAAGAACACTTGGATATACAGCAATTGGTTTTGGTAGTTTTTCTGTTTTATTTACTTTACTTTATCCGCTTGCTTTGTCAGCGTTTTAAAAAAACACACCAAGTTATACTTGGTGTGTTCATTCATGATACAACATAATATGACCGCATCCACAACAATGTTTCGCTGTAATTTCTTGAAACACTGGATAATTTTCTTCATCCCTATGCTCAATAAATACTTTTTCAAACCGATACATGTTTGGTGCATATGCCCAATCTTGTTTCGTACGTGCATATAATGTTGAGGAAAAAAACTCCTCACCACCGCAAACGATACATGTGTTCTTCATCGCTATCCCTCCTATGCTTGTCTTACTTCATCTATATGAACATAAGCATAAAAAAAAGACCTTCTATTACTAGAAAGTCTTCTCTGAAACAAAAAGAAATGTACCAAACATTCCTACTCCGCTATATTCTTTTGAAACACCAGCTTCTGTTTTAAATGTTTGCTTTACAGTCATAAAGAATACACCATTTCGTGCATCTGTACTTTCAAATTGTAGTTTTTCTTTTTTACCATCTACATTTTGCGTGCATTCAAAACTACTCTCATTACAATTCAACGCATACTTATCCTCTACATACACTTTAAAATCTGATTCTTTCGGACAAGTTATAAGTAATATTGCCACGAGAATAATACTTACAATACCCACAATTGTATAATATTTCTTCATTTGTACTCCTTTCAAATGACAAGAAAACTTGACTTCATGCGCCAAGTTTTCTTAGTCAACAACCCATTGCCACTCTTGTTCTTTCTTATCAAAAATGAGCCAACCTGTTTCTGTTGCTTCCTCTTTCAATTCATCGATATTATCTAGCACCTCATCCGTACTTTCATACGAACCAACTACATATACCGGAATTTCAAGACCTCTTCTTGACTCAATCTTCCCTGCTAGATCTATGTAAAGACCATCTTCCATTAGTGGAATAAGTCCCATAATCAATTCTTTTGAAATTGCCGGGAAAATTTTTGATTTTTGGAAGAAAGAAAAACGTTTCTTACCGAAAGCACCGAGTTTATACGGAATGACTTTACTTAACATTCCTACAAAATCGGCAATTCTACGATAATACACTTTGTTGTACCATCCGTCATCATGTGAAAAATAAACAAATCTATTTTTCAGTAACGGAAAGAATGTTCTTGCAAGTGGTTCTTTTTTGTGAGCCAAATATAATAATTCTGCAATTTCTTTCGGCTCTAATTCATCTAAATCGCTTGCATCATCAAAATCTACCCAACAAAATTCATCAAATTCATCAATCTCTGCTTGAATTAACTTATGTATATTTTCTTCCTCAACATATTCAAATAAAGTATGATAATGAAAATCCGTCCATTCAAAGTTGTGCTTCAAAAGCAACACTTGATGAAGCGGTGAAGGGATGTTACTCGCAAACTCTTTAAACGTAATTCCTGATGTAATAAAACAATGACCTCGACGATTACCATTAATATATATCATATTCTTTACTTGGTCAGATCCTCCAGACAAAGCACCTAGCCACCTTCGTTTTATATGTTTCAATTCTATAGCATATTTTAACATGAAAAATTTTAGAAACATAGAAAAAACTTCAAAAACTATTTACAATTTCATGTGTTTTATTACATAGTGATTACAAGAAAAAACGCCTGCTCATAAGCAGGCGTTTTTAAAGGATTTCATCAGGGTTTTGAGGATGATGATTTCCCTCTTTCTTTTCTTCTTTTTGGAACATCGATTGAATTTTATCAATTGTTTGTGGAGCTAATTCAATCATTTTTTCTGCTAAATGTGTCGCATTTTGTAAATGAAGAATATTTACTCCATCTTTATTCACCACAAGAAATGCTACTGGTGTAATCGAAACACCACCCGCGCTACCGCCACCAAATGCAGGGTTACCGTTCGCTCTTTGTCCATCATTCGTTTGGAAATCAGAACCTCCTGCTCCAAAACCGAACGCTACTTTAGAAACCGTTAACACCACACCACCGTCAGCCGTTTGAACAGGCTCTCCAACAATCGTATTTACATCAACCATTTCTTTTAAATTTTCCATTGCTGCTTTCATTAACCCTTGAATTGGATGATCCACCGTTCATAACCTCCTTTGTCATATCTTTCCTAGTTTTTCCGAAAGTTTGTGAACTAAACATAAAATTTTATATTGATTTCAAAAAACTTAAGTTGTAATATTTAGAAAAATAAAAAAAGAGGTCGATTCTTTATGATGCGAAAATTAACAAAGAAAGATCATGAACAAGTATTCGCTTATCTAAAAGAAGAAGCAGCCATTAACTTGTTTATTATTGGAGATATTGAAGCTTTCGGTTATGACACAGATTTCCAAGAATTATGGGGAGTATTTAAAGAGAATGGGACATTAAAATCAATTCTACTCCGATTCCACGATTCATTTATACCATATAGTAAAGAAGACTTTGTTACCCTAGATTATGAGGCACTTCTTTCCGCATATAAACCGCTTAAACTCTCTGGCAAGTCAACTATTGTAGAAAGATTTGAAACTTCTCCAAGTCTACAATTAGGCGCCAAAAATGAAATGTATTTTTGCGAATGTCTAAATGACAACAACTTACCTAGCACGCCTATCCAAGAAACAATTAAACTTGCCACACTAGATGATGTAGAGCGAATTATGCAATTGCGAGGTAACATTGCTGAATTTCCAGTTGCTAATGAATCAGAGAAAATATTAAGACAAGCTCTCAAAACAAATACAGGACGCACATATTATATTGAAAAAGACGGTGCTATTATTGCATCCGCCTCTACTTCCGCTGAAAATTCATTATCCGCTATGGTAGTTGGTGTATGTACACACCCAAATTATCGCGGAAATGGATATGCTTCACTCATATTGCAAAAAATGATTCAAGACTTTACGAAAGAAGGCCGAACGCTTTGTTTGTTTTATAACAATCCAGCTGCTGGACGTATTTACAAACGATTAGGGTTTAAAGATATTGGGATGTGGACTATGTATCGATAATAATGCATAATACACGCAGGAGAGGCTGCCTATTATAAGTAGCCTCTTCTTAACTAATATCTATTCACATGTACTCCGCTTGCCGTTACTATATGATATACTACGCATTTACTTGTTAACGCTTGTTAATTTCTATAACATAAAAAAACAATTTAAATCTTTTATCTTTTCAACTGAACCAATTAGGAACGCTTTATCGTTATTCTCTTTTCTTATTTAGATATATTTTTCGACTTGCTACTGAAATTTTCTAATAAATAGGAAATTCCAATACCTACTCCACCAATAATTAGAGCAACAATAGCTGTTAAAACCTTTTTTCCCATTGGCTATAGAAAGAAGAAGGAAGAAAAAATAGCACTGCGGTAAAAGTACACATTAAAATACGCCCTTGTTTAAACATGCTTGATTGCTCCTTTTTTCTTTTTCAGATAAAACTATAAGCATAACGTTAAAAGAGGCAACCAGTAGGTCACCTCCCAAGTAAAACGATTAATAATACACGTTACATATTTTCAGCTGTTATTCCATACAATCTATCTCTATTTTGCCCTCTTCTTTTTTCGATTTTTAAATATAATCTCTAACGCTACTACTGCGATGAATCCAACAGTTAGTTGTATACCTGTAAACAATAGTTTATCATTTAGAGGAGTATCCGGAACACTCCACAGCAGTATCGGCGGGATAAGTATGCCAATGATTACAAGGGTTCTCATTATTTTCCCCATCTTATTTTCCCCTATCGTATTTTCCAACTAGTCTATAATTCTAATAATTTCTCGCGTAGAACTATTTCACTCTCAGTCATATACCCTCTATGCATTTCCTCTACAATCTTATCGTGATTAAAACATAATACTTTTTCATCCCCTAGATAGCCTATTGGGTAAGGAACACCCACATAATCAAAATCACGTTTATCTGCTGATATGACCATTCTTCCAATAATCATTACAATTTGTTCTATATCTTCTATTTTAACGACTGTTCCAATTGGTAATAGTTTCATTTGTTTATTTCTCCTTTTTTAAGCATCTGTAATAGTTCTAATCCATTTTCATTAAAAATTTGAAAATGGATTCTAAAACAACATTTGAAGTAAATCCTATGAATAATTAAATTGCTGAAAAATTTTTTTCTTGCAACAAAACTTCAAGTGAATTCCGTATTATTATTGGATTACTCCTCCCTTATACCAAACTTTATTTTTGTTTAAATTTTTTATATATTCGTCCTACTACTTTATTCGCTCCCAAGGAAATGGCTCCTAAAATTAAAACAAAAATAATAAGAGCAATCTTTTTAGGTAGGCTATATGGCAATAACATAGAAAATATAAGAAGTATCACAACTGCAACATATGTAATATATTTTCCAGCCTTAAATGATTGCATATTAATATGCCCCTCTCTTAATCCTTCAATTTAATGGTACCACCTATCCGATAACCATCTCTAACGTATAATCCCGTTTCTTTCCCTAATTAATATTGAATTACCTCCATCCTTTTTCAAACTTTATTATTGTTTAAATTTGTTATGTATTCGTCCTACCACTTTATTCGCCCCCAATGAAATAGCTCCTATAATTAAAACAAAAGTAATAAGAGCAATCTTTTTAGGTAGGCTATATGGCAATAACATAGAAAATATAAGAATAGACGATGTATCGATAATTAAAAGCCGTATACTCACTTCAAAGTCATAATTACCTGTCTTTCAACAAACCCAAACTCTTCGTACATCTCTTTTGCAAAGTTCCCAGTAAATACATTCAACCTAATTTCTGAATACTTCTCCTTCAATTCCTTAATACCAGCTTCCATCAGTTCTCTCGATAATCCTTTCCCGCGATATTCTGGGAAAACGTACAATTCATATATAAATCCAAGTTTTTCACAAGAAAAATAGTCTGTATTTTCCCCTATTAATATCCATCCCATTACTTTATTTTCTTCTTTAATGATTAAATAAAATGCTCCTTTTTCTACAATCGGCTTTGTAATTTCAATCGCTTTCTCGGTACTTAATTGACAATTTCCTCTCGTCCCTTCAAAAAGCGCTTGAGCTGTATGTTTTAATATTTCATTGGTATCTTCTTGATTTGCCTTAATTATCATTTTTCACAACTCCCCTGGAATAATAGGCATTACTATCCCTTGTTCAAGATTCTCCGCCTCCATAACAATTGCCGTTAATCCTTGTTCTGTACTTGTTTCATGGGGCTCTCCCTTCTCCCAAAACACAGCTTGTCCCGCCTCTACCTTTATCTTTTCTTTATTTGCCCCACATACATATCCTGCTCCGTCCACAATAAGAAGCAGTTGAGATACAACTGCTTCATGATAACCGATGATTCCATTCTCTTGTAAACGCATAGCACCGATATGTACATTTCCTTGATGGTTTACTATTTTCGACATTATGAAATTAGAAATACCGATATGTGCTTTCCTACTTTTTCACTAAAATCAAAAATTTTCATTGCTAGTCCTCCTTATACGTATAAAACCATCCTTACTGTCTGCATCATATGTCCTTCAAAGTCTTCTTCAAATTGCTCTAATTCAGCAAAACCTTTCGCTTCATAAAAGCGTTTTCCTTTTTCATTTGCTGCTTCTACATGTATGTACAATTTACGTATCCCATTTAATTCCTTAATCCCTCTTTGTAATAAAGCACTTCCGATCCCTTTTCCTTGCTGATCTGGTAACAAATAAATCGCACCTAATTCCGCTTCATTTTGTAGTCTAACAGGTGAAAAGTTAGCAAATCCTATTACTTCTCCCTCTTCTTCCGCAACGAATAAATGTGTATTTTTAAGACGATATTTCATTTTTTCATCAGAATATGCCTCGTCTAAAAAACTGTCTTGAATTTCTCTTGGAATAATGCCTTCATATGTATCATGCCAAGCTATTTTTGCTACTGATTGTACAGCGTGAATGTCTTCTTGCTTCATTTCTCTAATTACATATGTCATCTCGATGTCTCCATTCTCTTTAAATTATATTCTGCTAATATACTAGAAGAAATGGCAGAACCATTTTTATAATTCACCTTAATTAATTTTAATTTCTCAATTGAAGCTGTTGCAAAATCAAATTTTTCATAAATATATTCCATTACACTTAAAAACTGCTTTGTATGTAATCTATTCGCAATCGTACAATGCGGAACCCATTTTCCCGGTACGTAATATGAATTTGGATTGTCATGAAAATTTTTAAAATAATCATGATAAGAATGATGAAGTTTTAACAATTCATCGGTAACAGTCGGAGCTAGAAAAATCGTACCGTTAGTAGGAAAAGTTCCAACAGAAGGAAAAGTGACTGCAGACATACTTTCTTGAATAGCTACAAATTCCTTTAATTTTTCAATATACAAATTAACATCTAACTCATTATAATCCGCAATCGTTATATGAGGTTCTACTCCAGCTAATTGATTTGTTCCAATTACATTTGTTAATTCATTTTGCAATTCTGTAATTTTATTAGTAAACACACGATCAAATGTAGCAATAATAGCGTACAATCTTTCTCACCCCTTCGTTACACATAGTGCTTCCCATTCTTCACGAATCATTCCCATTCGAATAGAATCATAGTATGTTCCTTTATAATAACGACACTTTCGCATTCTACCTTCTAAGCTCATTCCTATTTTCTCCGCTACTTTCATCATTCGTTCATTGCCAGACCAAGTCGTGATTCCTACTCTACCAATCTCCATTTTTTCAAATAGCAAATCTCTATATAATGTCAATGTTTCTGTACCGTATCCACCATTCCAGTATGTTGGGTCATAAATCACAAGCCCCATCTCTAACCAACGCGTCGGTTTATATTCCCAATAAAACCCGACTGTCCCAATGATTTGACCGTTATTTTCTATAATTAAATTTGACAGTGGTTCTTCTTTCAAACGAGTTTGCATCTTCTCTTTATAGGAAGAGTATTCTTGCATTGAGAACGGGAAATATGGCGCATCCCATTTCTTCCATTCTGGGCTTTCTTCTTTAAATATGATATTCCATAATATTTCTATATCCGATTCTTCTATTGTACGAATTGTAACTTTCTTCCCCTTTAATACAACCTTTTGCATAATTCCCTCCTGCATTCACCTTTATTTCATATATAATTATAATATTTTTTCAGAAAAATCAAAACTAATATCATATATTATATTGTATAATTTTGTTATAAGATACCAATTATTGATTTAGAAAGCTGGTGATTCAATGAATAATCAATTTAGTATTGCTTTATTTCTCACTATTATTACGACAAATATTATTCTATATTTCTTCTTACCATCAAATATTGTTACGAAATGGGACTTCAATGGAACGCCTACATCAACAATGGATAAAAGCACTTTTGTAATCGTAAATATAATTATATGTTCCTTCTTATTCTTTGTATTTTTAGCTTTATCTAAAGCAGTGAGTAACCAGAAATTTCTCCATTGGATCGGCAACACAATGTTATTATTCTTATTTTTTGTCGATATTGTCATTGCCCTCATCGCTCTTGGCTTTTCACTTCCTCTTGATCATTTCATATTTTTAGCATTAGGGCTTTTATTTATATTAATAGGTTATTTCAGTTCCAAAATTGATACGACTAAATCAACCGTTTCATTAGAATGGAATGATAAGCACCTCGAAAAAAGAGCTTCAAATATTAGTAGTATTTCAATGATGATAGCAGGGATTTTTTTAGCGATACTTCCTTTTAGCGTTTCTGCTCCCTATAGAGGTTATGGCATACTAGCAATTCTTTTAGGAATGACGCTTATCATTCTACCGAGTACGATTTATTTACTTATTAAAGACAGCAGGCAGTCCACTAATTTAAAAGGTTAATTGAAGTACGAAGGCGCAAAATAGGCAATAAAAAATAGGAGGTTACATCCCTCCTATTTCAGCTCAATATATTACTTTCCTTCTTATTCAGCTCAAGCAAAATGCCTTTCTCTATCCACCCCTCTACGCCATCTTTTTTAATTAAATCATATCCTGAACAGCTTCCATCAATGAGAGAAACAATGTCACCTTTTCTTACGCTTATTTGCGCACAAGAAATATCCGTTTTTACTGTGTATTCACCTGAATCTAGTTGCTTAATGTATTCATCTTTCACCGAAAGTAATTTATTCGTTTCCTTTTGCTTACATACTGTATAATCTTGCATCTTCTCGATAGGCTCTATGTAATAATACGGATATGTCACTCCGCCCTGCATTTCTGAATTCGCATTAAAATCCGCTATTACTTCGTACCCTGGAAAATAGTCTACATATGTATAAGAAAACGTATCGCCCGTTTGTTTCCTCTGAATAATAAATGCATTTAATTGTCCTGCTTCTTTAATTGCATTTCCTCCATCTATTGCAATAATTTTTTTCTCCTCATCAATAACTGGATTGTTAGACGGTGCTTCTTCAGAATAGTTCACGACAGGCCAATGACCAACTATTACATACTTATTTGCTTTATGTGATTTATTAAAAAACTCTGGCATCGCTATCGCATTTTTGCGCTCTGTTTCTTTCCAATCTACTCTATCTTCTAGCCCGGCATGCACAAAAATATAATCTTCTGTTTCAATCGCTGTTGGCAACTCCGTTAGCCAATATAGTTCTTGTGAAAATTCACTTAGCAATGCTTCTCTCACTTCACGAATTGAAGTGCCTTCATAAACTGAAAAATCCAATTGCTCTAGCCATTCATTAAAAATCGAATGCTTTTTCGTACATAAATAATTAATAAGACGAGGATTTGCATTTAGAAGAGCATCAACTAAAACTTCACAATTTCCTTCAACAACGTGAACATTTGAATTGTTCTTTACAAGATTCATAACGTAGTTTACTACACCTACGCTATCTCGTCCTTTCTCGCAAAGATCTCCATTAATAATTAAATAATCTTCATCTTTAAAGTTAACTTTATGTAGTGCTTCTTTTAAAAGATTTAATTCTCCATGAATATCAGATATGACGATAACTCTAGCATCATTAGGGATTGATAGTTTCTTTATTTTCTTCAAGTATAAGCGCTCCAATCATTCTCTTTATTAAATTAAAACAATTCGACAAAATACACTATATAACCTTTTCAAATACATATACCATAACTTACAACCTATTTACCGTTCAATAATAACTTAATAAATAAGAAGAGGCTGTTCCCAACTTTTGCGGGACAGCTTCTTCTTATTATTTATAATTCTTTATGAAAAGAATAACTCACCTTATCATACCCTTCTCTTTCATAAAAACGATGAGCATCAATTCTTGCAAATGCTGATGTGAGGACGATAGATTCACATCCGTTTTCCTTTCCCCAGTTCTCTATATACGAAAGTAATACATTTCCATGTCCTTTTGAACGATGTGTGTCTGCTGTTACAAGGTCATATACGAAAACGTGCTTCTTATTATAAAAGTTCGTACAAATCGCTACACCTGCAAGGCTAACAACTTCATCCTCCTCATTACGCAGCGAAAATAATTTATAATTTTCTTCTTTCATATTTCGAAATAAAGAGCTTGTTTCCTCTTTTGAAAGTTTCGTTCTTAATTGCTGTAAAACAGGTAATACTTCATGTAATTGCTCTTCCGTTACTACTTCTTTAACATTCATTTTTAACTCTCCCTAACTATTTATTTAATTTTCTAAATGTTATATCATTATTATAGAAAGTAACTGCCCTTTACTTAAGTGACAGTTTAAGTATTTTTTATAAGGCCAGTTTTAAAGGAGAGTTTTATATGGATTTTACTATCCCATTGCAATTACAAAGTAACACACCTATTTACTTGCAAATTTACGAATATATTAAAGCTGAAATTATACAAGGGACTATTTCTGTCGGCACACGTCTACCCTCACACAGAAATTTAGCATCACAACTTAATATTAGCCGCATCACTGTTGAATCAGCTTATCAACAATTATTAGCTGAAGGTTATGTAGAAAGTAAACCGAAACGGGGTATTTTTGTAGCAAATTTCGATATTGACGTTATCCCAAATAAAAAACGAGATGCAGCAATGAAGACGAGCAATTTAATAGACGAAAAATTCGAATATGATTGTAGCCAAGGGCTTATTGATCAAAATACGTTTCCGATTACAAATTGGAAACGAGCATTACAAGAATCCATTCTTAAATACGAAAATGCACTATTTGCCAAAGAAGACCCTCAAGGTGAATTCGCTCTTCGAGAGCATATATCAACATATTTATATCATTCTCGCGGTGTACATTCTTCACCTGATCAAATTGTGATCGGTGCCGGAACGCAGCCACTTCTCTGGCTACTACTTCAACTGCTTGGCCCTACAAAAGAATACGGCATTGAAAACCCTGGATTTCACCGTATACACGCAATCATTAAAAGCTGTGATAGACAAATTCATCCCATACCATTGGATGAAAAAGGTATTGATATTTCTAGCTTATATAATACAAGTGCCAATGTCGCATACGTTACACCATCACATCAATTTCCACTCGGGATTATTATGCCTTTATCTAGAAGATTAGAATTGTTAAAGTGGGCTACTGATTGCAGCGGATACATTATTGAAGATGACTATGACGGTGAGTTTCGCTACGCTGGTAAGCCGATTCCTTCTTTGCAAAGTCTTGATTCAAATGAACGCGTTATTTATATGGGGACTTTCTCAAAATCTTTTTTACCTTCTTTACGAATGGGATATGTTGTTTTACCACCACATCTTTTAAAAACATATCAAGAACTGCATGGAATTTTTAAACAAACAGTCGCTACAATACAACAACTTGCTTTTGCTAACTTTATACAAAGCGGGAATTGGGAACGTCATCTTAACCGGAGTCGTACACTATATAAAAGAAAACATCATGCGTTAGTAAAATCCATTATGAAAGAAATGGGGGCTAATGTTCAAATTCTTGGCGAACAGTCCGGACTTCATATTGTTTTATGTGTCCATAACAGTATGAATGAAAACGAACTGATTGAATCCGCTAAAAAACAAAGCGTTAAATTATACCCGCTTTCTCCATATGATTTCGTGAATGATTTACGTAAGGAATCATACGTATTACTCGGTTTTGGTAGCATTCCAGAAAATAAAATTGAAACGTTGGCTATATTATTGAAAAACGCTTGGTTCCCTAGTTGCAAGGAAACTTGTTAACAGTGGGTTTAACTTGTAACATACTAACAATTCAACAAAATAAAAAAGAAGGCTGTTCCAAAATAACTTTTTGGACAGCCTTCTTCTAGTTATTCACCTGACCTAGCTTTCCTTCCCGGACGTTTCACACCAGTCGTTTCTGTTGAATAAGAAGCTTCAATTATAGCGGTTGGATCTACAGAGAGAACGAGATCTTTCATTTTCGGATAAATGAATCGGTTTGTAATACAATAAATGATTCTCTTATGCTCCCCTAAAAAACCACCTTCTCCATGTAGATACGTAACAGATAGTTGCAATTCTTTCATAAGTAAATCGCCTATTTCTTTATTCTTACCAGAAATAATCATAACGCTCTTACCTTGATTTATACCATCTAATATAAAATCAATCATTTTCGTAACAATATAGAAAATGGCTAATGAGAACATCGCTTGTTCGATTGAAAATAAAATGGCAACAAAGATGAAAATAACTGCATTTACTGCAAGTAAAAATGTACTAATCGGTACATTAAAGTGTTTATTCATCCAAACTGCTAACATTTCCGAACCGTCAATTGCTCCACCCATTTTAACAACAATCCCAACACCAATTCCGAACAGCACTCCACCATAAAGTACAATTAATAACTCAGAAGTCGTAATTGCTGGGAATGGTTTTAAATAAATTAATCCGAGTGTTGTAACTACATTCGCATAAGATGTACGGATAAAAAATTTCTTTCCCATTACTTTTGCAGTAAATAATAAAATTGGGATATTAATTCCTAAGAACACACCATAAAGCGGCAATCCTGCGACTTTATTTGCCATAATAGCAATAGCCGTTACCCCACCATCTACTAATCCATTAGGTGCTAAAATAAGCTCTAATGAACCTGCTACTATAATTGAGCCAATTGTTAATAATACGTATTCAAATACTTTCTTCATTCATTACCCCCAAAACTTATATATTTTCTTAGTATTATTTTAACGTAATTTTACTACTAATTCAAAGGTATCGATTTATATTCAGAAAAGTTTTACCTTTATTGCTATTTTTATGTAACACATGTAACGCGTAATACTAGAAACACACTTACAAATTAAAAGTAAGTGTGTTTTTAACATCTAGTTAATCTTTACATACGGCTTCATTTTTAATTCAAATATTTCCTCAACTGCCCTTTGATATCCACCAGCATTTCTAAGCGACTCTCCCACTTTACGACTATTTTCCTTAAACGTCACATCATCCATTACTTTCTTTACAGTCTCACGTAACAATTCAGAAGTTAACTCGTTACGATTAAGTGTTATGCCTGCCCCTACTTCAGTCAATCGTTTTGCAACGAATGGCTGATCTCCTGTTACCGGAATTACAACTAATGGAACACCGTAATATAACGCTTCACTCGAACTATTCATACCACCATGTGTCACGAATACATCAGCATGCTGTAAAACTTCTAATTGCGGGACATAATTATACAACTTAAAGTTTTTCGGGATATTTTCAAATTGACTTATATTTATCTTCTTACCAACGACTAATACGACTGTCGCATCTACATCTTTAAACGCTTCAAAACACTTTTCATACAAAGCAGGTTGTTCATTAAAAACTGTTCCCATAGAAATGAAAATCACTTTTTCATTTTTTAAATCTTCGGTAGGAAAACTCCCCACTTCTTTTCGAGTAGCAATTGATGGACCTACAAATTTATACGATTCATCAAATAAATCTGAACGCGGCTGATATTCTTTTGAAGTATATACAATCGTAATATCACCAGGATGGTTCATAATATCATACATACTATTACATTTCATTCCATACTGCTTATTCCATCTTTCCATTCCCGCTAAACAAGATTGATATAATGGATTCATTTCGTCTACTTGTCTCGATTCTTGCCCATCATGAAAATTAATGTACTGATTAACAGCAAACGTTGTACAAGATGAAACGCTTGGTAATTGTAAAATATTCGCTATAATACGTCCTACTGGAAAATGATTATCATATATTAAATAATCATATTTTTCCTCTTTTGTTTCTTCTACAATTTGAGTAACAATACGCTCTGATGCTTCAATCATATGAGATAGCATCATCAAAGGGCTCCCACCTTGATTTACTCGTTCCATAATATTAATTTGAGAGAGAAAATTCTCAAACACTCGGAATTCCGCACCTGTTGCTTCAATCTTCTTTCTATAATCTTCAATACAATAAGAAACAACTGTTTCTCCTCTTTGGATTAACTCACTTACAATAGCTAAAGTCGGATTAATATGACCTTCCCCAGGGAAATTTATTACGAGTACATTTGCCATAATATTCTCTCCTATCCAGTCAATCTTATAAAGTTAACAATTAATTATATTAATTAATTTAAGCCTATTATAAATGAAAGCATTCTACTTCTTCATGCTTTTCTCTTCATTTTATTATTGAGAAATATTTTCTATAATCTACATTATTTTGATTCACAATCTTATAAATGAATGCTTAGTTTTACTTTTACTCTTCATAGATTTAAAGATATGAGTCTTACATTCAAGTCTTACTACTGCAATTTTTAGACAATTCACACAAAAATGTAGAAATATAATGTTTTTAATGAATTTTCGCTATAAATGTAACTATGCTTTCAATCTTTTTATCTTTATCCTCATAACACATCATCTGTTATATAATGAATTTATAGAATTTACAGAAAAGGGAGTCTCTTCTTCATGCTACAACAACTATTCAATTCACCTATTCTATCCGTTCAGGCCTTGCACCCAGGTTATGAAGATCATGCAAGTGATGTTTTTCTCGTTCAAACAGAAGATACAGAAGTTATCGTTCGTACTTCTAAAATGAATGAAGAACCAAATAATGATTTTTGGTGGGGATGTAAAAATCTATTTGGAATTGATCCAAGGAACGTCCATCATTTAGAAACTGTACATACATTGCTGCAAGAACATACGAATCTTCCTATCCCAACAATATTAGAAAAACATGTTTTAAATGGCCGTGAATTTGTGGTGGTCGAAAAGTTAGTAGGTAACACAGTTCAATCTTTTATCGAGCAACCAGATTCTATTTTATTTAGCCTAGGAAAAGGACTTGCAGAAATACATAAGTTTAAAGCCGACTTTATAGGAAATCCGTCAGGCACGTTCAAAATTCCACTAAATGAATTCCAATCACATATTTTAAACGTGAGTAAAGAGCTTGTGAATATGTTTTATTCCGATGATGAAAGCATACAAGATGCATTTCCTACCTTTGAATCACAGCTTTCTTCCCTGTCCGTACCAAAAGAAGCTACACTCGTCTTACTTGATATGGACCCTACCCAATTTTTATCTGACGGTACAACTATTACGGGTTTAGTAGATACTGAAGCTTACGCGGTTGCCCCGCGAGAGTTTGATTTTATCGGACTAGAATATGTACTTACCGAAAAAGAAGCACATGCCTTTAAAAGTGGTTACGAAACAATTATGCCTATTCCTCATCTTGAAGAATGTAGACGACCATATCGTTATTTATACCGACTGTTATCTGTGCAAGGTAGTGTGGAATTAAAGAAATGGTTAAGTCACCCATCCTATTTTTAAATATAATTGAGAGGGAGTATACAATGGATATTCAGAAAAAGTGTTCTGTAACAGAAAGTGAAATACAGCAAATGAAGGATTTGGCTTATATTTGTGGGCAACAAGACAATCTTGATTACTCTTCAGATTTACATATCAACTTTTTAAAAAATCGAAATGAAGATCATATAAACGATTTTCTTCTTTATAACGGTACTCAATTAATTGGCACTTTAAATATGTATGATTTCGAAAGACCCACAAAGCTTGAACTAATAGGCTTTGTACATCCTCATTTTAGAAAACAACGTTTCGGAACTACCCTTTTACAAACTGCAATGAAAGAAATACAAAATAGAGAGGCAGATGAAGCTCTTCTTATTATCAATGGGGATTCTATTTCTGGGAATGAATTTGTAAAACATATGAAGTTACCGTATTTATATAGTGAATATAGTATGGAGTTCAAAACAAACGAAATTCAAAAAACAACAGAAAGTAATATACAGCTTACTCTTGCAGCTTCAGAATCACTTCTTGACCTTATTGAAATTTCTAGTAAAGCTTTTGGTGATTCAGTAGACAATACGGCTACATGGTTACAAAAAATGATGACTTCACCTTCTCATAAAGTTTACAGTGCTCTTATTAACGAAAAAGCTATTGGAACAATTACAGTTACTGAGCAAGAACAATCTACTACACTATCAGGATTCGCCGTTCATCCTTCTTATCAAGGTAAAGGATATGGAAAAGATATTCTTAGTTATATGGTACATACCCTTATTACAGAAGGAACTTCAACAATTGAATTAGACGTTGAAACGAAAAATAACCATGCTTTAAAACTATATACACAATGTGGTTTTAAAATTAAAACGAAGCATGACTATTATAATTTAATGAATAGCACGGAGAATATTTATGTTTAAAAAACTTATTTATTCTGATTACGATATTTTCGCATCTATTTATAATAAACAGTGGGGACATTTTGCCGAACACTCCTATCTAGCTTTTGAAAAACTCGTTTTACAATATGCACAACCACGTTCTCATATTTTAGATCTTTGTTGCGGGACTGGTCATCTTACTAGGAAACTACTTGATAATAATTTTGTAGTAACTGGTATAGATGGTTCTACTCAAATGATTGAATATGCAAGTGAAAATGCGCCAGATGCAACCTTTTTCGTCGATGACGCTCGCTATTTCAATATAAATGAGCAATTCCACTACGTCATCTCTGCCGGTGATAGTTTAAACCATATTATGAATTTAGATGAACTAAAAAGTGTGTTTCACAACGTTTACTCCGTATTACATAACGAGGGTATATTCGCATTTGATATGAATATGGAAAAAGGATTTCTTGAAAACTGGATTGCTTCGTTTCATATTTCAGAGAAAGAATATGTTTGTACGATTGATTCTAAATTTGATAATAAAAACAAAAAAGCAGAAATGAATTTCATATTATTTACACGTGATACAAATGATATTTGGAAAAGAAGTGACTTTTCTTTTAAAGAAACATGTTACACTAAAGACGAAATTACTCATGCATTACAATCTGTAGGTTTTAAAAATATTCAATCGTACGGTACAAATAGAGCATTTTTCACTTGCCAAAAATAAAAAAACTGAATCTAAATGATTCAGTTTTTTCTTAATATATTTACAACTGCAGTTGTTTCGTCATTTTCTTTATAAACACGCGGAATTCTTCTATCTAGCATACATGTAACTTCATAGTTTATTGTACTTAACATATCCGCTATTTCTTCTACTGTGATATTTTCTTCACCTTGTTTACCGTAGAATACTACTTCGTCTCCTACTTGTACTGGCATCGCTTTTGAAACATCCAACATTAACTGATCCATACAAACACGGCCAATTACAGGTACTCGAACCCCGTTAATTAACGCATAGCCTTTATTAGATAATTGACGATTATAACCATCAGCATAACCAATTGGTACAGTCGCAATCCATTCTTCACCAGTTGTTACATACGTATTCCCATAACTTACACCACGATTTTTCTTCGCATGTTTAATATGAGCCACTTTTGATTTTAACGACAACGCAGGCTGTAAAGAAACGACTGAATGATCCACCTCTTTTGATGGATACATACCGTACACTCCTATTCCAACGCGCACCATATTTTGAAATGTGTTACTTAATTCCATTGATCCTGCACTATTTGAACTATGAATATATGGTATTTGAATTCCTAATTCTTTCGCTGTATTAACAGCTTTTTCAAATAAACTTGTTTGCATATTCGTATATGATTTATCGATTTCATCTGCCGTAGAGTAATGCGTAAATATCCCTACTACTTCTATATACTCCATACGGTTTAATTCTTCTAAAAATGGTTTAACTTCTTCTTCTTGTAAACCGATACGACTCATTCCTGTATCAATTTTCACTTGAATTTGTACTTTCTTTTGAAGACGGTTTGCAATTTCATTTATACCATGTAAATCTTCTACTCTATAAACAGTCATCATAACGTCATATTGAATTACATCTTCTACAGCCGCTACTGGTGTGTATCCTAAAATTAAAATCGGCACAGTAATTCCTGCTTCTCTTAATTCTATTGCTTCATCTACAAATGCAACTGCAAGTTGATTTATTCCAGCTTCAATTGCAGCTTTGGCAACTTCAACTGCCCCATGGCCATACCCATTCGCTTTTACAGCAGCCATCATCTTAATTTCTTCATCATTTACATGTTTTTTAAATTCTTTTACATTATGTTTTACAGCATTTAAGTCAATTTCTACAATTGTATCTCTTCCATATTTCAAACTCATTGGTCTAACTCCTAACTCAATAATTGCATTCCATTCTATTTCACGTTTCATATGACCTTTTACAATATAATACTTTTCATTATGCTAGTCAAACTACTAGAATTTTCGGAATTTTGAGTATGATATAATATCCTCAAGAAACTATTATATACGGAGACGAGGAGAATTACAATGTTTGTTCAATCTGCATTACATCAACTAAAAGTTGCTATTGATACTTCTATTTATATGCTTAACCAATATAGTGAAAACGATTTAAAAATACAACCGATTCACTCAAAACGATCATTATTTGAACTGTGTACACATCTTTCTCTTATTTGTCATGCTGATTTGCTCATTTTAAATGGTATTCCAGAAAAAGAATTACATACCTTTTATATAGAACATACGCCCGTAACAGTTGCTCAAATGCAACAAACGATGATTGAAGGATACAACCTTCTCTCCAAAACATTTCTTTCCTACTCCCAAATAGAATTAGCAGAAGTTATGACTGCCTATTGGGGTATTTCTTATTCGCGCTTTGAATGGTTACTTGAAATCGTTGCACACTTTTATCATCATCGTGGACAAATTCATCTTTTATTATGTGAGCATATGAAAGATCCTCGCATTCCTTTATTTGAGTGATTTTCCACTTATTCATTAATTATAAATAGAGAAGCTACAAAACCAATAAAAAGTATCATTCCTAATAAAATAAATGTTTGAGCATACCCTCCTATTTTCATTAGATAAATAGAAATGATAGGTCCTATACTAGTACCTAAAAATAAAATAAAAGTATAAATAGATACTGCTATTCCCCTCGCTTTCCCTCCTAATTGACCTACAAGAGAAACTAAAGACGGAACGGATATAGCAATACCTATTACAAAACAGACACTCATCATTACAAGTAGAGATAGATACGAAACAAATCCCATTGAACTTAGACTAAAAATAGCGATCAACAATCCTCCCTGAAGAACTTTTCTTACTTCAAACCTCTTCGTTAAACGACCTGCAAGCGGTGACAGCAACATACCAAATAGCCCCGCTAAGCGAAAATAAAGAATTTGTTCTGCAGTTAAATTGTAAGTAGGAGAGCTCAAATAATTCCCTAAAACAGTATACATATTAACAAAAGCCATTAATAAAACAAATGCAATTATATAGCTTAATACTAAGCTTTTATTTGTAAAAACTTTACCCATCTGTTTAATTGGCCCCAAAATATCAGTATAGGATTGAGACGTCTCTCCTTTCGGAAGAGAATAATAAACCCATATAGCAGTACTTATATAGACAATGCTAAGAAGAAAGAAAACCATATGCCATCCAAAATGCTGACTAACAGCAGTACTTATTACCTGCCCTACAATTCCAGCTACTAAAAAACCAGTACTAACAAATCCTATTGTTGTAACCCTTCTTTCTACTGGGAACATTTCTACAACGTAGGCTAGCGCTACTGGAGAAAATGTAGCTGCTGCTATCCCTTGTATACCTCGAAAAATAACAAGCCAAAATAAACTATCTACAAACCCTAAGCAAAAAGAAACAATCGACAGTGCAAGCAATCCAATAAAAATCACTTTTTTTCGTCCATATTTATCAGAAATTGCCCCAAATAACAAACACCCTATAGCAAAGCCAACAGAAAATATACTTCCTGTAGCTGCCGATTGTGCTAATGACGTATTAAAAATGTTTGAAAATAGAGAGATTAAAGGTATTGTTACATATAGGCTAGACATAACTACCATACCCGACCAACATAATACTGCTGTCATTATTGTATAATTCTTTTCACTATTTACTTCCTTTCCTATTTCCATCATAAACTCTCTCCCTTATTACGATTTGTTTTTATTAGTTTAAACTCTCTAAATTACTAAAATAGCATTCCTTTAACTCTTATTTATTTTAATTACATAGCAAAAATTATCACCGTTCATAAAGTTAGTTAAGCATATAATAAGGTAAGCTAATTATATGTCCAAATAAATAAGTTGATCTTCATAATCAACTTATTTACCTACCTTCTCCTAATTTCACCTGCATAGTTGTTTGCATTTTATTTAATAGCTTTTCTAAAACTTGACGCTCTTCTTGATTAAAGCCATCAACTAACGAAGCGCAAGATAACCAAAAAGTTGGTAAAGAATGTGTAACTAGTTCTTTTCCTTTCGGAGTAATTTTCACCTTTAATCTTCTTCGATCTTCAGAATGGTGGAATCTTACGATTAACTCTCGTTTCTCCATCCAATCTAATAAGCCAGTGACAGAAGCACGTGTAATCCCTAATCGACTCGCAATATCCGAAGGACTCATGTTCACCTCTTCCCCATTCGCTTCCATTTCACGCAAAATAAACAATAGTAAAAAATCTAATTTACTCTCTGAAATACCAAGCGGAGCTAAATCTACGTCAACCGCATCAAGAACATTATCAGACGTCCATAACATTAACAAACCAAGTTTTGCTGCGATTGGATCCGTTTCCGCTGATGCTGTCTTTTTGATTAACTCTGCGTACGGCTCAATCCCTAAAGGAAGAGAATCTTTTCTTGAATCCATTCATCTTCACTCTCCTTTCTCATTAAATGATTAGCTTGCCTAATTACTTTCTCATTATACTCATATTTTTCCTTTTATTGCAAGCACATTGTTGAACAAAAAAATCCTATTATTAAAACAGGATTTTTCACACTGACTAGCTATCAGTTTTAAATAATGTGCAACTTCTTTAAGGCATAAGAAATTCCGCCTTCACTCGCCTTCGTTGTAACGAAATCAGCCCTTCTCTTCAACTCCTCTCCACCATTTCCCATCGCAACTCCTAATCCTACATACTGCAACATCTCAATATCATTTCCACCATCGCCAAAAGCAATGGCTTCTAATTTACTAATGTTTAAATGTTCCAATACTTTTTGAATTGCAGTTAGCTTCGATACTTTACTATCTTCCAATACATTCATAACGTAACCATGAAAACGGTCAAACGTAAGTGCTGGATATCTTTCAATGAATTTTTGAGCTTCTGTATCATCAGCATACAGACATATGCAATACATCTCATCTGACAAGTTTTTAACTTTGTCAGGATACCGCTCTAAATTTAAAGTTTCATTTAACGCTCGTATGACACGTTCATCTTTGGAGGCAATATCATTCATTGCAAATTCTTCTGTAAAGTAAGAAACACTGTGACCATGTAATTCAGCAAAATTTGAAATATCATGAACGATTTCGCTTGAAAGTACTGATTTATGTATAACTTTTTCCCCCAATTTTATATGTGCACCATTTGCAGAAATATACGTTTTTATGCCTAGCCCCTTAAATTGTGAGCATAAACTATATGGTCTCCCTGTTGTAACAACTACGTGAATCCCCTTATCTATTAATCTTTGTACCGCTTCTTTTGTACTTTCATGCATACTTCTATCAATCTCGCTTAAAAGCGTACCGTCAACATCAAAAAATGCAACTTTGTACATAAGTCTTTACATCCCGTCCAAATGATTCGTATCATTAATGAAATGCACCGTTTTTTGTTCACCCTCAATTTCAATTAAACTTATTCCCGTATCTCCCATTTTGAAATAGTAGTCCATTGAAATTGGCATATTGAAAAATGCACGTAATAGACTATTAATTACGCCTCCATGGGCAACAATCGCAATTCGATCATATGTATTCTCTGTCACAATTTTAGAAAAAATCCCTTCTATTCTCATTCGAAACTCAATAAATGACTCTCCGTTTTCAAAACGGTCATGAAGAAATTTTGGCTCTGGATATTTCTTTGCTTCTTCAAATGATAAGCCAGCTTGTATTCCATTATTAAACTCCATTAATTCCTCTTCTAATTGAATTGGACAACCAATTGCTTCTGCTAATGTTTCACCCGTTTCGCGAGCGCGTTTTAATGTGCTTGCCCAAATGAAATCTGGTGCAAAATCTTTTTTCACTTTCTGTACAAGTCTTTGTACTTGTCGTCTCCCTTTGTCAGTCAACTCAAAATCAGCTCGTCCTTCATGCACATGTAAAATATCAGCTTCTGATTCTCCGTGGCGTATTAGTAGTATTTGCATGTTTCTCTCTCCCCCTTTATTTAATATTCATAAAATTCTATTATATCACATTTTAAGATTTCAAAATAAAAAGGAACGGTCTCCCGTCCCTCATCCATTCACTTTTTCTGCATCATTCCAATAATATTTACTAAACGCTTCTGTTAACACATCAATTGTGTTATATAATTCATCTAACGTATTATCAACACCACCAACTTCAATTAACATCGCATTTTTCGATAGATCTTGGTTATAAACGCCATTTCCATCTTTTTTATACTTCGGAAAAATCCCTCTACTTAATCCGTAATAGTTTTCATCTAAATAACTATTGATCGCTCTTGCAATTTTTTCATTTTCAGCACGGCCTTCATTTTCCATCCCAATAATAAAATATAATCTTGCATACGATTTTCCATTAATTACTTTTGTTGTTACTTTCTTACGCTGATCATCACGATGTATATCAATCGGAAACGCAATTTTATTATTTTGTGCTAATGCTCCTTTTACATATTCATGAGATGCTTTATATGACTGATACCATACCCACTTTTTACTCGCTAATAAATCACCCATATTCGTTTTATCGTGAATTACTGGAATTCCTTGCCCCTCAAGTTGTTCCTTCATACGTTTTCCTAGTAAGAACACATTTACATCTGGGCTAGATGGATCAGTTGCCCCTGGTAATAATGGAAAGAAGGATTCCCAGCTATGTGTATGATAAATATATACTGCACTTTCACCTTTTTTCGCTCCGTTCTTTTTCTGAACCGGATTATTCTTTTCCGCTTCTGTAACTTTATCTTTTGCTACTTCCCGTTCTTTCGTTACTTCTTCAATCGGTACACTAGATTCATTTGGGATATTCGTCAAGTTTGTCCCTTCCCCAGCTACGATAATATTAGAATAATACTTTGACATACCAGGTACTTCTTTACCGACGAATGTTCTTAAATCTTTAATTTTCAAATCTGTCGCAATAGAGAACATTAAATTCCCAACTGACTCTCTTTTATTCTGCTTAAAATAATCAAATCCGTAATAGTGATTCTCACTTTCTATCATTTGAACAAAACCTTGCATCGATACTTTTCCAAACCATTGATTTGCATAATTCGATTTCATTGTATGTAAAAGTGACGTCAAAATCGACGCTATTATAATTACTATTAGCGCATATAAAAGGAGTAACGAAATTAATTTCTTCCCATGTATTCGAGTTGCATACTTTTTCACTGCATCACCTTCTTTATACATGGATATGTACAAGCTTTTCGGAATATACGCACAAAAAAAGAGAAATGGTATCCCATTTCTCTTCCTCACTTTTATTGTTCTTTTCCTGTATCATTTGAAGGTAGTTTCTTCGCTTGTTTTTCTTTAAATATTTCTCCAATTGCCCCAAGAGTACCAAGTGTTTCAATTGCATTAGACGGAATAAAGACTTTATTTGCTGGTCCTTTTGCAACTTCAGCTAATGATTCGAATGATTTGTAAGCAAGTATGCGCTCATCCAAATTCGCTTCACGAAGCAATTCAATACGGTTTTGTTCTGCTTTTGCGATTTCTTCAATTGCTCGCGCTTCCCCTTGTGCCTCTAATTCTTTTGCTTCTCTTATACCTTCAGCTTCGCGAATACGCGCTTCTTTATCCCCTTCAGCCATCAAGATTTTACTTTGCTTTTCCCCTTCAGCACGAAGAACTTTATCTTGTTTTGCTGCTTCAGCTTCTAAAATAATTGCACGTTTATTACGCTCAGCCTTCATTTGTTTTTCCATTGATGCTTGCACATCTTTTGGCGGGTTAATATCAACAACTTCGACACGTTCAATACGTACGCCCCATTTTTCTGTTGCTTCATCAAGCGCTAAGCGGATTTCTGTTGAAATTTTTTCACGACCAGATAACGTTTCATCCAGTTCCATTTTACCGATAATTTGACGCATCGTTGCTGAAGTAATATTACGAACACCATATTCATAGTTTGAAATACCATATGTCGCAAGTTCTGGTTCAACAATTTGATAGAAAATAATTGTATCTATTTCTACTTGAACATTATCTTTCGTAATTACTTTTTGCGGTGGTACATTCGTTTGTTGAATACGTAAGTCGTGATATACACGAACACGATCTACAATTGGGATTAAAATATTTAATCCTGGGTGCATGATACGTTGAAACTTACCAAATCTTTCAACAACCCCAACTTTTTGCTGAGGAATAATTTTAATTGTTAATGCGATAAATGTAACTACAATTAGTGCGAATATAATCGTTAACGTTAATGCTACCATATTTATTCACTCTCCTTTTTTACTTGTAATATAGTACTATGCCTCTTTATAACAACGACTTTTTCTCCAGCATCAATTGAAGAATCTGCAATAGCTGTCCAAGTATCTCCATCCACCTTCACAATACCATTCGCTTCATTTGTAATCGCTTGCATAACAATCCCTTTTTTACCAACAAGCATATCTACTGTATCCGTAAAACCTTTTGCTTCTCGAAAGTTTTTTGAAATTCTTTTCGTAAAGAATGTCAAAGTTAAACTTATAATTGCGCCAACAGTAACTTGTAACAGTAGTGCATCAGGAGCAAACAAAGCAATAAGACCTCCGACAACAGCTCCAATTCCAAGCCAAAGCATGTAAAATGTAATCGACAACATTTCTGCAATAAATAAAATACCAGCTATTATAAACCAAATTACCCAAGCAGCCATATGCAACCCTCACTTTCTTTCTCATTTTCTATATGTATATGAAGAAAAGAATGGTTTATCCGCCCTTTCTTACACTTGGGCGTTTGCTACAAGCTATTGTACATACTCACTGTTACAATAATTATTAATATAATACTATATCAATATATTCTTCATTATACATGAAAATCCCTTTCAAAAAGTGACAAAAAATTAAATTCTTTAAAAATTTCATTTTTTAAATTACAATTATTCTAATTACTAAATACTATTTTTATAGAGGTGTTATTCTTATTGAGAAACCTGTCACTAACCTACTACTTAGGTTCCAAAACATGCATTACTCTCGCTGACATCGTATATGTAATGATTATTACAACTCATATTTATATAGCAACTAAATCAGCTACTATTACTGCTCTTTTTCCATTATTACAAGTTATCACAAATCTAATTGCTAACATCTCTGCACCACTAATAATAAATCGTTTTCCGTCTTATACGTTGTTATATACGCTACAATGGCTAAAAACAGTCTTTTTACTATTATTAATGATTTTGTTTCCGGTCTTATCCACAAACATTATAGCTCTATTAACTTTTATTTTTTTCATTTCATTATGTAGTGGATGGAGCGCTCCATTACTATACAGCATTCTTCCGCGCCTTACACCGAAAGAAAAATTAGTAAAAGTAAATAGTATCTTTTCCTTTTCAACACAAATTGCGCAAGCCGCCGCTTATTCATTTACGAGTGTTATCGTTCTTCTCATTGGCGCTACATCTACACTCATGATTAATAACATGTTAATGATTTTTGGATGTATTGCATTACACTTTTCATTACGTACCATACATACTGAACGAATAGCAGATCCTCCCTCTTCAAAAAGTACTGCTTTATCGGAAGGTTGGAAACTCTTATTTCAAAATCCTTCTCTCCGTACCGTTACATATATGGACTTAATTGAAACTTTCGCCGGGACAATATGGATTGGCGCTATTACGATGGCATATGTTACGACTATTCTTCATAAAGGCGAAGAATGGTGGGGATATATTAATACAAGTTATTATGTTGGCACGTTAATCGGTGGTCTATTAGCATGGAAAATGAGTTCCTATATTCAAAACAACTTAATACGATCTATGTCGATTGGCTCTCTTATATTTAGCATTCTTACATTTTTATATGGTATGACGAGCAGCGGATTTATTGCGCTTTTTCTATGTGTTCTAATGGGACCATGTTATCAAATTAGAGATATTTCCCAAACGACTGTTTTACAATCAAGTGTCGCCCCTGCTTTATTATCAAAAATGTATACAGCACACGGTGTACTTCTTTCAACAGCCTCTGGACTATCTATGCTTAGTGTTGGCATTATTACTGATATGTTCGGTGTTCGTACAATTTATATCATCGCTTCTATTCTTATTTTATGTTCCGCTTGTTTATCTTTTAGTTTATTAAAATATCATAAAACAGAGCAGAACGATATTTCACTTTAATCACTAAAACAAAAAGGACAGGCATTCCCTGTCCTTTTTGTTTATTCTATTCATGACAAGTTTGGGATTTTTCTATGTTTTGTCGCCTGTTCAAAAGCGTAAGCTAGCTTAATTAACATCCCTTCACTAAAGGCAGTACTTGCAATCGTAATTCCAAAAGGTCTCCCGCTTTCCATATACCCTGCAGGTATTGCTATAGACGGATAACCCGCTTTCGCACATATAGTAGAAGCTATATAGGAAGGAAACAGTATCGCATCAAGATTATATTTTTCCAATGCAAAATCAATGCCTTGTTCTTGTGAAAAATATATATCTTCTAATCTTGCATTTAAATATTCTGGATTTCGTAACGTATTAGGAAAATCTTTTCTTCCCTCTAACTTAGTTTGTCCATATTTTAAAGCTCTTTCTGCTATGTTTTTATTAAACTCCATTAACTCCGAAATAGAATGTACCGGAATAGTAGAAGGTAATTTAGAAAGATAGTTATCTAAACTATGTTTCAGTTCATAAAGCGGCACTCCCCAACTCCATTCTCTATGAAAAGAAGGAATATTAATATTTTCTACTACTGTCGCTCCTTCATTACGTAATACTTGGATCGTTTCCTTAAACAAGATTTCATCATACTCACCATTTTCGTAATAATCTTTTGGTGCATCGTTAAACACACCAATCTTCGCTCCATTTAAGCCATTAACATTAAGATATTTTGTATAATCCTGCTCTGCCCTACCTTCACTTCTATGAGTAGCAACATCTTTCTCATCTACTCCAATTAAACTCCCTAGCAAAATAGCAGCATCTGTTACCGTTCTAGCAAATGGTCCAGCTGTATCTTGCGAATAAGTAAATGGAATAATTCCTCTACGACTAATTAAACCGACAGTCGGTTTAATACCTACTACAGAATTTTGAACAGCAGGGCTCAAAATAGAAGCATCGGTTTCTGTCCCAATAGATACTACTGTAAAGTTAGCGGCAACTGCTATCGCAGATCCTGTACTAGATCCGCCAACAAACATATGGTCCTTGCCCGTTCCGTATGGATTGATTGTTTGACCACCTCTTGCACTATATCCAGTCCACATTTCAAAAGACATTGCATTTGCTAATTCTGTCATATTTGTTTTTCCTATTATTACTGCTCCGGCTTCTCGTAATTTTGTAACGAGAAATGCATCTTCACTGCTTATATTTTGTTCTAGAGCAATCGTACCTGCACTTGTATGCATGGAGTCATTCGTTTCAATATTGTCTTTAAGCAAAACAGGTATACCATGTAATGGACCCCTTATACCTTTTGTCTTTCTTTCATAATCTAACGCTTCTGCAATAAAAATAGCATCTGGATTGATTTCTAAAATAGAATTAATTTCCGGTCCGTCTTGGTCATACTTTGCGATTCTATGAAGATAATACATCACTAATTCCTTTGAAGTTAACTGCCCAGATTCCATTTCGGTTTGTATATCATGAATTGTTAATTCTTTTTTTAATACTGGATTAAACTGAATCTCCATTTATATTCTCCCTTATAGCAACTTTTTTGCGTATAACTCTTACTTTTTCATCTTTTCACCCCAACTATTCCAAACTAATATTCCTTTAAAGAAATTCAATTTATCTATTCAAAAAGCCTTTAATTTCCCGAAAAATAAAAAGAGTCTGAAACGAATGAACTGTCGCTTCAGACTCTTTTATTACTTTACATATATCTCATCTAATAAGTGTAAAAACTCTCCTTGTTTCCCTGCTAATTCAGGGCATTTTGCAATATTAACCCATTCGTAGCTAAACGCTAAACCTTGATCTTTCTCACCAGCACTTACTATATGTTCCCATGTATCTTTTACATCAGTTAGTAAAGTTACATGAAAAAAGTGCCGTTTTTCATATTCCTGTTTTTCCTTCACATGTATAATGTAATCTGCTAAAAAACGCTCTATACATAAATGACGCAATCCGGATTCTTCCTGTACTTCACGCAATATAGCCGCTTCTAACGTTTCACCTTCATCAACCGTTCCCCCTGGCACTTGAATACCAGCTTCATGTATATCACGATGTTTAAAAACCAGTAATTGCATAACCCCCTCTTTTTCTCTTGTAATATATGCATGTACTTTTTTCTTATATAACATCTTCATTATACGTCTCTCCCCTCAATCATTTACTCTGTTACTTCTTCAAGCGTCAGTTGATTATCATACAAATATGTAGCTTGTGGATTTCCCACATACCTTACGTGCCATGGTTCATACCGATAGCCCGTAATCGTTTCTTTCGCTTTTGTGTATCGAATCACAAAACCAAATTTATGGGCATTTTCAGAAAGCCACTGACCTTCTTTCGTTTCCCCAAAAACCGTCTCTAACTGAAATTTAGCAGATTGAGACGTAATATCCATAGCTAATCCAGTTTGATGCTCACTTGTGCCAGGAACCGCGCTAGACATTGCTGTTTTTGCTTCCCCATCTTGTTTTTTATACATCGTATTTAATGCTTTTTGTCGATCAAAGGATCTAAATCCAGAAACTGCAAAAAGGAAAATACGCTCGTTGTTAGCTTGCTGGAACATTTCCTCAAGCGCCCTCGCTGCCTCTTTTCTCATCTTTTTCTTTTCTTGATCACCTTCACTAGAGTAGCGCACTTTCGGAATAACTAAATCTGGCGGTCTATAACCATCTGGTAAACGCCTACTTTTATTCACAAGAACAAGCATTGAATTCGGATTATTAATTACCGCAATATCCCCATCCATATTAGCAATCGTTTCTTTCGCTTTTGGAAATATACTATTTACACTTACTTCCCGCGCCTGCTTATCCTTATACATTTTATAATTGATTCCTGCTACTCCAACAATAATTATTGCAGCTACGATACCGAGTAGTGCCCATCTTTTTTTCATATAACGACCTCTTATTTTAATAATTTGGCCATTTCATACTCATCGATGTCCTTTCCATCGATAATAAGAGCAGCTTTTTTGACACCTTCTTTCTCAAATCCAGCTTTTTTATATAGTGCCTGAGCTCTTGTATTGTGGGCCATTACTGTTAATTCTAAACGCCATACATCATGTAATTTTGCCCACTTCTCAACCTCTTTAAACAATCTCGTCCCAATACCTCGCCCGTTATACTCTTGCAAAATACCAATTACAATGCTTGCCACATGCCTCTTTCTTTGAATGTTATTTCCATTCACTAATATAAAACCTATTATTCTCTCATCTTCAACTGCTACAAATATTGTTGCATATTCAATTTCTATAAATCGCTGGATCATTTTTTCTTGTTGCTCAACTGTAGTTTTCCTTTCTCCTGGTTCATATAGCATAAACTTCGTTTCTTCATCTAATTGCTTACTTAATTGCAAAAATGATGCTGCATCTTCTATTTCGATTTCCCTAATCACTTCAATCACCCTACCAGTTTCATAATAAAAAGTTTTCCTTATAAAAAGATTTTCTCTACTTTCCCGAAAATTCCTTTGTAAATCTCCTACTATAAATTGACAAATTTCGATATTACTATAACAACGACAAATTATGTCTATTCTGTGACGTCTCACCATTACAAAGAAAAAACGCAAGCATTACACTTACGTTTTTTCAAGATTGAAGTGCGCTAATAATTATCGATAGATGTCCTGGCTAATTCACGTTTCACTTTATCCATTCACTTTTTCTGCCTGCCAAAAATATTCACCAAATGCTTTAGCAAGTGCATCAATTGATCGATTCAATTCTTCCTCCGTATTATCTACACCGCCAACTTCTATTAATATCGCTTGTCCTGATAAATCTTGATTATAGATTCCATTTCCTGTTTGAAAACCTTTTTGAATGACCCCACGACTCACTCCTGGATATTTCTTATTAATCGCCTCATGTAAAGCTGTCGCTAATTGTAAGTTTTTTTCATAATTTTTATTTCCTTTCCCTACTACAAATGCAAGCTTCGCATATGATTTATCTCCAATTGTTTTTGTCGTTACATTCTTTCGAGCACTATCACGATGCAAATCAAAAAAGTATTGAAGATCTTTATTTCCAGCCATAGCTTGCTGCACAATTTCTCGTGACATTTTATACGAACTATTACTGTTTAAACCCTTACTTATTAACTTTTGACCAACATCACTCTTATCGTTAGTAGCTCCAATCCCTTCACCTTCTAGTTGTTCACGGAAACGATCTCCTAATATAGAAATATTCGATACAGAACTCGTTGCTTTATTCGGATTCGGGTCATTCGTTAAGTTAAGTAAAGGTAAATAAGATTCCCAGCTATGTGTATGATAAATAAACGCAACTTGTCTTTTCCCGGTCGTTTGGGACGGCTGTTTTTTCTCTTTATTCGTATCTTGTTTAGGTGCTTGTCCAGTTCCACTAGTCCGTTCTTTCACTACTTCTTCAAGAGGTACACTCGACTCTATCGGTAAGTTAGAATAGTTTGTGCCCTCACCCGCAATAACAATTTCTGTATCGTACTTACCAAACCCGGGTAGCTCTTTCCCGACAAAACTGCGTACATCATTAAAGCGAATATTTGTAGCCATAGAAAAGAGAAAAGAAGAAATTGAAAAATCTTGATTCAACTTTCGATACTCCTGTGTAAAATAATGATTCTCTTTTCCAAGTACATACATGTAACCATTCATCGATAACTCATTTAACCAATTATATAAATACGTTGACTTCGTCTCTTTCATAGAGGTTACCATCATACTAATAAGAAAAAAAGTCGCTAGCACTGTAGTAATAACAAATAAAACTAACTTACGCATACTTGTAAACTTCATAAAAAAAAAGCCCCGATTCATACTATCACCTCTCTATTTCAAGTTATGTACAAGCCCTAGAGAATAGACCGTTAAAATTTCGGCTATATTGTTAATGAGGTGAAATGAATTGAAGCTATTAATAGGAATATTACCAATCGCTCTATCATTCATTTTTTATTTGTCCGCTAAGCATCCAAAAGTCTCTATTGTACTACATATTTCTGCGTACTTGGCACTGTATGTACTCGGTACAATTATTTCCATTAATATATACGATGTTTTAATACAAGATTTAGTTTTCATGACGAGCATTCATGGGATTTTACTGAATCCATTTTTCCTTATTGCAGGAGCGTATATAGGAACATACACGTTGTACCTACTTATGTCTCACATTATTATAAAAATAAAAAATGGAGCGTAATGAAATGCAACCAACATTTATCTGTCATACATGCAAAAAAAGAATTGTGAGAAAGAAAGATCTTATTACCGCCACATGGTACTTCCGCTTTTATTTATTTCACAGTGATTGTTTTAAACGACAGCAAGTGTTCCTCTCACGATTTATCCCAGTAAATACACTTTTCAATTTCTTTCTTATTATGTATGGACTTATTTTTGGCAGCATTCTTATGATTACAGAACCATCTATTATTTGGCTGATTTTCTTATTTCCCATTTTTTATCGGTTTCTTTCTTATTATTATATTGAACGTTTTTTCTCTACATAACGTGCAGACTGACCTCTCGGAATACTTAAACATTCCCACTCATTTTCTTTTAACATCTTCCCAATGTAAATAATCTGACCAATATGCAATGCATAATGAGAAATTTGCCTTTCAATTGCTTGCATGACAGTATGTGCTTCACCGCGAATGTATACCGTCTTCAATAAGTGCTCCGGCGCTAAAGTATTCATCGTATTAAAAACATATTTCCATCCTTCTTGCCAAGCTATAAGGGCTTCTTCTTTTGAATGATAGCATCCCTCAAATTCACCATCTCGATTACGATCGGTTTTTTCACCATCAAACGTTAAAAAATCCGTCCATCTAGAACGCATATTACCGTGCAGATGCTTTATAATAATCGCTATACTATTTGTTTCTTCATGAGAATACCATTGTATTTGTTCATATGATAATTGAGAAAGTGCCCGTTCCCCTTGCTTCTTTGTTGCTTCAAAGTTCGAAATCGCACATTGCAAATATTCTCGTCCGATATCCATATTAGCCCCTACCTTCACCCTAGCTAATTTTCGTTCCATTTGGCAATTCCATATTAGGCTGAAGTAACACAACATCATCAGCTTCAGGAACACCACCAAGCACAAGCACTTCTGATTTGAATCCAGCTACACGCTTTGGTGGAAAGTTTACAACAGCAACGATTTGTTGACCGATTAAATCTTCTGGAATATACCTTTTCGTAATTTGAGCACTTGACTGCTTTATCCCGATTTCTCCAAAATCTATTGCTAGTTTAATCGCTGGTACTCTCGCTTCTTTAAATTCCTCTGCATGTATTACAGTTCCAATTCTCAAATCCAAATTTAAAAAATCTTCAAAATTAGCCATTTATCATTCCCCCCAATTATTACTTAGACAAAATACAAAAATTCCCTTCAAAAAAAGAAAGGTGCCTAAGCACCTTTCTTTTGTAATTCACTTGATTCATTTGATTTATAGAAGAAGAAACCGAGAATCCCGCCAATACATGATGGAATTAACCATCCGATTCCTTCGTTATATAACGGTAACATTTGTAGTACATTAGAAATCGCGTCAATTTTAATTTTCGCACTTTCTAAACCGTTAAAGAAACTAATTAACAATGCACCTAAAATAGCTCCAATATAAATTGTATTCCGCTTCCCAATCCACTTATGGAAATACGAAAGTACAATTAATACAATTGCAACTGGATAAATGATCATTAACACAGGTAATGTTACTGCGATTAATTGTGTTAAACCTAGGTTAGATACAATTAAACTAAATACACATACCATTGTTACAATCGTTTTATGCGAAAGTTTTGGGAATAAGTTTGTAAAGAAACCCGCACACGCAGATGTTAACCCAACAGAAGTTGTTAAACAAGCGAGTATAATAACAAGCCCTAATAAAACTTTACCACTCGTCCCATATAGCTCATTTACAACATTCGTTAAAATAAGACCACCGTTTTCTGAGACACCAAGTGATGTACTTGTTGAACCAAGATAAGCAAGTGATAAATAGATTAACGTTAAACCAAGTACAGCAATAATACCTGATACGACTGTTATTTTTGCAATTTGGCTACTCTCTTTTATCCCTTTAGAGCGAATAACTTGTACAACGACAATTCCAAATACGAGAGCACTAATTGCATCCATCGTTAAATACCCTTGAATAAATCCACCAAAGAAAGCATTTTCTTTGTAAGCAGCTAACGGCGCAGCCGGCTCTCCAATTGGATCAATAATTGCCTTTCCGACAATAACAGCAACAATTAATACCAATAGTGGCGTAAGAAACTTTCCAAACCAATCCACTAATTTAGATGGATTTAATGATAAATACCACGTTATTCCGAAGAAAACTATCGTGAAAAGAAATAGCATGTACCACTCTGAAACCATTGCCTCTGATAAAAACGGCTTCATACCCATTTCAAACGAAACAGCTCCAGTACGCGGAATCGCGAAAAATGGTCCAATTGCTAAATAACTAATCAATGGGAAAATAAACGCAAATATAGGGTGGACTCTAGAAGATAGCGCTTTCAAGTCCCCCTCTACAAACGCGACAGCTGTTACAGCTAGTAGGGGTAATCCGACTCCCGTTACAAGGAATCCTATTGTAGCAATCCAAACATTCTCTCCTGCTTGTTGACCTAAAACTGGCGGGAAAATTAAATTTCCTGCTCCTAAAAATAATGCAAATAGCATCAAACCAATTGCTACCGTATCACCTGGCCTTAAACGTCCCTTCATGCTCTTCATTTGCATAGCACTTTTTCATTGTTTATCTCTATATTTTACAATATGCTATGCATCCTCCTCTCTGCTCAAGATGATAAAATATGCCCCTTACAAAGCAGTGTCTTTCTCCATAATTTCTCCATTCCCCTTATTTTTACTCTAATCATTAATACAATTGTTATTTTTGAATTTTGAGTTTTTTGAATTTTTAAATCATTAGAGTGTTATTACGTGGAGTATAGTTGTCAGACCTCTTTGTTTTTATCACACATATAGTAACATATTTAGTTGCAAAATAAAAACATATTTTCAAATTGATTTTTTTGAAAATCGAAATTATCTACATTTTTTATTCTCTTACACAAATATTGTTATAATCTCACCTATTACCCTGTCGTTATTTTAAAATAACTTTACACACGTAACATAACAAAAGCCATCCAATAATTGAAGTGCACCCCAATTGTTAGACACAGTCTAACAATTGGAGGTGCATTTTTTATGGC